>NZ_JACDFE010000076.1 GCF_013815995.1 Sporichthya sp.
GAGCCGGGCGGCCCTGCTCGCCGCGCGCGGCCTGGCGGCCGACGCCCCGGCCGTGGCCGGCCTCTACCGCGACTTTTGTCGGCGGTTCGTCCTGGACCAGGCTGACGCCGACCGGGCGGACGATGTCCGCAGGCACGGGCTCGAGCCGGTCGTCGTGCCGACCCTGCTGCACCGTGGTGCCGACCCCGGACCGCTGCTCCGGGCCCTGCTGCCGGGCTAGGGTCGTCGTCCGTTGGAGCCGCCCACAAATCGATGGGCCCGTATTCGTGGTCAGCTCCATTGTAACGCCGGTCTCACCCGCGAACGATGGGCGTAGCACCGCACGGCTGACGTGCGCGCAGCGGAGCAGGCCAATGAAGCTCTTGGAGTCCCCACCGGCAAGGCCTTCCTACCGCCCGTTCAATGTCTTGAGCCATCGCACCTCCGATTGAAAGTTCAAAGGAGATGGAGTGCCCTCTAACGAGCCGCGAAAGTACTGGGGCGCCGTTGCTCCTGTCGCGCCGGCAGCGACCATCGCCGAACAAGCCCGGCAACAGGAGATCGCTGGCCTCTACGGAACTCTCGCACTTCAGGTATACGGGCCTCCGTGGATTTCGCTCACTGCTGCCGCGACTTCTACAAGCAAGCTCCAACTGATGTCTTGGGTAGCGCTTGCTTTTACACGAAGTCCGTTTGAGACCGCCATGGCTGCGATAGATGTCGACCGAATTAGCGATGGTCGATTCGTGCTTGGCCTTGGCCCAACGGTTCGCTCTTTCAGCGAGGGCATATTCGGATGCCCGGGTTACGGTAAGCCACTGGAGCACCTTAGAGAAACAATTGATGTGATCCGTTTGGTAACTCAGAAAGCACATACCGGTGAACTGAAGACTTTCAAGGGCAAGTATTACTCTTTCGACTGGAGCGAATTCCAAGGTTCGGCCCCGCCATTACGGGTCGACATACCGATCTATTTGCCAGCTGTGGGTGGT
Source organism: Sporichthya sp. (assembly GCF_013815995.1). GTDB lineage: Bacteria > Actinomycetota > Actinomycetes > Sporichthyales > Sporichthyaceae > Sporichthya. Next base: position 972 of record NZ_JACDFE010000076.1, read on the forward strand.
CCGATGATCGAGATGGCGGCAGAGATTGGCGATGGACTCATCGGCCATCCGGTCTGGTCAGTCCCGTGGGCTACCGAGACTGTACCGGGCCATGTGGCGAGAGGGCTGACAAGAGCGGGGCGAAAGCGGTCTGATCTGCATGTATGTTTGGCGTTTTATGCCACACCGAACTACGACCGTAAGCAATCTATTGAAGACGCTCGCGGTTGCACCGCCTTCTACGCTGGCGTCGAGCAATATGAGAAGTATTACGTAGCGCACGGATACGGCGCCGAGGCGAAAGCAATGCAAGAAGGGGTCAAGCGTCAAGATTATCAGGGAGTTGCATCGTTAGTCTCAGACGAGATGGCCAGCACTTTCGTGCTGACCGGAACGCCCGAGGAAGTGCGGGCGAAAATCGAACCGGCATGGCGTTTTGCCGACTCCATAGCTATTCTTCCCCCCGTGCTTACGCTTACACCCGAGAAATCAGCAGCGTACTTCGAGACGATAATAGAGAAGGTCTGTATGTAAACTGGTCAGGTTAAATCCGTCGCGAAAACTTCCCCGGTTCGAATCCTGGATCTGCCACCAGCTGGGTCGTCAGACACCTGACCTGCATCGATGGGTAAGGGGCTGATCTTTGTCGGTCGGGGTGGTGCGACACGCGGCGGACCGTCCGCCGCGTATTCGCGGCGAAATTTGGGCTTTCTGGGAGCTGGCCCTGGCCCGCACCGGCGCTGACCGGTCCCAGATCCACGCCAAGCTCTACACGTTCTACCGCTGGTGCGCGCGCGCCGAGATCGAGGAGCTGACCACGCTGGCCAGCACGGTCGAGACCTGGTGGCCGGCGATCGCCGCGTTCATCGACACCGGCATCACCAACGCCCGCACCGAGGGCATCAACCTCGCTGATCAAGCAGGTGAAACGCTCTGCTTGCGGGTTCCGCAACGTGGAGAACAGCCACCGGCGGATACGGTTGCACGCGACCCGGAAACACCGGGCAGCAACAGCGGCATCAAGAGCATTGTCCGCTCAACTTTGACGAGCCACTATGTGCGGATCTCCCCTCCTTCAGCGACGGGAATCACCACGCGAGCACCGGCCGCCGACGGAGTGCTCGCTGGGGTTTCATTCAGTCGCACGCTCGCCGTTACCGCATCGTCGGCTCCGACGCAGTCCCACCGTCCGGGCGCAACGCGCTGACGTGGTCCTCCTTCAACTGCACGCACGCCGGGCCGGCAGTTGGGGTGGGCCGATGGCGGCGGCGACGCCGACCAGCGCCCAGCTCCGTGCGGTGCCACGAGCGCACCGCCGAGCAACAGCGTCACCGCCATCATCCGTCCCGACCTCGCAGCACGAGAGGATCCCGCATCCGTTCTCAGATCGGAGGTTGTCCCGAGTTCCGTGGAACTTCGGCGGCGGCCCGGATGATCGTCAGGCTACGTTGACGGTCTCATCATGACGGTTGGCACCGACAGTTGCGGTGCTCTGTCGAGCGTGTCGCGTAGGTCGCGCAGGTGCAGGTGTCCGTTGATGCGGCGGAACTGCTTGCCGGCCTCGACCATGCCTGCGGCGCACCAGCGCAGGGCCATCTGTTCGTCTCGCCAGTTCTTGACTGGCCCTGACAGGGTGGGGCCACTTCGAGCCTTGGCACAGCCACTTGCGTTGGTCGACTTGTCCCGGCAGATGGAGATCATCGACTCGATCGCGTTGGTCGAGCGCATCGTGCGGGCCAAGGTGGGCGGCAGGTCCAAACGCAGCACCGTCAGCGTTTCGGCCATCCCCTCGCGCAGGGACGCGGCCGCGCCGGGATGGGTCTTGTCCAGCTCGGCGGCCAACGCGGTCAGCGCGGCCTCGGCTGTCAGGGCGGACTCGGCATGGTAGGCCCGCCGCATCCGCTTCTGCACCACGCTGCGCAGCCGCTCGGGGAGCTTGTCGCGCACGTTGCGGATCTTGTGCTCCTGGCAGCGCTGGATGACGGGGTGGTCGAACACCTCGACCACGGCGGCGCGCAGCGCCGTGCAGCCGTCCAGGATCGGGCGGGTGACATCCAGACAGCGCTCGCGCAGCCCGACCAGCAGATCCCTGACCAGGGTGGTGTTCTCAGTCGATCCCTCGACCAGCGCGAGGGGGTGCTTGGTCCCATCGATACCGATCCCCAGGGCCACCACGCAACAGTGCTCGGCGAAGTGCACCCCATCGATCATCAGTGCCACCACGTCCAGCTCGCTCAAGTCCGCGGCGATTAGAAGGCGCGAGGTGTCGAACCTGTCCGCGTTCACCGGCCAACCGCTCGCCTGACGTCGAGCCGTCGCATGGGCGCGTGTAGCAACGCGTGTAGCAACGCGGACGTATCCACCGGGTCCGCCAGTATCCGCCCAGGCTGTGACCTGGGCATATGAATATCTCCGGACCCCGGGGGACCCCTCCGCGAGACTACGGATCATGTGGGTTGTCAGCCAGACTCGGATTGGGCTGGTCGACGCTCGGTGTCACGGCGATGTCACATCGCCCGTCCGGACCGTAAGGATCGTTGCGGAGCGCGAGGGATCGTGGCGGACATATCGCTCCAGCTCAGAGCAATGTGGCGAACTGGGGTGGCCGGGCGCGGACCCTAGACACGAAACTTGCGATCGAGCGCTGAGACCGGAAATTTGGTGCGGCGACCGATACGGGTTGAGGCTCGCGCGCGGCCGGCTCTGTCAATGGATCTGTCAATGAACGCAGTGCATACCCCGCCACAACAGACACACATTCCTGCCGGATGACCCCACTGACCTGCACAAACACCGCAGGCCGCCCGGCTCCGGCTCCTCGGTGTCCGCCGGCTGACAGCCGCGAGGTCACCACACCCGGTCGGGGAAGGGGGGCGGCGCCCGGTCGCCGTTGCGGGCACGGGCACCCAAGCGCAACGTCGGTGGCGTTGGACCCCAACCCATCCCGTCTCAGTTTCCGTCTCATTCGCCTGCGTCCGGGCCCGTCCGCAGTTGGCCGGATCGCGTTCTCCCACGCTTGGAACACGCTCGCGGATGGTCCTGAACAACGCCGGCCAGACTTGGAAAGCGTGTTGGGGGAAACCCCTCCGGGGTTCAAATCCCCGATTCTCCGCCAGAGCTGTCGAACGCCGGGTGTCCACGGGGCACCCGGCGTTCGCCGTTCCAGCCTTCGAGGACCTACGCCGGCAGCGAACCCGCTGGTCCGGGGCCTGGCCGCGCGGCTAGCTTTCGGCACATGGACCTGATCGAGGTCGTTCCCGCCCTGCACCTGGTGCCCTTGGGGATCAGCAACGCCTACCTCTGGCACGACGCGGCCGGGACGATCCTGATCGACTCCGGCCCGCCCGGCAGTGCGCCCGCGATCCAGGCGGCGATGTCCGAGCTCGGCCTGCCTCGCGAGGAACTCCGCCGCATCGTGCTGACGCACTTTCACGACGACCACGCGGGCGCGACCGCCGAGCTCGCCGCGTGGTCCGGTGCCTCGGTGGCGCTCGGTGCGGCCGACGCGGACTTCGTCCGCCATGAGACGCCGGGTCCGGACCCGGACTTCACCGCCTCCGAACGAGAACTGCACACCGTGGTCGCCGGTGGGCTGTAGGACTTGCCCGGATTGCGTGCGGCGTACTTGGGCGCCTTGACTCCCAGGCACTCGTACAGAGCCGCGTCGAACTCGTCGTCGGACGCGTCGCGGGTGGCCATCTCCATCACGAAGCTCGGCAGATCACTCTGCGTCAGAATGGCCGCCTTTCCGAGCCTTTTCGCTGCCGCCTTACTGATCGAGAGCTGGGCGGCGTCACCACCCGCGGCCTCAGCTGGGACCGATGCGGCCAGCAGACAGGGTGGAGAGGCATCCCACCATCAGCACTGCACGTACACGCATGAGAATCTCCTCCGCTCGGGCCCGTTCGTCGGCGACACCCGACCGGGGCACGAAACGCCACCCTACGGACGCGACACGAACAGTCGGCGACTACCGGGCGAAGCGACGGCCCACCGTCAAGTAGGGACTTTGGTCCTCCGAAGCCAGTGCATGACCTCGATGCTGGACCGGCGGAATGTCCTCACCCTGGCCGCGTTGGTGGGCGCCGCCACCGTCGCCGGCAGCACCGATGCCGAGGCCGCGCAGGCCGCCACCCCGGTGACGCTCAAGCCGAAGAAGCTGACCCCCAAGCAGCGGCGCGCACGCAGGCGCCGGATCGCCAGGAGGAAGGCCGCGGAGGAGGCGAAGAAGCCGACGCCCACACCGAGCCCGACCCCCACGCCCGCACCGACTCCCACGCCGACGCCGAGCCCCACGCCGAGCCCCACGCCCACTCCCACGCCGACTCCGACGCCCACTCCGACGCCGCTACCGGCCACGGACGCCTTCACGGTCCACCTGCTGCGCCGCACCACCTTCGGCATCACGCCCGGCCTGCTCGCCGACGTGAGCAACGACGGCGGTGCGCAGGCCTGGCTGGACCAGCAGCTCAATCCCATCGCCATCGCGGACCTCGCGTTGACCCCAGTGCTAGCGCGCTGGCCGCTGGCCGACGCGGACCCGCCGGCTGTCGTCGCCGCCGGGGACTTCGGGCACTGGGAGGCGATGGAGGACCTCGTCCGCGCCACGCTGGCCCGCCAGCTGTGGTCGAAGCGGCAGCTGTTCGAGGTGATGGTCGAGTTCTGGTCGAACCACCTCAACATCACCTGCCCGAGCAGCGAGGTCTGGTCGGGAAAGTCCTGGGACGACAAGAACGTCATCCGCGCGAACGCGCTCGGCCGCTTCGAGGACATGCTGCAGGCCTCGGTCAGTTCCCCGGCGATGCTGATGTATCTGAACAACGCCCAGTCGCGCGGTTCGGACCCGAACGAGAACTACGCCCGCGAGCTGCTGGAGCTGCACACCGTCGGGGTCAACGCCGGCTACGACCACGACGAGATCGTCGACGTCGCCCGGGCGTTGAGCGGGCTGACCCTCTGGGACCCGTGGAACGGCGGCACCGTCGCGAACTACGGGACGTTCCGGTTCAACGCCAACTGGCACTACGTCGGCGCGGTCTCGGCGCTGGGCTGGTCCCACCCCAACACCACCAAGGCCGGTGGCCTCACCGTCGCCCGCTCGCTGATCACCTATCTGGCCAAGCACGCCTCGACGGCCCATCAGATCGCCCGCAAGCTCGCGGTCCGCTTCGTCTCCGACAGCCCGCCGCAGGGGCTGGTCGACCGGTTGGCCCAGGTCTATCTCGACAACGACACCGCGACCATCCCGGTGCTGCGCGCGCTGTTCGCCTCCGAGGAGTTCGCCGCCTCCACCGGTCAGAAGACCCGCCGGCCCGGCGAGGACCTGGTCGCGGCCTGGCGGGCGGTCGGCGTCGAACCCAACCCGGCCTCCGCGGATCCGGACGGTGCTGTGGCCGGTCTGCGCTGGATGCTCTATGAACTCGGCAACGCCCCCCTCGGCTGGGCGCCACCGAACGGCTACCCCGACGTCGCGTCCGCCTGGGGCGGCGCGGGACGCACGTTGTACCGCTGGAACGCGCACATCGCGACCACGGGGCAGTGGTGGGACGAAGGGGTCATCTGGCCCGACCTGGCCGACCACCTGCTCGACGGCGCGACCCCGGCGAGCCGTGGCGCCCTCATCGACAAGCTCATCGCGACGCTGCTGCCCGGTCAGCAGGTCGCGACCGCGCACCGCAACGCGATGGTCGCCTTCCTCGGCGCGGACGGCCGGATCCGGGACGGCGACACGACCTGGCTGTTCCCCGTGCTCGTCGCCGTCGTCCTCGACAGCCCCTACTGGAGTGTCCGATGAGCAGCTGCCGAGAGTGCCACGAGTCGGGGTCGTTGACCCGGCGCCGGTTCTGCAGGCGATCGGGGTCACCGGTGCGGCCGTCGCCGCCTCGCCGATGCTGTCGGCCCGCGCCGCCTTCGCCGCCGACCCCTATACCGGACCGATCCTGCTGGTGATCTCCCTACGCGGCGGGATGGACGGGCTGAGCCTGGTGCCGCCGATCGGCGACGCCGACTACGCCCGCAAGCGGCCCAACATCGCGGTGCCGGCCGCCACGGCCATCCCGACCGGCAACCGGACCTTCGGGATGCACCCCGCCCTCGCGCCGCTGCAGCCGTTGTGGGCCGGCGGAAAGCTCGCCTTCGTCCACGCGGTCGGCTCTCCGGATTCGACGCGCAGTCACTTCTCCGCCACCGACGAACTCGAACGGGCGGCGCCGGGCACCAGTATCCGCACCGGCTGGCTGGACCGTGTTCTCGGCGTGGCCGGAACAGGCAGCACCTTCGAGGCCGTCGCGCTCGGCTCCGGCGGCGCACCGCGCCTGCTCTCCGGACCGTCCAACGCCCTCGCCGTGGACTCGCTCGAGGCCTTCGAGCTCCAGTCCCTCGACTGGGTCGGCCCGCGGCTCACCACGGTGCTGCGCACCCTGTACAGCAACGCGGACCTGCCGTACGCGGCCGCCGCCACCACGACCCTGGATGCCCTCGACACCGCAGCCGCGGTGCTCACCAACCACGGCGGCCCGCGCAACAGCGCGGTCTACCCGGAGAACAGCCACCTCGGCGGGGCCCTGGCCGACGCCGCCGCGCTCATCCGTGCGGACGTCGGCCTGCAGGCGCTCGCCGTCGACGTCGGCGACTGGGACATGCACAGCGGGCTGGGCAACGCCGGCGAGGGCGAGTTCGCCGCCAAGGCCGGCGAGGTGGCCGCGGCCATTGCCGCGTTCGCCACCGACCTCGGCACCGCCTTCAACCGGATCACGGTCGTGACGTTGAGCGAGTTCGGGCGGCGCGTGGAGGAGAACGGTAGCGGCGGCGTCGATCACGGCTTCGGCAACGCCGTGTTGCTGGCCGGTGGCGGCCTGGTCGGAAGCACCGTCCACGGCACGTGGCCGACCCTGGCCGACGCCGAGCTCGACCAGGGCGATCTGGCCGGCACCACCGACTTCCGCAACGTGCTCGGCGAGTACCTGGTCAAACGGGCCGGTCTGACGACCAGTCAGTTGGCGACCGTCTTCCCCGGCATCACACCCCAGTTCGTCGGCGCCTTCAGCTGACCGCGTCAGGTGGGAAGAAGCGAACGCCGGGCACCCCCGTGGTGCCCGGCGTTCGTCCCACTCGTCAGCGCAGGCCGTAGGTGGAGGAGATGATCTCGCGCTGGATCTCGTTCGTGCCGGCGTAGATGGTCGGGGAGATGGCATCGCGCAGGTGGCGCTCCATCTCGTACTCGGTGGCGTAGCCGTAGCCACCCATCAACTGCACGCCCTCGAGCGCGATCGTCTTGGCGGTCTCGGTCACCTTGACCTTGGCCATGGAGGTCAGGCGCACCAGGTCCTGCGGGTCCCCGAGGCCGTGGTGGGCCTGATACACGGTGTCGTAGGCCAGGCTGCGGGCCGCCTCCAACTCCAGAGCCAGCGTGGCGATCCGGTGCCGCACCGCCTGGAAGGTGCCGATGGTCTGGCCGAACTGCGAGCGCACGCTCACGTAGGCCAGCAGGTCGTCGAAGGTCCGCTGCGCCATCCCGATGCCTTGCGCGGCACACACCAGGCGTTCGCCGTTGAGCCCGGACATCAGCTGGTTCCACGCGCCGCCGCGGTCGCCGACCAGCGCGTCCTCGCCGATGAAGACGTCGGTGAAGAAGATGTCGTTGACCTCCTTGCCGCCCATCGTCGAGATCGGGCGGACGTCGACGCCGGGGGCGCCCGCCGGCACCTCCAGCATGGACAGGCCCTTGCGCGGGTTGTCCTCGCGGTCGGTGCGGACGGTCACCAGGATCGCGTCGGCGAAGTGCGCGTCCGAGCACCAGGTCTTCTGCCCGTTGATGCGCCAGCCGCCGTCGACCTTCTCGGCCTTGCAGGAGATGCCGGACAGGTCGGAGCCGGCGCCGGGCTCGGAGATGCTGATCGAGAACAGCGTCCCCTCGGTGATCCCGCCGAGCACGCGCTTCTTCTGCGCCTCGGAGCCGAAACGCTTGTAGATGCCCGCGCAGGTGTGTGAGGTGCCGGCGCCGTGCACCGGCGCCATGCCGTACCAGAGCTCCTCGAAGAACAGGAACTGCTCGATCAGGCCGCCGCCGCTGCCGCCGTGTTCCTCGGGCAGTGAGACGCCGATGTAGCCGGTGGCCGCGAGCTTGCGGTACAGCTCCGGGCTGTGCGACTCCAGCCCGTTCTGGGTGTAGGAGTCGCGCTGTTCCTTGGTGCCGACCTCGCGCCGGCAGAACGCCCGCACGGCCTCGGCGAAGTCCTCCTGCTCGGAGGTGAACCGCCAGGACTTGGCCACGCCTGCTCCCTTGATAAAGATACAGCGAATCTCAATATTCGCGGCGCGGGCGGCCGGTGTCAATCACGGGGCCTCAGGCCGGCGCGAGCCCGGCGAGCCGGAGGTCAAGCAGGCGCTCCGGTGGCTGCCTCGAAGGCGGACCGGAGCGAGGCGGCGACCTCCTGGATCGCCTTGCGCCCCGCGGGGATCACACCGGCCAGGCCGACGAAGCCGTGGATCACGGTGAGACTGACCGTGGAGTTGCGCGGCGCCTTGCCTGTCGCCGAGATCGTCGAATCCACACCGGCCGGCGGAAGGCTCGGCTCGCGCGGGCGGGCGTGCCGTGGTGGGCTCGGCACCTTCACCTGGCCGCCCCTCAATGAGACGCTACGTCTCGTTGTACAATGAGACGCAGTATCTCAATCCGAGGGGCTGCCTGTCACGTGAGGTCGATCACCAGATCGAGCCCGCCTGCGGGATACGTGTCTCCCCGGGTCGAACGGACCCGACAGCGCGCCCTGTGGGCCGGTCGGGAAATCCTGCTGAACGAGGGTTGGGATGCCCTGAGCCAGGCCCGCGTCGCCGAGGTCGCGGGGATCGGCCGGGCCACCGTCTACCGGCACTGGCCGGACCGGATCGCCCTGCTGCAGGACATCTGCACCGCCGAGGCCACCCGGGTCCACACCGTCCCGACCGGTGATCTGCGCCGCGACCTCTGCACCGAGCTGGAGACCTTGCGGCGGGAGTTCACGGAGAACGGCTTCGACAAGGTCGTGGTGGCGCTGACCGACCGGTGCTTCTGGGAGCCCGAGCTCGTCCCGGTGAAGCAAGCGGCCGTCAAGCACGGCACCGCGACCGTGCGCCAGATCCTCACCGACGCCGTCGCGCGCGGCGAGCTGGTGACCGACCTCGACCTCGACGAGGCGATCGGTGCCCTCGCCGGACCGCTGCTGTACCGCCACCTGTTCGCGGGCGGGGACGTCGCGGATGAGGCAATTGCCCGGTCTGTCGCGGACTTTCTGACGCTGCGTCGGTCTGGCCGCACGTAACGGACCGAGCAATTGGCGCAATCCCGTTCCAGGCAACGGCGTGCTGCCTCACCATGTCGATCATGGACACCCCTGCCGAGGAGTCCCAGGATCTCGGCGCACACGAAGAGGCCGGCGCCGCCTCGCGCCGCTCGTTCCTGCGCATGGCCGGCGCCGGCGTCGCCGGCACCCTCGGCGCGGGCGCGATCGCCGGTACCGCGGTCGGGGTGGAGCACTACAGCGACACCGCGAGCGCCCGCCGCCGCGGTGACGGTGCGACGGTCGCCACGTTGTCCAGCGCGACCAGCATCAACGTGCTCTGGCGGGCCAGGACCGACCGCAAGGTGATCGCGCTGACCTTCGACGACGGCCCCAGCGCGGAGCACACCGAGCGCCTGCTCGATGAGCTTCGCGAGGCCAAGGCCCGGGCCACCTTCGCCGTGGTCGGCCGCAACGCCGCGCAGTTCCGGGACCTGGTGCGCCGCCAGCACAACGACGGCCACGAGGTGGCCAACCACACCTGGAACCACACCGACCTGAGCCTGCACGAGTACGACCGGTGCAAGCGCGAGCTCTCCCGGACCGACGAGCTGGTCGCCGACCTGACCGGGTCCCCGACCGCCGTGATCCGGCCCCCGTTCGGGCGGGTCAACGGCCAGCTGCTGCAGTACGCCGCGCAGACCGGGCAGAAGGTCGTGCTCTGGGACATGCGCCTGCTCGAGGACCAGTTCGACGCCGCCGGCAACGCGGCCTACGTGCTCGACCACCTGCGCCCCGGCACCGTGGTGCTCGCCCACGACGCCGGGCTGACCAAACGCAAGGTTGGCATGGCCGCGATCCCAGGGATCCTGGCCGGGGCCCACAAGCTCGGCTACGAATTCGTGACGGTCAGCGAGATGTTCGACCTCGATGGAGCCTGACGACCCATCAGATCGGGAAGCCTTAAGCTCGACCCGTGACCTTCCCCGAGCCGCTGCGGTTGCCTACCGACGAGGTCCACGTCTGGTGGGCGCACGCGCGGCCCCGCGCGGCGGAACTCCTCGACTTCCTCGACCCGATCGAGTCCACCCGGCACTCCGCGCTGCGCCGGGCCGCCGACCGGGACCGCTTCGCCTCCGCGCACGTGCTGGCCCGGGTCGTGCTGGCCGCCTACGCGCCCAGCTACGTCGACGACGTGGCGATCCGGGCGACCTGCAAGCTCTGCGGCGCCGACGGCCACGGCAAGCCGGCCCTGTGGGACACCGATCCGCCGTTCACCTTCTCCTACGCCTACGCCGGCGCCCGGGTGGGCGTCGCGGTGGCCCGGGTTCCGGTCGGGCTGGACGTGGTGATGATGAGCGATGCCGACGAGGCCACCCGGGTCGCGGCGCTGGCCCCGGCCGAGTCGGCGGCGCTCTCCGAGCGCCCTTCGCCCGAGTGGCCGCACGCAGTCACCCTGACCTGGGCGCGCAAGGAGGCCCTGCTCAAGGCCACCGGCGACGGGCTGTCGGTCCCGCTGGCCGATCTGGTGGTGAGTGCGTCCGACGCCGATCCCGCCCTGGTGGCCTGGGCCGGCGGGCCGGAGATCAAGCACGTCCAGCTCGCCGACCTCGCCCCGGGCGCCGGCCACGTCGCCGCGCTCGCGCTGATCACGGCAGACGCGATCTACCCCGAGCAGAACCTGCCCTACACGGTGATGGAGTTCGACGGGGAGCCGTTGCTGGCGGCGGCAGCCGAGCCGCCGTCGATCGCCTGATCCCCCACCTGACCGGGCGTCAGGCAGAGCCGGCCAGCACCGCGGGGCCCAGTTCGAACAACAGCCGCGCTCCGATGGCCTCGACGCCGTCACCGAGAACGAATCGGCTCTCACCAGCGTGCACGACCACCAACCGGTCCAGGTTCAGATCCACCCGAGCATGGCGGATGGACGGCGTCAACCGCGGTTGATCGGTCCGCTTGATCTCAACCCCGACCCGGGCGCCACCGACCTCGACCAGCAGGTCGAGCTCCGCTCCGCCGTGTGTTGACCAGAACCAGGGATCTCGCACCTCCATGGCCAGCAGTTGTTCCAGAACGAAACCCTCCCAGCTTGCCCCCACTTTGGGATGCCCCCACAGGGCGCCCGCGTCTGCGATACCGAGTAGACGGTGCAGCAGCCCGCTGTCCCGGACATAGACCTTGGGTGACCTGACCTGGCGCTTGGAGATGTTCGCGAACCACGGCTGCAATTGGCGGACGACCAGAGCGTCCGTAAGGGCGTCCAGGTATCGGCGCACGGTGGGCTCAGACACCCCGATTGCCCGGGCCAACTCCGCGCCGTTCCAGGTCTGTGCGTGAAAGTGGGCGAGCATGGTCCAGAACCTGCGCATCGTCGTGGCCGGAATCCGTACGCCGAGATTGCCGAGGTCGCGCTCGAGGAACGTGCTGATGTAGTCGTCGCGCCAAGCGGCCGAGTTCTCTTCCCCGTCGGCCAGATAGGACCTCGGGAGTCCTCCTCGCATCCACAGGTCGTCCGTCCGGGCCGTCCCGACGTCGGAGACGCGGAACCCTGCGATCTCGACCAGCGCCACCCGGCCCGCCAGGGACTCCGACGCCAGGCCGACCAGGTCGGGCGAGGCGCTGCCGAGCACCAGGAATCGGCCGGGCCGGTCGTCGGCATCGGCGAGAACCCGCAGGATCGGGAACAGATCCTGTCGCCGCTGCGCTTCGTCGATGATCACCGTGCCGGCCAGCCCGGGAAGGCTCAGCGTCGGTTCCCCCAGCCGGGCCAGATCCCGCGGGTCCTCCAGGTCGAACACGTTCGAGGGCGGAACGTCCGCGACCGCGCGCGCGAGAGTCGATTTCCCGGCTTGGCGGGGCCCGGTCAGCAGCACCACCGGGGATCGTTGAAGCGCTGCCCGCAAGGCAGCGATCTCGTGAGGTCGAGGGATCACAGTCGCAGCATACCATGAAAATCGAACATCAACTGTTAGATTTTCATGGACAGGCGACGTTAAGCGTGGCGGCAAGCAGGTCGGCCAGCAGCGGGCTGGCCCGGGTGCGGACCGGACAGGTCGCGGCGACCGCGTTGATGCGGCTCCGCTCGGAGTCGGGCCGGAACCGGCTGCACGCCGCCTGAGGTGGGCCGAGGTGCTGCCAGGCACAAACCCGGTGGGCAGTCGTCAGGGTTGCCAGGCAGACTTCCCGGGTGCCGAGGACGATTCGCGGGGGGCGGGCTTGCTGATCCCCCTGCTCCGCGAACACCTGCGGCCCTACCGGCGGCTCCTGATCGCGGTCGTCGCCCTGCAGTTCGGGTCGACGCTGGCCGCGCTCTACCTGCCGACGCTCAACGCCGACCTGATCGACAAAGGCATCGTCGCGGGCGACACCGGGCACATCATGCGGGTCGGCGCGGTGATGCTCGGCGTCACCGCGATTCAGATGCTCGCAGCGATCGCGGCGGTGTACGTCGGGGCCAGGATCGCGATGTCGGTCGGCCGGGACCTGCGGGCCGGGGTGTTCGGCCGGGTGCAGACCTTCTCCGGTGAGGAGATCGCGCGCTTCGGCGCCCCGTCGCTGATCACCCGCACGACGAACGACGCCGGGCAGGTGCAGGCGTTCCTGCTGTTGGCGTTCACGATGGCGGTTCCGGCGCCGGTCTCGGCGATCGGCGGCATCGCGCTCGCGCTGCACCAGGACGTCCCGCTTTCCTCGGTGTTGCTGGTCGTGCTGCCGCTGCTGGTGCTCAGCGTCGCGGTGATCATCCGGGCGATGCGCCCACTGTTCCGGCAGATGCAGGTCGGCATCGACTCGGTGAACCGGATCCTGCGCGAGCAGATCACCGGCGTGCGGGTGATCCGCGCGTTCGTCCGCGACGAACACGAGAGCGACCGGTTCAGCCGGGCGAACGCCGACCTGCGCGAGGTGTCCCTGGGCACCGGCCGCCTGCTGGCGATGATGTTCCCGATCGTGCTGTTGGTGGTGAACGCCGCGAGCGTGTCCGTGCTGTGGTTCGGCGGGCACCGGATCGACGACGGCGGGATGCAACTCGGCGCCCTGACCGCGTTCCTGTCCTACCTGATGCAGATCCTGTTCGCGGTGATGATGGCGACCTTCACCCTCTCCCAGATGCCGCGGGCGGAGGTCTGCGCGGAGCGGATCACCGAGGTGCTGGCCACCGAGGCGACGGTGGTGGTGCCGACCGACGGCGTCACGTCGATGCCGACACCGGGGGGCCTCGAGCTGCGCGGGGTCGACTTCCGCTTCCCCGGGGCCGAGCAGGCGGTGCTGCACGGCGTCGACCTGACCGCGGTCCGCGGCGGGGTCACGGCAATCGTCGGCGGCACCGGGTCGGGCAAGTCGACGCTTTGCACGCTGATCCCCCGGCTGGTCGACCCGAGCGCCGGGGCGGTGCTCGTCGGCGGGGTGAACGCCCGCGAACTCGACCCGGCCGCGTTGGCCCGTGCCGTCGGCTACGTCCCCCAGCGGCCGTTCCTGTTCTCCGGGACGGTGGCGACCAACCTTGCCTTCGGACGGCCGGACGCGACCGAGGACGAGATGTGGGCGGCCCTGACGACCGCGCAGGCCGCGGACTTCGTCCGGGCGATGCCGACGGGGCTGCAGTCCCCGATCGCCCAGGGCGGGTCCAACGTCTCCGGCGGTCAGCGCCAGCGCCTGGCCATCGCCCGAGCGCTGATCGCGCGCCCCGACCTCTACGTCTTCGACGACGCGTTCTCGGCGCTGGACAACGCCACCGACGCCGCGCTGCGCGCCGCGCTCGTGCCGTGGACCGCGGGCGCGACCGTGCTGATCGTCGCGCAGCGGGTCGGCACGATCCGGAACGCAGACCGGATCGTCGTCCTCGACGGCGGCGCGGTGGTCGGCACCGGAACCCACGAAGAACTGGTGGCCGGCTGCGGCTGCTACACCGAGATCGTGCTCTCGCAGCTCAGCGCCGAGGAGGCGGCCAGATGACCGCCCCTGCGCGCGGACCGGCGCCGCCCGAGGGCCGCCAACCCGGTCCCACCCAGGCTGCCGCCCTGCTCGCGATGCCGGTCGAGAAGTCGCTGAACTTCACGGCGTCCAGCAAGCGACTGCTCAGGATGATGCGCCCGGAGCGGGTGCTGGTCGCGATCGCCGTTGCCCTCGGCACTCTCTCCGTCAGCCTCAGCGTCCTCGGGCCCTACCTGCTCGGCAAGGCCACCGACGTGGTCGTGGGCGGCGTGATCACCAAGGACCTGCCCGCGAATCTGACGGATGATCAGGTGATCGCGCAGCTGGAGCAGTCCGGGCGCGGCGAGCTGGCCGATCTGGTCCGGCACGTCGACGCGACGCCCGGGCAGGGCGTGGACTTCACCAAGCTCGGCCACCTCCTGCTGATCGCCCTCAGCGTGTACGCGCTCGGCGCACTGTTCTCGCTCCTGCAGGGCCGGCTGGTGGCCAACATCGTGCAGCGGCTGGTGTTCCGGCTGCGGGCGCAGACCCAGAGCAAACTGGAGCGACTGCCGCTGCGCTACTTCGATACCCACCCGCGCGGTGAGATCCTCTCCCGCGCCACCAACGACATCGACAACGTCGCTCAGACCCTGCAGCAGTCCATGAGCCAACTGCTCACCTCGCTGCTCACCATCATCGGCGTGCTGTCGATGATGTTCTGGATCTCCCCGCTGCTGGCGCTGGTCGTGCTGATCAGCGTCCCGCTCTCGATCCGGGTCACCAAGGCGATCGGCAAGCGCTCGCAACCGGAGTTCATCAAGCAGTGGTCGACCACCGGGCGCCTCAACGCCCATGTCGAGGAGATGTACACCGGCCACGCGCTGGTCCGCGCCTTCGGCCGCAGCCCGCAGTCGGCACAGATCTTCGCCGAGCACAACGATGAGCTCTGCCGCTCCTCGTTCAAGGCCCAGTTCATCTCCGGGGTGATCGGCCCGACGATGCAACTGATCGGCAACCTCACCTACGTCGTCGTCGCGGTGGTCGGCGGTCTGCGGGTGGCCAGCGGCTCGCTCTCCCTCGGCGACGTGCAGGCCTTCATCCAGTACACCCGCCAGTTCTCCATGCCGGTCACGCAGGCGGCGTCGATGGCGAACCTGCTGCAGTCCGGGATCGCGTCCGCCGAACGCGTCTTCGACCTGCTCGACGCCGAGGAGCAGAGCGCCGAGCCCGCGCCGGTGCCGCGCACGGAGCGCACCCGCGGCGCCGTCGAGTTCGAGAACGTGCACTTCCGCTATATCGAGGACCGGCCCCTGATCGAGAACCTCTCGCTGTCGGTCCCCCCCGGCGCGACCGTCGCGATCGTCGGCCCGACCGGCGCGGGCAAGACCACGCTGGTCAACCTGCTGCTGCGGTTCTACGACCTGGACGCCGGCCGGATCACGATCGACGGCGTCGACATCGCGACCCTGCCCCGCCCCCAGGTCCGCTCCGACATCGGCATGGTCCTGCAGGACACCTGGCTCTTCGGCGGCACGGTCGCCGACAACATCGCCTATGGCCGCGACGGGGTCGGCCGGGACGAGGTGGTCGAGGCCGCGAAGGCGACCCACGTCGACCACCTGGTCCGCACCTTGCCCGACGGCTACGACACCGTGCTCGACGCCGACGGCGCCGACCTCTCAGCGGGCGAACGCCAGCTGGTCACGATCGCCCGCGCGTTCCTCGCCAACCCCCCGATCCTCGTGCTCGACGAGGCCACCAGCTTCGTCGACACCCGAACCGAACTTCTGATCCAGCGCGGCACCTCGACCCTCTCCCAAGGCCGGACCTGCTTCGTGATCGCCCACCGCCTGAGCACGATCCGCGACGCCGACGTCATCCTCGTCATGGAAGACGGCCAGATCGTCGAGACCGGCACCCACGCCTCCCTCATCGCCTCAGCCGGCGCCTACGCCCGCTTGTATGAGGCCCAGTTCGCGGCGCCCGCAGCCGAAACCGGCTGAGCAACGGGCCCCCACTCCCCCGATAGTGCAGTTGAACACGGGTTTCGAGCCCGAGACCGGTGTCCAACTGCACTATCGGGGCAGTAGGGCGCCCCGCGAACCTGCCTCAGATCGCGACGATCGCGGGGTAGGCCGGCCTCCACATCGCCGAATGAATCTGCTGGACCAAGTCGGAGAGGTCGGCCTGGGCCAGGCCTTCCTTCTCGGCCGCCTGCGCGACCGCGGCGGCGACGGCGGCCGAGACC
>NZ_JACDFE010000283.1 GCF_013815995.1 Sporichthya sp.
GGTGTACGCGCTGACCTGCGTGGCGACGCCGGTGGCGGCAGCGGTGCTGGTGCGCCGCCGGGCCCCGGGCTCGGCCCTGCGCGAAACCGCCTTGACCGCAGCCGCGACCTGGGCAGTGCTCGGCGGGACCAGTCTCGGGCGCGAGGCGGATCTGATGGCCCGTCACCTCAGCGCTGGTGACCTGGATGCGGCCCGCGCGCGGCTGAGTCATCTGTGTGCCCGTGATCCCGCCGGGCTGGGCGAGAAGGAACTCACCCGGGCGACCGTGGAGTCGGTGGCGGAGAACACCGGCGACGCCGTCGTGGGGCCGCTGCTGTGGGGCGCCGTGGCCGGGGTCCCGGGGCTGGTGGGCTACCGCGCGGTGAACACCCTGGACGCGATGGTCGGCTACCGCAGTGGGCGGTACGCGAACTTCGGCTGGGCCTCGGCCCGCCTGGACGACCTGGCGAACTACCTGCCGGCCCGGTTGACCGGGCTGCTCACCGTCCCGGCTGCGCGTCTGGTCGGCGGCTGCCCGAAACGCGCTGCCCGGGTGCTGGCCGCGGACCGACGTGACCATCCCAGCCCGAACGCCGGTTGGTGCGAGGCCGCCGCGGCGGGCGCCCTGGACGTGCGTCTCGGCGGTTCCAACACCTACGCGGGGGCGAGGGAAACTCGCGGGACGCTGCACGCGGCCGGGCGGGAGCCCGGAGTGGCGGACATCGGCCGGGCGGTGCGGCTGTCCCGTGCGGTCGGGCTGGGCGCGGCCGGGCTGGCCGTCCTCGTCGCGTGGCGGCTGAAGTGACGACCCATCAGGTAACGGGAGCGCTGCTGGTCGCCGGGACCACCTCGGATGCCGGCAAGAGCGTGCTCACGGCCGGGCTGTGCCGGTGGCTGCACCGGCGCGGGGTCTCGGTCGCGCCGTTCAAGGCACAGAACATGTCGAACAACTCCGCGGTGACCCCCGACGGCGCCGAGATCGGCCGGGCGCAGGCGATGCAGGCCGCCGCGGCCGGCATCGAGCCCGAGGCCGTGATGAACCCGGTGCTGCTCAAGCCGGGCACGGACCGCAGCTCTCAGGTGGTGCTGCTCGGGGAACCGGTGGCCGAGGTGACCGCCCTGTCCTACCGCCGGCTCAAGCCCCGCCTGATGAGCACGGTCCTGGAGTCGCTGGCCGATCTGAGGTCCCGCTATGACGTGGTGATCTGCGAGGGCGCCGGCAGCCCGGCCGAGATCAACCTGCGCGCCGAGGACATCGCCAACCTGGGGCTGGCCCGCGCCGCCGACCTGCCGGTGATCGTGGTCGGCGACATCGACCGCGGCGGGGTGCTGGCCTCGATGTTCGGCACGCTCGCGGTCCTCGAGCCGGCCGACCAGGCGCTGATCGCCGGGTTCGTCGTCAACAAGTTCCGCGGCGACCCTGCGCTGCTCGCCCCCGGCCTGGACCAACTCCGTGCGCTCACCGGCCGGCCGACGTTGGGGGTGCTGCCCTGGCAAGGAGGCCTGTGGCTGGACGCGGAGGACTCGCTCACCCTGGACGCCGCCGGAGCGATCCCCGCGGCTGCGGGCGCTCCCGGAGCCGAGGTGCTGCGCGTCGCCGCCGTGCGCTTTCCGCGGATCTCCAACCTCACCGATCTCGACGCCCTCGCCGCCGAGCCCGGGGTGCTGGTCCGCTTCGTCACCACCCCGGACGAACTCGGCGACGCGGACCTCGTCGTGCTGCCCGGAACCCGGGCCACCGTCGCCGACCTCGCCTGGCTCCGCGAGCGCGGTCTGGCCGACGCCCTGACCGCCCGCGCCGCCGCGGGGCGACCTGTGCTCGGCGTGTGCGGCGGCTACCAGATGCTGGCGCGCACGATCACCGACGAAGTCGAATCCCGGGCCGGAGTGGTTGCCGGGCTCGGCCTGCTGCCGGCCCAGGTCGTGTTCGAACCGCGCAAGTCCGTCGGGCGCACTGCCGGCGAGGAGCTCGGCCAGCCCGTCCGCGGCTACGAGATCCACCACGGCCGGGTCAGCCCGGATCCGGGTACCGCACCGTTCCTGGACGGCTGCCGGGCCGGTGCGGTCTGGGGGACCACCTGGCACGGCGCTCTGGAGTCCGACGGGTTCCGCCGGGCCTTCCTGGCCGAGGTCGCCGCCGCCACCGGGCGTGACTTCCGGCCGGTGGGCGAGGTCAGCTTCGCGGCGGTCCGGGAGGCGCGCCTGGACCTCCTGGGCGAGCTGATTGCTGATCATCTCGACGGCGCCGCCGTGGACGCTCTGATCACCGGTGGCGCGCCACGGGGGCTCCCCGTTGTGCGTACGACGCTCGATCCGGGACCGGACGCGGTTGAATAGTGACTAGAGCACTGTTATTCACGATGGTGTCCGGACGAATGAGCCCCTGAGGGAGCGCGCGTGAAGATCTCGGCGAAGGTCGACTACGCCGTGCGCGCCCTGATCGAGATCGCCGGCAACACCACCGACCGGCCGCGCTCGGCCGAGTCGATCTCCACCGCGCAGGACATTCCGCGCGACTTCCTGCTCGCGGTGCTCGCCGACCTGCGTCGGGCCGGCCTGGTGGCCAGCCAGCGCGGTCAGGCCGGCGGCTGGGTGCTGCTGACCCCGGCCGAGTCGATCTCGGTCGCCGACGTCATCCGCGCCACCGACGGCCCGCTGGTCAGCGTGCACGGCCGGGCGCCGGAGGACGTCGCCTACAAAGGTTCGGCCGAGGCGCTGCAGGAGGTTTGGATCGCGGTTCGCTCCAGCCTGCGGGAGGTGCTGGAGGACGTCACCGTCGCCCACCTGCTGAACAAGTCGCTGCCTCCCGGCGCGATCGCCCGCACCCGCTCCGAAGACGCCTGGCACCGGCGCTGACCTCCGCGGGACGACGTCCCTGGCGGGCGCCTGTCAGCCTGCAGGACGGCTGACATGCGCCCATACGGGACGACGTCCCGCGGGTTCGGGGCTCAGGCGAGGGTGTAGCCCAGAAACACGCCGGGGGCGGGGGCGCCCTGGACCCCGGTCAGGCCGAGCCGCCAGAATTGCGAGCCGGCGCCGGAGGGGCCCTTCTTGGTCTCCCGGAACACCGTGAAGGCGCCGCAGCGCTGGGTCGTGGTGCCGGTGGTGCCTTCGGCCGGTGAGCCGACGATGAGGCTGGCCGGGCCGGTGCCGTCGATCTGACGGACCGCCAGGGCGGAGCCGAAGCGGTCGCCGGTGGTCGCGTTGCCGCCGACGCCGGTGGTGTCCTGGCTGAGCAGCTTCGAGCCGGTACTGCGCAGCCCGGAAGCCGAGCCGAGCAGGACCTGCACCGCACCCGCGTTCGACACGGTGGCGACGGCGTCGCCGGGGATGCCGATCGCGAGGTCGGCGTGCTTGCCCGCGCTCATCCGTCCGGTGGCCAGCACCGCACCGAAGCGGTCGCCCGCCGCGGGCACGCCCACCAGGCCGCCGACCCCCTGCACCCACTGCTGGGCGCCGGTGCCGGTCAGCCCGTCGGTGCCGGCGTAGAGCACGGCCACGGCACCTCGGCTGCGGTTCGAGCCCGGGATGCCGGCGGCCACGTCGGCCTTGCCGTCGCCGTTGAAGTCGCCGGCCGCGACCGCGGCGCCGAAGGCATCGCCGAAGGCCGGCTTGCCGGCGATCCCGCCGGTGGAGCGGTCGTAGGCCGGTCCGGCCTTGGTGAAGCCGGCGGCGCCGCCGGGAAAGACCTGGATGGACCCGCTGCCGTTCTCGCCGGGCGCGCCCACGATCAGTTCGTCGCGCTTGTCGCCGGTGATGTCCCCGGCCGCGAGCGCCGCGCCGAAGGCGTCGCCGTTCTCGGCCTTGCCACCGACCACGCCGGCGCCCGGCCGCAGCTCGGAGGGTGCCCGGCCGGCCCCGAGCCCGGCCGGGGCACCCCAGAGCACCGCGACGGTGCCGGCTCCGAAGCCCCTGCCGAGCGTCTCGCCGGGAGCGCCCACCGCCAGGTCCGCCCGGCCGTCGCCGTCGAAGTCGCCGGCGGTCAGCGCGGCGCCGAACCGGTCGTTGGGTTCGGCGGTGTCCGGCAGCTTCGGGCTGTTCTGGGTGAGCAGGAGGGCGCCGGTGGTCAGCAGTCCTATGGGGGAGCCGTAGAGGACGGTGACGGCGCCGGTGGTCTCGTTCTCCCCGGGCGCACCGACCGCGACGTCGGCGCACCGGTCGCCGTTGAAGTCGCCGACGGCGAGAGCCGCTCCCCACTCGTCGGCGTTCTCCGACTGGTCGGGCACGCCCTCGGAGTCCTGGGTGAGGAACTGGTCGTCCGGAGCGGTCCCGGCCGGATTCGCGCTCAGGCCGGTCGCGGTGCCGTAGAAGACGTGGATCCCGCCCTGCAGGCGGGTGCGCCCGTACTCGGTGACGACCAGGTCGCTGAACCCGTCGCCGTTGAGGTCGCCCGGGCGCGCGGTGCCGCAGCCCGCCGCAGGCGCCGGGTCGGCCAGCGGGCCGGCCAGCGCGGTCAGCGTGAGCAGCGCCGCGACGGCGGCTGTTGAACGAAGAGCCATGTGACCAGAGTGACTGATGGGACTGACGATCCCCGACTGGGACGCGCCGACCGCGGCGGCGAGTCGGCCCGCTGGCCGCGTGCACGCCGGTCGAGCGCGACGGAGAGAGCGAGCGCCGCATCGGTCCGGCAGACGGAGACGGCACGCGCGAGCGACCGGAGGAGCGGACGACCAAGGAGCACCGCCCGGGCCGCGAGAGGGACGGGCGCGAAGCGCCCCCATGTCATCTGCGATGCTCGCCGCGTGCCTGCCGGATACCCGTTCTCCGCGGTCGTCGGGATGGACGACCTCAAGCTCGCGCTGGCCCTGAACGCGGTCGCCCCCACCATCGGCGGCGTGCTGGTCCGGGGCGAGAAGGGCACCGCCAAGTCGACCGTCGTGCGGGCGCTGGCCGCGCTCCTGCCGGAGCAGGCGGCGCTGGACGCCTGCCGCTTCGGCTGCGACCCGCTCGGCCCTGACCCGGAG
>NZ_JACDFE010000077.1 GCF_013815995.1 Sporichthya sp.
GCCTACGACCCCGCGGCCGCGGAGCCGCCGGCCTGGACGCCCCCGCCCGCGGACCCCGCGCCCTGGGAGCGTCTGCCGGTGGAGTCGGCGGGGTACGACCCGGTGAGCTGGGAGCCGGGCGGGTACGAGCCGGCGGGATACGAGCCGGCCGGGCACGAGCTGGTCGAGGTCGCGGAGGAGCCGCGCGAGGACCGCGTCATGACCGCGGCGTACCTCGCGTCGTACCGGGACCGGCGGCGGAAGAAGGCGGCCATCGCCGCCGCGGTGCTGATTCCTCTGATCGCCCTCGGCTTCGTGATCGGCAGCCTTGCCGGTGGCGACGACGGTGGCGGCGACGGCGTGGTCCAGGACGGTGGCCTCCTCCCGACCCCGGTGCTGCCTGGTGACCTGGAAACCCCGAGCCCGACCCCGCTGCCGACGGTCTCGGCCTCGCCGAGTGCGAGCACGTCCCCGTCGACGACTCCGTCTCCGACCCCGACGCCGGACGACGATCCGACGCCGACCCCGAAGGTGACGCCGAAGCCGACCCCGAAGGTGACGCCGAAGCCGACCCCGGTGCCGACGGTGGCGGTCACGCCGACCCCGACGCCGAGCCCCACGCCGACGCCGACCCCCACGCCTACTCCGACGCCAACGCCGGTGCCGTAGTCAGCCGATCAGCGGGTCCGGCACCCCGATCACCCGCAGCAGCACCATCGAGCGCCCGGTCATCGTGACGGCACCGCCGGGTTCGATCACGGCCCCGCCGTCCGGGTGGTGCCCGCCGTCGCTGTCCAGCACCGCCACGAAGCCGGTGGCCCAGGTCGAGTGCGGGGTGCGGAACTCCAGCGGGTCGGCGCCGGCATTGAGCAGCAGCAGGAAGCTGTCATCGGTGATCGTCTCGCCGTGCTCGCCGCGCTGCCGGATCGCGTCACCGCAGAGCAGGACGCCGAGCGAGGTCCGGCCGTTGTCGTGCCAGTCCCGGTTGGTCAGCCGCTCGCCCTCGGCGGTGAACCAGTCCAGGTCGGGCTGGCCGTTCTCCCCGACCGGGCTGCCGGTGAAGAAGCCCTGCTGGCGGAATACCGGGTGTGCTTTGCGCAAGCCGAGCAGCGTGCGGGTGAATTCGGTCATCCGCTCGGCCGTCGGGTCGGGCGCCCAGTCCACCCAGGAGACTTCGCTGTCCTGGCAGTAGGCGTTGTTGTTGCCGGCCTGGGTGCGGGCGCGCTCGTCCCCGGCCACCAGCATGGGGGTGCCGATCGAGAGCAGCAGCGTCATCAGCAGGTTGCGCATCTGACGCTCCCTCAGCAGCAGGACGCCGAAGGTCGCGGTCTCGCCCTCCTCGCCGCAGTTCCACGAGCGGTTGTCGTCGGTGCCGTCCCGGTTCTCCTCGCCGTTGCTCTGATTGCGCTTGGTCTCGTACGTCACCACGTCGCGCAGGGTGAACCCGTCGTGCGCGGTGACGTAGTTGATCGAGGCGACCGGCCCGCGGCCCGGGTGGGCGAACAGGTCCGAGGAGCCGGAAAGCCGGTAGGCCAGGTCGTCGACGCCGGCCGGAGCTCCACGCCAGAAGTCGCGCACACAGCCGCGGTAGCGGTCGTTCCACTCCGCCCACGGCGGCGGGAATCCGCCCAGGAGGTAGCCGGACCCGGTGGCGTCCCAGGGCTCGGCGATCAGCTTCACCCCGGACAGCACCGGGTCCTGGGCGATGACGGTCAGGAGGGCCGCCCCCGGGTCGACCGCGTCCGATCCGACGGGGCCGCGGATCAGCGCCGAGGCCAGGTCGAAGCGGAATCCGTCGACGCCCATCTCGGTCACCCAGTACCGCAGGGAGTCCGCGATCAGCGCGATCACCGCGGGCGACCGGGCGTCCAGGGTGTTCCCGCAGCCGGTCACGTCGTCGTAGCGACGGCCGTCGCGCAGCCGGTAGTAACCGGCGTTGTCCAGGCCGCGGAAGGACAGCGTCGGGCCGGTCTCGTCGCCCTCGGCGGTGTGGTTGAAGACCACGTCGAGGATCACCTCGAGCCCGGCCGCGTGCAGGGTGCGCACCATGTGCTTGAACTCACGCACCTGCCCGCCGAGGGTGCCGGCGGCGGAGTAGCCGCCGTGCGGGGCGAAGAACCCGACCGTGTTGTAGCCCCAGAAGTTGCGCCGTCCGCCGCGCAGCAGGTGCTCCTCGGAGAGGAAGTGATGCACCGGCAGCAGTTCCACCGCGGTGACGCCCAGCCCCGTCAGGTACTCGACGGCGGCGGGATGCGCGAGCCCGGCGTAGGTGCCGCGCAGGTGTGAGGGGAGGTCCGGGTGGCTGCGGGTGAAGCCGCGCACGTGCAGTTCGTAGAGCACGGTGTCGGTCCACGGCGTGCGCGGGCGGGTGTCGGTCGGGTGGTCGAAGTCGAGGTCGTCGGCCGGGTCCACGACCACCGCGTGCGGGACGTGCGGTGCCGAGTCGCGCCCGTCCCGGATCGTGTCGTCGGCCCGGCCGTCAGGGGAGTGGAGGTGGCCGAAACTCGCCGGGTGCCCGTCGTAGCCACCGGTGATCGCGCGGGCGTACGGGTCGAGCAGCAGCTTCGCCGGGTTGAACCGCAGCCCCCGGGCCGGGTCCCACGGCCCGTGCACCCGGAAGCCGTAGCGGGCGCCAGGTTCCACCCCGGGGACGAACCCGTGCCAGACGTCGCCGGTGCGCTCGTGCAGGCCGACCCGCTCGGTCTCCACCCCGGAGCCGTCGAGCAGGCAGAGCTGCACGGACTCGGCGCGGGAGGAGAACAGCGCGACGTTGATGCCGCCCCGGGCCGGGTCGTAGCTCGCCCCCAGCGGCGTGGCCTGCCCGGGCCAGGGCAGGACCTGATCAGCGCACATCAGGCCATGATCCCGGTCAGGGGGCCCGGCCGGTAGCGTGCCCGTGCGTAAGTGACTCGACGAGGAGGTCCCCCCATGGCGGAGTTCGTGCGGCTCGAGGTCGACAACGGGGTGGCAACGATCTGCCTGGACCGACCCAAGATGAACGCCCTCAACGCGCAGGTGCAGGAGGAGTTCTACGACGCGGCACACGCCGCCCGCAAGGACGACGACATCCGCGCCGTGGTGATCTACGGCGGCGAGCGGGTCTTCGCGGCTGGCGCGGACGTCAAGGAGATGGCCTCGCTCAGCTACGCCGAGATGGCGATCAAGTCCGCGGACCTGCACCGCTGCTTCAACGCGGTGGCGGCCATCCCGAAGCCGGTCATCGCGGCCGTCACCGGCTACGCCCTCGGCGGTGGTTGCGAGCTCGCGATGTGCGCGGACTTCCGGGTCAGTGGCGAGAGCGCCAAGTGGGGACAGCCGGAGATCCTGCTCGGGATCATCCCCGGCGCCGGCGGCACCCAGCGCCTGCCCCGTCTGGTGGGCCCGGCCAAGGCCAAGGACATCACCTTCTCCGGCCGGTTCGTCGACGCCGCCGAGGCCCTGGCGATCGGCCTGGTGGACCGGGTCGTGCCGGACGCCGAGGTCTACGAGGCTGCGATGACCTGGGCCCGGACCTTCGTGGGCGGCCCGGCTTCGGCCCTCCGCGCGGCGAAGGAGGCGATCGACCGCGGCCTGGAGGTCGACCTGCAGACCGGCCTGGACATCGAGCGGATGCTCTTCGCCTCGCTGTTCGCCACCGAGGATCAGACCAACGGCATGAATTCGTTCGTGGAGAACGGTCCGGGCAAGGCCAGTTTCATCGGCCGCTGAGGCAGGCGATAGGATCCCTACTCGCCAGTAATCTCATCGTTGGAACAAGGAGCCCGGTGACCCGGTCCTCGGGCACCGAGGCCATCGTGAGCTGCGGCGGATGTAATCGACCAGGAGGTCAGGTCCAAAGATGAAGATCGTCGTCTGCGTCAAGCAGGTGCCCGACACGTGGGCTGAGAAGAAGCTCGACGCGTCCAAGACCCTCGACCGCGTCTCGGTCGACAACATCCTCAACGAGATGGACGAGTTTGCCCTCGAAGAGGCTCTCCAGATGATCGCGGCACACAGCGGCACGGTCACCGTGCTGTCCATGGGTCCCGATTCCGCCACCGAGGCGATTCGCAAGGCGCTCTCGATGGGTGCGGACGGCGCGATCCACATCGTCGACGACGCGCTCAAGGGTTCCTGCGCCGCAGTGACCTCGCTGGTGCTCGCCAAGGCGCTCGAGCGCATCGGCGACTACGACCTGGTGATCTCCGGGTCCGAGGCCTCGGACGCGCGTACCTCCGTGGTGCCCGCGATGCTGGCCGAGCGCCTGGGCATCCCGCAGGTCACCTTCGTCAACAAGGTCGAGGTCGACCCGGCCGCCAAGACGCTCAAGGCCAACCGGATCACCGATGACGGCTACCAGGTCGTCGAGGCCTCGCTGCCGGCGATGATCTCCGCCGTCGAGAAGATGAACGAGCCGCGCTACCCCTCCTTCAAGGGGATCATGGCCGCCAAGAAGAAGCCGGTCGAGACGCTCTCCATCGCGGACCTCGGGCTCGAGGCGGACGCCGTGGGCCTGTCCGGATCCTGGACCAAGGTCAACGACAGCGCCGACCGGCCGCCGCGCTCCGCGGGCACCATCGTCGAGGACGAGGGCAACGGCGGCGCAGCGCTCGTCGACTTCCTCGCCTCCAAGAAGTTCGTCTGAGAAAGGGATCGCTTCCATGTCGCAGGTTCTCGTTCTCGTCGAGCACACCGACGGTGCGCTCAAGAAGGTCAGCCTCGAGCTGCTGACCATGGCCAAGGCCGTCGGCGAGCCGGCCGCGGTGTTCGTCGGCAACGGCATCGACGCCGCCGCCGACAAGCTGGCCGAGTACGGCGCGGAGACCATCTATGTCGCGGACGACGCGGCGCTCACGGGCTACGTCGTCGCCCCGATCGCGGAGTTGCTGGCCAAGCTGGTCGCCGAGCAGTCCCCGATCGCGGTCCTGATCGCGGCCACCGCCACCGGCAAGGAGATCGCCGGCCGACTGGCCATCAAGACGAACTCCGGTGTCCTCACCGACGCGACCGGGCTGTCCTCCGACGGCGGCACCGTCGTGGCGGAGCAGTCGATCTTCGGCGGCGCCACCGTGGTGAAGTCCTCGGCCACCCAGGGCACCCCGATCATCGCGGTGCTGCCCAACGCGACCCCGCCCGAGGCCTCCCCGGCCGCCGGCACCCGCACGCCGGTCTCGGTCGACCTCTCCGACGCCGCCAAGGGCGCGAAGATCGTCGACTCCGTCGTGGAGGAGAAGGGCGAGCGCCCGGAGCTGACCGAGGCCTCGATCGTCGTCTCCGGTGGCCGCGGCGTCGGCTCGGCCGACAACATGGCGGTCGTCGAGCGGCTCGCGGACTCCCTCGGGGCGGCCGTCGGTGCCTCCCGCGCGGTCGTCGATGCCGGTTGGTACCCGCACCAGTCGCAGGTCGGGCAGACCGGCAAGACCGTCTCGCCGCAGCTCTACATCGCGGTGGGCATCTCCGGCGCCATCCAGCACCGGGCCGGCATGCAGACCTCGAAGACGATCGTCGCGGTGAACAAGGACCGCGAGGCCCCGATCTTCGACCTGGTCGACTACGGCGTCGTCGGTGACCTGCACAAGGTGCTCCCGCAGGCCACTGAAGAGGTCCAGAAGCGCAAGTAGGGAAGCGCCAGGCGCTTTTTGGCGTTGCGTCCGAATGGCCGTGGGCTATAGCGCTCGGTTGCTCGGACGCAACGTCGCTTAAGGTGGGCGATTAGGCTGAGAACGCGATGACATACCTGGATCACGCGGCGACGACGCCGATGGTGCCTGAGGCGCTGGCTGCGATGACGGCCGAGCTCGGGCGCGTCGGCAATCCCTCGTCCCTGCACGGCTCCGGGCGGGCGGCGCGGCGCGTGGTCGAGGAGTCCCGGGAGACGATCGCCGCCGCGCTGGGCTGTCGGCCCGGTGAGGTCGTGTTCACCGGGGGCGGAACCGACGCCGACAACGTCGCACTCAAGGGCCTGTACTGGGCCCGCCACCGCGAGGATCCCGCCCGGCGCCGAATCCTGATCAGCGCCGTCGAACACCACGCCGTCCTGGACCCGGCCGCCTGGCTCGCCCAGCAGCAGGGCGCGGTCCTGGAGGTCCTGCCCGTCGATTCGCTGGGCCGGCTGCGCCCGGAGACGTTGCGTGCGGCCATCGAGGCCGACCCCGCGTCGGTGGCCCTGATCTCGGTGATGTGGGCGAACAACGAGGTCGGCACGGTGCAGCCGATCGCCGAGCTGGCGGCCGTGGCGCGGGAGTTCGAGATTCCGCTGCACTCCGACGCGGTGCAGGCGATCGGCGCATTGCCCGTCGATTTCGCCGCCTCCGGCGTCTCCGCGATGAGCCTGACCGGGCACAAGCTCGGCGGTCCGCTGGGGATCGGTGCGCTCGTGCTCGCCCGGGGCACGGTGCCGGTCCCGCTGTTGCACGGCGGCGGCCAGGAGCGCGACGTGCACTCCGGCACCTTGGACACCCCATCGATCGCCGGCTTCGCGGCCGCGGTCGAGGCCGCGGTGCGCAACCTCGACGCCCACGCGGCGACGCTGCATGCCCTGCGGTCAGAGCTGGTGGCCGGGGTACTCGCGGCGGTCCCGGACGCCCGCTACAACGGCGACCCCGACGACCGGCTGCCGGGCATCGCGCACTTCTCCTTCGCCGGCTGCGAGGGCGATTCGCTGCTGATGCTGCTCGACGCCCGCGGCATCGAGTGCTCGACCGGCTCGGCCTGCTCGGCGGGGGTCGCCCGGCCCAGCCACGTCCTGATCGCCATGGGGCATGACGAGGCGTCAGCCCGAAGCTCCCTGCGGTTCTCCCTCGGGCACAGCTCCACCGAGTCCGACGTCGCTCAACTGCTCGAGGCGCTGCCGCCGGTGGTGGAGCGGGCCCGTCGGGCCGGCGAGATCGCCGCGGCCCGGCACAACCGGAGTTAGGGTGCGCGTCCTCGCGGCGATGTCCGGGGGCGTGGACTCCGCGGTCGCGGCCGCCCGCGCCGTCGAGGCCGGCCACGAGCTCACCGGGGTGCACCTCGCGCTGGCCGAGGCGCCGGACTCCCTCAAGGGCAAGGGCTGCTGCACGCCGGAGGATGCTCGCGACGCCCGCCGGGTGGCCGACGTGCTGGACATCCCGTTCTACGTCTGGGACCTCGCCGAACAATTTCGAGTCGACGTCATCGATAATTTTGTCGCCGAGTACGCCGCCGGGCGCACCCCGAACCCGTGCCTGCGCTGCAACGAGTCGATCAAGTTCGCCGCGGTGCTGGATCGCGCGATCGGGCTCGGCTTCGATGCGGTCTGCACCGGCCACTACGCGCGCCTGGTTGACGGTCCGTCAGGCCGGGAACTGCACCGGGCGGTGGACCCGGACAAGGACCAGTCCTACGTCCTCGGCGTGCTCGACGCCGACCAGGTCGCGCACGCCCTGTTCCCCCTCGGTGGCTCGGTGAAGACCGAGGTGCGGGCCGAGGCGGCCGCGCGCGGGCTGACCGTCGCGGCCAAGCCGGACAGCCACGACATCTGCTTCATCCCCGACGGCGACACCGCCGGGTTTCTGCAAGCGCGACTGGGGGAGCGGCCCGGTTCCTTCGTCGACACCTCGGGCGCTGTGCTCGGAGCGCATTCCGGCGCCTACGGCTTCACCGTCGGGCAGCGCAGGGGCCTGCGAATCGGTACCCCGGCCCCGGATGGCCGCCCCCGCTACGTGCTCGACGTCTCCGTCGTCGACAACCGCGTCACCGTCGGCCCGGCCGAGGCTCTCGAGGTGGCCGGCCTGACCGCCGACCGCCCCCGCTGGTGCGGCCCCGCTCCCGCCGGCACCTTCGAGTGCCGCGTGCAGGTCCGCGCCCATGGCGAAGCGGTGCCGGCCGCGGTGACCGCGATCCCCGAGGGCCTGCAGGTCGCCTTCTCCGAACCGGTCCGCGGCGTCGCCCCCGGCCAGGCCGCCGTCCTCTACGACGGCACCCGCGTGCTCGGCTCGGCCACCATCGCCGCCACCGTCTGAGCGACGCCAGCACCCCCGAAAGCGCACTATGGCACCTCGCCAACCAGGTCTCGGGTGCTGTACTGCGCTCTCGGGGGTGCCGGCGAAGTGGCGTACTGCGCTTTCGGCGCGACATTCGCGGCCTGTGGACAGTCGCCAATCTGTCCACAGATCCGCAACTCGAGCAGCGCGATGTGTGCCGTTCGTTCAACGTGACGGCATGACAGAACCAGAGTTTCTGCAGCACCCATTTCGCCGACGGGACGGCATCGCATCGGGGCTCACGGCCCGACAGGTCAATGGCTCGCGTTTTCGCCTGGTGACGAAGGACGTCCATCTCGCGGTCGAGGCCAAACTCGACCTCCCGATGCGGTGTGCGGCGTTCCAGTTGGCCATCGACTCTCCTCTGGTGTTCAGCCACTTCACGGCGGCGGAGCTCTACGACGTCCCAATCGCGCGCGACCCGAAGGTCCACATCAGCCTCTGCTCACAGATCGAGCCACGCATGCGCGGGTTGGTGGCACATCGCGTTCTCCACCTGGGCGACGTCTGGACCCTCGGTGACCTGCCGGTCACCTCGCCGGGCCGGACGTTCGTCGACCTCGCCTCCAAGCTGGACCTCCTCTCCTTGGTCATCGCCGGCGACGTCCTGTCCTCCCGCAGCAGCCTTTCCGAGATTGAGCGAGCGCTTCGGACGGGGTCAGGTCGACGGGGCATCCGCCTCGCCCGCGAAGCACGAACGCTCCTGAACCCGGCGTCGAAATCGGCGATGGAAACGCGGCTGCGCCTGATCCTCGTCATCGGCGGCGTGCCGTCCCTTGCCGTCAATCGGCCCGCCGTCGGCCGCGATGGCCGTACCTTCGCAACGCCCGATCTCGGTGAACACGTCGTCCTGGTGGGGCTTGAGTACGAGGGTGAGCATCATCAGAGCGATCCCCGGCAGTGGGAACGCGACATCAAGCGTGATGCCGCATACCGAGACAACGGCTGGCACCTGATCAAGGTGACAAAGCGCGACATCTTCGAGCGGCCGGATTGGATAGTCAACGAGGTCGCGACCGCTCTACGCGCGCGCGGTCTGCGCTGATCGCGGGCGGCGGGCTGCGCCGATCGCGGGCGGCCGGTTGCCTCCAACGCGGACGGCGGCTGCGCTGATCGCGGGCGGCAAGACAGCACCGAACGCGGACGGACCGCTGCGCCGAAAGCGCACAACGCAACCCCGCCCTCACCCCCGAAAGCGCAGAACATCCCCCGAGATCTGCCTGGCGAGGTGCCATAGTGCGCTTTCGGGGGTGCGCGGTACCTACGACGGTCTGACCGGACGTCAGGATCCGGCCTTCTCCTGCAGTGTGATGGGGCCGCGGGCCTCGGCGTGGACGGTGGGCGAGGCCTCCGCCGGCTCGGTGGGCATCGGCTCGTCGATGGTCGAGTACTGCGCACCGGTCAGCGGCGGGATCTCCGGGAGCGGGGAGGAGGACCTGTCCCCACCCTCGCCCTCGCCGGCTGGGGCCTCCTCGTAGTACGGCCCTTCGGCCTCCGGGTCGACCGCGTCGAGGATCACCCGGGAGGACGCACTGCCGGCCTGGAACGGGCGGGTGTTGTCCCCGGCCGGGATGGCCTGGATGAAGAAGGAGATCCGCTGCTTCTCGCCGGTGCACTCCTTGGCGGCGGTGTCGAAGCCGCCGGCGAACTCGTCGTCGATGGCCTGGATGACCTGCGCGGTCAGGTAGGCCATGTACCCCGCCGGGCAGGTGAAGGTGGAAGGCAGCGTGATAGCGGCGCCGTCCGCCATCAGCGTTCCGTTCCCCTGGGTGACCCGCTTGGCGCCTGCGGCGAGGGCGGCGGACGGCGAGATGGCGAGCGCGAGGGTCGTCGCCGCGGCCACGGCAGCAGTGCGCCGTGCGGATGCCTTCATGGGTGCTCCAGGTCTGAGGGGCGCCGACGCGACACCTGAAACGCGAGAGTCGCCACGATTTGTCGTCCCGTCAACCCCGGCCGGGTGTGGTCTCGGACAGGTTGGTGCGGGCCCCTTCCGCCCGGCGCATAGCCTGCGTCTGTGCCCGTCCTCCCGCTCGACCTGCCCACAGCCTCGGCGAGCGGGATCGGCTCCCTGCCCGGGACCGAGCCCCTGGAAGCCGCGCCGCTCCCGATGACGCTGCTTCCCGGCCTGCCGTACCTGCCGGAGCTGCCTGCGCGTGGTCCTGGCGCCGACATGATCGGGCGCGCGTTCGGGATCCTCGCCGAGCTCTACGTGACCCTCGCGCCGAGCGGCTGGCGCTTCGCCGAGCACGCCGGACGTGACCACAGCCGGGCCCGGGGCTACCTGCACCAGGACCTGGACGCGCTGGAGGAGCGGGGCCAGGCCTACGAGGGGCTGATCAAGGTCCAGGTCGCGGGGCCCTGGACGCTTGCCGCGACGGTGGAGCTGCACTACGGCGACAAGGCGCTGGCCGACCGCGGCGCGTGCCGCGACATCGCCGCCTCCCTCGCTGAAGGCCTGCGCGAGCACGTCGCCGACGTCCGCAAGCGGCTCCCGCTCTCGACCGGGGTGGTGGTCCAGCTCGACGAGCCGGCGCTGCCCGGAGTGCTGGACGGCACGGTGCGCACCGCCAGCGGCTTCGGGACGCTGCGCGCGGTGGAGGCCAACGATGCCGAGGCAACCCTGAGGTCGGTGGTGGAGGCCTTGGCTGCGGACGGCGTTCCCGTGGTGGTGCACTGCTGCGCAGGGCGTGCGCCGGTCGGTGTGCTGCGGCGGGCCGGCTTCGCCGGGCTCGCCCTGGACTTCGGGTTGCTGCCGCAGGTGGCGGACGACGAGATCGGTGAGTTGATGGAGTCCGGCGGCGTCCTGCTGGCCGGCCTGGTGCCCTCGCTCGATCAGCGTGCCGGACTGTCACCCCTGGCGGATACCGTCGCCCCGGTGGCCGAGCTCTGGAACCGCCTCGGCCTGCCGGCTGCCCTGCTGGCGCGGGTGGTTCCGGTGCCGACATGTGGCCTGGCGGGCGCGTCGCCGGCGTACGCGCGGGCCGCGACCCAGCGGTGCGCCGACGCGGCCCGCACGCTCGCGGACCTGGCGGACGGAGGGGAGTAGGGGTGGCCGAGGACGTTTCGGCGAAGATCCGGGCGCGGCACGCGGAGCTCTCCGAGGATCTCTCCGACGCGCTCTACCGCTATCACGTGCTCGACCGGCCCACGCTGGCCGACGCCGACTACGACGCGAAGATGCGCGAGCTGGTGTCCCTGGAGGACAAGCACCCGGAACTGCGCACGCCTGACTCCCCGTCACAGCGGGTCGGGGCGGCGATCAGCACCGAGTTCACCCCGGTCCCGCACCTCGAGCGAATGATGAGCCTGGACAACGCCTTCTCCGCCGAGGAGCTGGCGGCGTGGGCGAATCGCGTCGAACGGGATGCGGGCGCGGGCGCGGAGTACCTGTGCGAGCTCAAGGTCGACGGCCTGGCGATCGCCCTGGTCTACGAGAACGGCCGGTTGGTCCGCGCCGCCACCCGTGGCGACGGCACGACCGGCGAGGACGTCACCCCGAACGTGCGCACCCTGGAGGGAGTTCCGGACCGGCTCGCGGTCCCCAAGGGCGGCGTCGTGCCGGAGCTGCTCGAGGTTCGCGGCGAGATCTACTTCCCGGTGGAGGGGTTCGAAGCCCTCAACGCCTCCCTGGTCGAGGCGGGCAAGGCTCCGTTCGCCAACCCGCGCAACACCGCGGCGGGCTCGTTGCGGCAGAAGGACCCGCGGGTCACGGCCGGCCGCCAGCTCAAGATGGTGGTGCACGGCATCGGCGCCTCGACCGGCGTCGAGTACGCCCGGCAGTCCCAGGTCTACGAGCTGCTCGCGTCCTGGGGCCTGCCGGTCCCCTCAACCGCCAAGGTTGTCGCTGATCTGACGGATGTTCAGAAATTCATTGACCACTTCGGCGAGCACCGGCACTCGGTCGAGCACGAGATCGACGGCGTAGTCGTCAAGGTCGATCAGCGGGACCTGCAGCGCCGGCTCGGGTCCACCTCGCGCGCTCCACGCTGGGCGATCGCGTTCAAGTACCCGCCCGAGGAAGTCAACACCAAGCTGCTCGACATCCAGGTCAACGTCGGGCGCACCGGTCGGGTCACCCCGTTCGGGGTGATGGAGCCGGTCAAGGTGGCCGGTTCCACCGTCGAGATGGCGACGCTGCACAACGCGAGCGAGGTCAAGCGCAAGGGCGTACTGATCGGCGACACCGTCGTGCTACGCAAGGCCGGCGACGTGATCCCCGAAATCGTCGGGCCGGTGGTCGATCTGCGCGACGGCACCGAGCGCGAGTTCGTGATGCCGACGCACTGCCCGGCCTGCGGCACCGAGTTGCGGCCGGAGAAGGAAGCCGACGTCGACCTGCGCTGCCCGAACTCCCGCTCCTGCCCGTCCCAGTTGCGGGAGCGGATCTTCCACGTGGCGAGTCGCAACGCCCTCGACATCGAGGTCCTGGGTTGGAAGGCCGCGGCCGCGCTGCTGGAGGCAGGCATGCTCGGTGACGAGGGCGACATCTTCGCGCTCGACGAGACCAAACTGCGCGGGGTCGACCTGTTCACCCGCAAGGCCGACGACAAGCTGTCGGCCAACGGCGTCAAACTGCTCGCGAACCTGGACGCCGCCAAAGAGCGCGCGCTGTGGCGGGTGCTGGTCGCACTCTCGATCCGCCACGTCGGCCCGACCGCCGCGCAAGCGCTCGCGCGGCAGTTCCGTTCGATCGACGCGATGGCGGCCGCCTCCGAGGAGGAACTGGCCGCCGCCGACGGGGTCGGCCCGACCATCGCCGCCGCGTTGCGCGAATGGTTCGCCGAGGACTGGCACCGCGACGTCGTGGAGAAGTGGCGGACGGCCGGAGTTCGGCTGGCCGAGGAGGTGTCCGCTGACGACGGCCCCCGCCCGCTGGAGGGCGTGACCGTTGTCGTCACCGGCTCGCTGGTCGACTTCTCCCGCGACGGGGCGACCGAGGCGATCCAGAACCTCGGAGGCAAGGTCTCCGGCTCGGTGTCGAAGAAGACCGGCTTCGTCGTGGTCGGGGACTCACCCGGCTCGAAGTACGACAAGGCGGTCTCTCTCAAGGTGCCGGTTCTCGACGAGGACGGCTTCAAGGTGCTGCTCGCCGAGGGGCCGGACGCCGCTCGCGAGCGGGCTCAGGTCCCACCGGACTGATGCGTCAGGCGCCGGCGCCGATGGTGCGCGCGAGCGCGACCAGGTGCCCGAGCCGGGCGAGCTCGGAGTCCAGGAACTCGGGGCCGCCGCGGCGGCCGAGGATCAGCACCCGGTCGCCGGCGGTGGTGACCGCGGCCGTGGTCGACTGCGCCAGGCTCGGGGCCCACTCGGCTGGGTCGGGCAGCCGGATCGGGCGGGTCAGGGGGAGCCAGGGGGTCGTGACGTCGCCGATCTCCTCGGGGGCGGCGGGGCTGCGGTCGAGCAGCCGAGGTCCCTCCTCAGGGGCGTCGATGAGCACCGCCCAGTCGGCGTGGAAGACGTTCGGGGCCAGCTGCACGAGCACGCCCTCGGCGTGGCTGGGGTCGGCCGTCATGGCCTCCACCGCCTGCAGGTCGCGCTGCAGCCCGCCCCGTGAGGGGTAGAACCGCACGAACTCGACCTGCGCCCCCTCGACCGAGTTGCACGCCGTCACCAGGGCATCGGCCATCTTGCCCGGCGGCAGCTGGACCAGGATGTCGTCAACGACGCTGCCGTCGCCGCGTTGCTCCACGACGTCCAGGCCGGCGATGTCGGCCTCCGCCTTACCGAGCGCGGTCGCCAGCGCACCCAGCGAACCGGGGCGGTCGGGCAGCACCACGCGCAACAGGTACATGGCCCCCATCATGCTCCAGCCGCGTTTCGAGGGCGTGCTCGCCGCGCATCTAGGATGACCAGGCCAGGGGAGCAGGGGTTTAGATCAGTCCGCGAGGAGACGCATGGCCATCACCCGTGACGAGGTAGCGCACCTCGCCCGGCTCGCCCGACTCGATCTCGACGAGGCAGAACTCGCCCAGATGGCCGGCCAACTCGACGCCATCCTGGGCGCGGTGGCCCGGGTCTCCGAGGTGGCTTCCGACGACGTGCCCCCGACCTCGCACGCCGTCCCGCTGACCAACGTGCTGCGTGAGGACGTCGTCGCGCCCTGCCTGACCCCGGAGCAGGCCCTGTCCGGTGCCCCCGCCGCCCAGGACGGCCGGTTCCGGGTACCGCGGATCCTGGGGGAGGAGCCGTAGAGATGGGAGACCTCACCCGCCTGACCGCCGCTGACCTCGGTGCCCTGATCGCTTCCGGCGAGGCCTCCGCCGTCGAGGTGACGCAGGCTCACCTGGACCGGATCGGCAAGGTCGACGAGTCGATCCACGCCTACCTGCACGTCGACACCGAGGGAGCGCTGACCGCCGCGGCGGCCGTCGACTCCGCCCGCAAGATCGGCTCCCCGCTCGGGCCCCTGGCCGGCGTCCCGCTCGCGCTCAAGGACGTGCTCACCCAGGAGGGAATCCCGACCACCTGCGGGTCGAAGATCCTGGAGGGCTGGCGCCCGCCGTATGACTCCACCGTCGTGCGCAAGCTGCGCGCGGCCGGTGTGGTGATCCTGGGCAAGGCCAACATGGACGAGTTCGCGATGGGCTCCTCCACCGAGAACTCCGCCTACGGCCCGACCCGTAACCCCTGGGATCTGGACCGGATCCCCGGCGGATCCTCCGGCGGTTCCTCGGCCGCGGTCGCGGCCTTCACCGCGCCGTTGGCGATCGGCACCGACACCGGCGGCTCTATCCGTCAGCCCGCCGCTGTCTGCGGCATCGTCGGCGCCAAGCCGACCTACGGCGGGGTCAGCCGCTACGGGCTGGTCGCCTTCTCCTCCAGCCTCGACCAGGCCGGCCCGTTCGCCCGGACCGTTCTCGACGCGGCGCTGCTGCACGAGGCGATCGCCGGGCACGACCCGCTGGACTCCACCTCGATCGACGCCGCGGTTCCGCCGGTGGTGGCCGCGGCCCGGCAGGCCGATGTGCGCGGGATGCGGATCGGCGTCGTACGCGAACTGTCCGGCGAGGGCTATCAATCGGGCGTCGAGACGCGTTTTGCCGAAGCGGTAGAGCTGCTCAACAGCCTTGGCGCCGAGGTCGTCGAGGTCTCCTGCCCGAACTTCGACTACGCGATGGCCGCCTACTACCTGATCGCGCCGAGCGAGGCTTCGTCGAACCTGGCCCGCTTCGATGCGATGCGTTACGGCCTGCGGGTCGGCGACGACGGCACCGCCGGGGTGGAAGAGGTCATGTCCCGCACCCGCGCGGCCGGCTTCGGCCCGGAGGTGAAGCGCCGCATCATCCTCGGCACGTATGCCCTGAGCGCCGGCTACTACGACGCCTACTACGGCTCGGCGCAGAAGGTCCGCACCCTGATCTCGCGGGACTTCGACGCGGCGTTCGCCCAGGTCGACGTGCTCGTCTCACCCACGGCGCCGACCACCGCGTTTCCGATCGGGGACAAGGTCGACGATCCGCTCGCGATGTACCTGCAGGACCTGTGCACGATCCCGTCGAACCTCGCGGGCAACTGTGCGATGTCGGTCCCGGTGGGCCTGGCACCCGAGGACGGCCTCCCGGTCGGACTGCAGATCATGGCCCCGGCGATGGCCGACGACCGGCTCTACCGGGTCGGTGCCGCGCTGGAGACTGCGCTGCGCGAACGAACCGGGCAGCTGTTGATCGAAGGAGCTCCCCCACTGTGACCGCGTTGGTTCCCTACGAGCAGGCTCTCGAGGCCTACGAGCCCGTCATCGGACTCGAGGTTCACGTCGAACTCGGCACGAACTCGAAGATGTTCTGCGGTTGCCCCACCGAGTTCGGCGCCGAACCGAACACCCAGGTCTGCCCGACCTGCCTGGGTCTGCCCGGCTCGCTGCCGGTCGCCAACAAGAAAGCCATCGAGTCGATCATCCGGCTCGGCCTGGCGCTGAACTGCTCGATCGCGCCCTGGTGCCGGTTCGCCCGGAAGAACTACTTCTACCCGGACATGCCGAAGGACTTCCAGATCAGCCAGTACGACGAGCCGATCTGCGTCGAGGGCTACCTCGACGTCGAGGTCGAAGGCAAGACGTACCGCATCGGGATCGAGCGGGTGCACCTCGAGGAGGACACCGGGAAGTCGCTGCACGTCGGCGGCGCGACCGGTCGAATTCACGGGGCGTCACATTCCCTCGTCGACTACAACCGCGCGGGCATCCCCCTGGTCGAGGTGGTCACCAAGCCGGTGCCCGGGACCGGTGCGCTCGCGCCCGAGGTGGCGAAGGCCTACGTCACTGAACTGCGCGACATCTGCAAGACGCTCGGCATCTCGGACGTGAAGATGGAGCAGGGCTCGCTGCGCTGCGACGCCAACGTCTCCATCGCCCCGCGCGGCGCCACCGAGTGGGGCACCCGCTCGGAGACCAAGAACGTGAACTCGCTGCGCTCGGTCGAGCGTGCCGTCCGGCACGAGATCTCCCGGCAGGCGGGCGTGCTCGATGCGGGCGGACGGGTCGTGCAGGAGACCCGCCACTTCCAGGAGGACTCCGGCACCACGGTCTCCGGCCGCAGCAAGGAGACCGCCGAGGACTACCGGTACTTCCCGGAGCCCGACCTGGTCCCGCTGGCCCCGTCGGCCGACTGGATCGAGGAGTTGCGCGCCGCGCTGCCCGAGCTCCCGACCGCGCGCCGACGCCGGCTGCAGGGCGACTGGGACCTGACCGACCTCGACATGGAGGCGCTGATCAACGCGGGCGCCCTGGACTCGGTCGAGGAGACCGTCGCCGCCGGCGCCTCCGCCGAAGCGGCGCGTAAGTGGTGGCTGGGCGAGATCGCGCGCCGCGCCAACGAGGACGGTGTCGAGGTCTCGGCGCTGCCCATCACCCCGGCCGACGTGGCCGCCGTCGTCGCGCTGGTCGACGCCGGCTCGCTGAACGACAAGCTGGCCCGCCAGGTGATCGAAGGCGTGCTGGCGGGGGAGGGCACGCCGGAGCAGGTGGTGGCCTCCCGCGGCCTCGCGGTGGTCTCCGACACCGGGGCGCTCGGTACCGCGGTGGACGCTGCGATCGCGGCCAACGAGGGGATCGCGGAGAAGATCCGCGGCGGCAAGGTGCAGGCCGTCGGCGCCCTGGTCGGCGCGGTCATGAAGGAGACCCGCGGTCAGGCCGACGCCGCCACCGTCAAGGCGCTGATCCTGGAGAAGCTGGGCGTTTCCGAGTAGCTCAGCCGACCGAGCAGCCTGGACAGGCTGTCCATATACACTGTCCGAACCACAAGGCGTGACACGCCTTGTGG
>NZ_JACDFE010000078.1 GCF_013815995.1 Sporichthya sp.
CCCCGGAGATCACCAAGTGGCTCGCGCACAAGGACCGACGGCGCTGGCACCTGCACTTCACCCCCACCTCGAGTTCGTGGCTGAACCTGGTCGAGCGCTGGTTCAAGGAGTTGACCGAGAAGCGTTTGCTCCGCGGGCGGTTCACCAGCGTCGCCGAACTCACCGCCGCGATCACCGACTGGGCCGGACACTGGAACAGCGACCCGAAGCCCTTCATCTGGAAGGCGACCGCGGAGGAGATCATCGCCAAGGTTCGGCGCGGCCGCGCCACGCTCAACCAGATCAATTCGCAGACGGACCACTAGTTGGCCGAGTGCCCTCCCAAGTGCCTGAGCTCCCCGGGATGTTGCCGGCAACCCGACGACCTGCGCCGGCTCGCGGCCCCTGGCGTCTGCACGCCATTGGGTCTCGGCGCGCGAGCGCACGGGATCCAGGTGGAGACCGCCCCGGCGCTGTCCACGCCCGTCCGACCCCATCCGCCCAGGTCCGGCACGGCGTGTCGCAGAAGTTAGCTGACCAACTGCTGACCACCGACCAAGGGCCACGATCACAGATTCGTGATCATGGCCCTGACCTGCACTTACGTAGTAGCGGGGGTAGGATTTGAACCTACGACCTCTGGGTTATGAGCCCAGCCGTCGTCCGTAGCGGTCTGCCCCTGTCCATGCAGGTCCGGCGGAGCCCACCGAGGATGCTCGTTCCGAACTGCCCGGATTTCGCCGGTCCCGGTTGCCTTCGGGGCCCAATTAGGAATGCCGCCGACGCGCGAGGGCGTCGAGCAACCTCGTGGTGAAAGAGGCGACCACGAGCTGGGCGTCGGTGGCTGCGGTGGCCGCGTCGGATCCAGGGTGGTTGATGAGGAACTGTTCGACATACGCCTGGACACCTGCCGCACGGTCGTCGAAGAAGTTCGCCGCCAGGTCTTCGATGGCCGTGCGCATCTCCATCGGAGCGCCAAGGCGGTGGAGGACGACCTCGGCCGGGTCGAGCGGGATCGCCTCATCGATGAAGACCTCGTTGTGGTGCAGCAGGACGAAGGCGATGTCGTAGTAGTCCTTCGGCTTGTGCCGGCCATAGGCGGCTGCGGTCTTCGCGAGGAGGAATCCGGCGAGGCCGGTCACGTTGACCTCGGCCGTAATCGTGGCGCCCTGGTCGTAGGCGACCACGGTTCGCGGCGCGTAGTCCCGGCTGGCGTAGCCGGTACCGCGCAGATTGACCGCGCCAAGGCTGTCGGTGTCATCGAAGCGAATGTCGGCGTTTTGGGGTTGGTCGGCGAGATCGGCGAGCAACTCGAACTTGATCACCGCCTTGTAGCCGCCGCCCTGGACCGTCTCCCACCGCCAGACGCGCTCGGAGTCGGGGCGGAAGTCAGCGTTCTTCAACGCGATCTCCAGACGGCGGGCATGGTCGGCGCCGCCGGCAATCTCCAGGTCGACCTGGACGTCGACGTCGGTCGTCCCCGCGTGCACGCGGTCGCTGTCCGAGCACAACATCGCGGGGACCAGGCCACCGAGCAAGACGAAGTTGGGTCGGTCGCCGTAGTGGCTGCACACCCGGACCAAGGCGAGTTCGGCGGCTCGCCTGGCCCGGCCGGTGCGCTCTTCCTCTTCTCTCACGCGACTGCACCCATCTGCTCGCGGAGGTGCTCGGCGGCATCCTCGCCCCGGACCCCGATCATCCGGAGGTCAGAGAACACGCGTGGCCACGTCGCCACTCGCTGCCCCGCGACTGTCGTACTGAGTGCGTCGCGGGCCGGCGTGGGGAACGGCCGCAAGAGCAGCCGGCCGCCGGCCGCCTCACTCAGACTTGCCTCGCGGGCGACCTGCCGTAGTTCCGGCAAGCTCTTGACGTCGAGGTAGATCTCCAGCGGAGCGACCTCGGACAGGTGCGGAGCGAGGACGTCGGCCGCGAGTGCCCCGGTCGTGCTCCAGGCCAGGCCGTTGGCGGCCAGGCGAGCCCCCAGCTCACGCGCCCCTTGTGCCGGATCACGCCACAGGACTCCGACTCGCACCGAGGCGTCACCGCGCAGGTGGGCAGCTGTGGTCGCGTAGGCGTCGAGCAACTCCGAAACATCGACCACAGTACGGCGAGCGTTGCGGCCCCGGGCCGCGGCTGCCTCCAACAGGTGCTCGTCCTGCAGGAAGCGCAGGGCGCCGCCGACCGTTGAGGGAGCCAACCCGGTCGCCGCGACCAGTTCGTCGACGGTGCCGCCCGTCCCGACCAGCAGTCCCTCGCACACCGCAAGGATTCCTGCTGTCCAGCCAGCCTTCGCAGCGGGACGCGCAACGCGCTCGGCCTCGACGCGAACGTAGAGGCCCGGCAAGGCGATCCGCGTCGCGCCGGTCCCGTCGACCCAGGACAGGCCGGCATCGCCAAGCAATCCTCGCGCCCCCGGCGACAACGCCGGGGCGACCACCAGGTCGGGGCGGTCGGGCCGGTCCAAAAGCTCCCGGACCTCCCGAGGCCAACCCCGGCTCAGCCACGCGACCTCCACCGACGCCGACTGGATCCTCGCCACGAACCGGCCCGGACGCGGGCCCACCTCGACGACCCGAACGACGATGCCCGGGTCGACGCGAGCAAAGGCATCGGCCAACAGCCGCTCCAGCGCTACGGTGTCCATTCGTCAATAGTACGGCAGAATCCAATCTTTGGTGAAACACGAAACTTTTGCGAACACCGACCTTTATTTCGCGCGCACGCCAGCCACGGCAGTCCGGCGCCAAGCTCACTCCGCCGGTCGGCCGGACCGGCCAGGAAGGACTGCGGCGATGGCGTGGTGAAGGGGCGGCAGATCACGCGGCGCGATCCGTCAGTGTCCACCCTCGTCTGCGGACCTCCGGGAACGTCGTCCGCGGAATCTGCTGCCAAATTGCTGCCAAATGACCAAGAGGCCGATCCCGAGAAGTTCGGAATCGGCCTCTGACCTGCACTGATGGGTGGAGCTGTGGGGATTTGAACCCCAGACCCCCTCGATGCGAACGAGGTGCGCTACCAGACTGCGCCACAGCCCCCGACGTGCCGGGAAAGGTTATCACCGGGCCGGCGTCGGCCGGTGCGCCCCGGGCGGGCCCGACTCTGGTTGGCCAGCCGGGCCATGAGGGTTCCGCGATAGCCCGGCCACGCGACCAGAGTGCAGGTTTTCTGGCGAGCTACTCGCCGACGGCGCGCTTGTGCTCGATCGGGGCGACGTCCTCGATCAGCTCGAGCTGCTCGGCCGACGCCTTCGCGGCCATCTCGGCCTCGATCTGCGCGATCAGCTCGTCGGTGAGGACCGGGAACTCCTGGGTCGGCTCGTCGTCGACGGCGGTCCAGGGGCGACCGGCGGAGACGTCGATGCGGCGACCGACCGGCGGGGCCTTGGGGGCGGTGACGTACGTGGGCAGTGGCACGGGACGGGGCTCCCATCCATCGGCGATGTCGGCGACCGGGCCGGGGGTCGGTTCGTCGACCTCCACCGAGGGCCACGGGTTCCAGGTCAGGTCTGCGTCGGCGGGCTTGCTGCGAGTGCCGCGCTGTGCCGGGATCTTGGCCGACGCGGAAGGAGCAACCGGAACGTGCACGCGGGTCACGCGAGACTTCTTGGCCCGTACCCGCACCTCGTAGAGGTAGGCGAAGAACAGACCTGCCGGGATGGCCGCCGGCCACATCGGCAGCAGGCCGAGGAGGTAGGCGGTCAGGAGCGGAACGAAGGAGACGACGAGGGTGCTGAGCACCCGGCGACGACGGGCCGCGGTGGCGGCGCTGACGCGGGGGCGGGTCACCATCTCGACGGGACGCCGGGTCTCGCGGGCCTTCACCACCGGCTCCGAAGCCCCCGCCGCAACCGGACGCAGCATCGAATAAGTGGGGTCGCTCTCGCCGCGACGTCGCAACAAGGTGCCCTCCTTAACTCCGGAGCTGGTGTCCGCGGGCGTCGTCTTCAGACACCGCGTCAGAAGGAACACGGCCCAGGCGCCGAGCACCGCCGCGTACAGGAGGCCACTTCCGCTCATGACGATCAAAGTTAGGGGCGAGACCCGCTCGGATCGGGGATGCAGTCGGCGTGTCGTGCGGGACTGATGTGACTAGTGAGCTCAAGCGTGCAGCGGGCCGTGGGTGGCCCGCCAGCGGTTGAGCAGTCCGCCGGGGATCTCCTCGGAGGTGATGACGTAGACGAGGTGGTCGCGCCACTCACCGTCGATGTGCAGATAGGCCGGACGCAGACCCTCCTCGCGGAAGCCCAGCTTCTCCACCACGCGCCGGCTGTTGGCGTTCTCCGGCCGGATGCAGATCTCGACGCGGTGCAGGCCCATGGTCTGCAGGGCGTGGTCGGTGGCCAGCGCGACGGCGGTCGGCATGACGCCGCGTCCGGCGTGGCCCTTGTCGATCCAGTAGCCGATGTGACCGCCGCACAGCGAGCCCCAGGTGATGCCGGAGACGGTGAGCTGGCCGATGAAGGTCCCAGACCAGGTGATCGCGAACGGCATGGTCCGTCCGGCCCGTGCCTCGGCGCGCAGCCGGCGGACCATGTTGGCGAAGCTCATCTCCGGGGTCTCGTCCACGGGCCGGGTGGCCTCCCACGGCTTGAGCCAGGTGTGGTTCTCTCGGCGCAGGTCGTGCCAGGGCTGCGCGTCGCGCATCCGCAACGGACGCAGCGCGACGGGGCCGTCCGAGAGGCGCACCGGCCAGGGCTTGTTCAGTGGTCACCACCCCCGATCTGCTCGACGGCGTGTTTGAGGATCGGATTGAGCACCGCGATCCCGTCCTTGCACCCGCCCGGGGAGCCGGGCAGGTTGACGATCAGTGTGCGCCCGGCGACCCCGGCCAGGCCACGACTGAGGGCGGAGGCGGGCACCTTGTCCTGCGAGTGCCGCCGGATCGCATCCGCGATCCCGGGCACCTCGCGCTCGATCACCCGGCGGGTCACCTCCGGGGTGTGATCGCCCGGGGTGAGCCCGGTGCCGCCGGTGGTGAGGATGACGTCGTAACCGGCCGTGACGCCGGCGGTCAGGGCCTCCCAGACCGGCTCGCCGTCGGGCACGACCTGCGGGCCGTCGACCTCGAACCCGAGCTCGACCAGACCGGCGTGCAGGATCGGGCCGCCGCGATCGGAGTAGACCCCGGCCGCGGCCCGGTTGGAGCAGGTGATGACCAGTGCTCTCACGACGGCGTCCTCACGTCCGCGCCCGGCGATGTTCGGTCGCTTCGCTCCCTTCAACAAGCTCAATCGGCTCGGAAGGACGAGCAAGCTCGCCCTCCTCTCGCCTCAATCGCTTGTAGGTCCCGGACTTGCCCCCGGTCTTCTCCTCGATCCGGATGTCGGTGATCACGGCGCCCTTGTCGACCGCCTTCACCATGTCGACCACGGTGAGCCCGGCGACGGCGACACAGGTCAGCGCCTCCATCTCCACCCCGGTCCGGTCGGCGGTGCGCA
This sequence comes from Sporichthya sp., assembly GCF_013815995.1. Taxonomy (GTDB): domain Bacteria; phylum Actinomycetota; class Actinomycetes; order Sporichthyales; family Sporichthyaceae; genus Sporichthya. The sequence goes on from NZ_JACDFE010000078.1 coordinate 5,417, forward strand.
CGGTGGCGCTGATCTCGACCGAGGTGTCGGTGACCGCGAGGTCGACGGTGACGCCGTGGATCGCCAGCGGGTGACACAGCGGCACGAGGTCGGGGGTCTTCTTCGCGGCCTGGATGCCGGCGATCCGCGCGACCGCGAGCGCGTCGCCTTTGGGCACGCCCTCACCGCGCAGCAGGGCGATCACCGTCGAGGACAGAAGAACGCGTCCGGTCGCGGTGGCCTGACGGACCGTCACATCCTTGCCGGAGACGTCGACCATGCGGGCTTCGCCCTTGGCGTCGACGTGGGTCAGCCGATCCCCGGAAGGCGCGCTCACGAGGCAGCTCCGAACCGCATGATGTCCACCTGTTCCCCGGCCTTGACCTCGGTGACGTCCTCACCGATGACGATGAAGCAGTTCGACGTCGCCAGCCCGGCGAGCAGGTGCGAGCCCGCGCCGCCGACCGGACGCACCTCGGGCAGGCCGTAGGCGCCGGAAGGCACCACCCAGCCCCGGGCGAACTGCGTCTTGCCGCCGGGTGAGCTCAGGTCGGTCGAGATCGTCGCCTGGGTGATGGCGCGCCGCTCCGGGGCGAGGCCGCGGAGTCGGCGGATCGCCGGGCGGACGAAGACCTCGAAGGAGACGTAGGAGCTGACCGGGTTGCCGGGCAGGGTGAAGATCGGCACGCCGGAACCGAACGCCTCGCCGCCGATGAAGCCGAAGCCCTGCGGCTTGCCGGGGTTCATCTTGATCCCCCCGAACTCGACGGTGCCCAGGCGCGAGAGCACGCCCTTCACCACGTCGTAGGCGCCGGCACTGACTCCGCCGGAGGTGACGATCAGGTCGGCGCGGGAGGTCTGCTCCTCGATGGTGGAGAGCACGAGCTCCTCGTCGTCGTGCACCATCCCGATGCGGTACGCCACCGCGCCGGCCTCACGGGCGGCGGCGGCCAGCATGTAGCTGTTCGACTCGTAGATCTGGCCCGGACCGAGCGGCTGGCCCGGCTCGACCAGTTCGCTGCCGGTGGAGATCACCACGACCCGCGGCCTGGGGTGAACCTCAACGCGGGAGACGCCGATCGCGGCGAGCATCCCGATCTGCGCCGAGCCGAGCTCGGTACCGGCCGGCAACAGCAGCTGGCCGGTGGACACGTCGCTGCCCCGCAGCCGGATGAACTGTCCTTCGGACGACTCGGTCTCGATCTTCACCCGACGGGTGCCGCGGTCGGTCTGCTCCACCGCGACGATCGCCTCGGTCCCCTCCGGGACCGGGGCTCCGGTCATGATCCGCGCGCACGTGCCCGGCTTGACCACCCGGTGGGAGACCGCGCCCGCGGCGATGTCGTCGATGACGTCGAGCTCGGCCGGGAACTCCGGCGACGCCCCGGTGACGTCAGCGATGCGGACCGCGTAGCCGTCCATCGCGGAGTTGTCCCACGGCGGTAGATCCAGCGGCGCCACGACCTCCTGCGCGAGCAGGCAGCCCTGCGCCTCCTGAAGCTGGACCTCCAGCCCGGGCATCGGCGCGAGTTGGCCCAGGATGTGGACGAGCTGCTCCTCGACGGACCTCATGCCGGGCCCTCCATCTCTTTCGCGACGAAGTCGGCCAGCCAGGACCGGAACTCCGGCCCGAGGTCCTCGCGCTCGCAGGCCAGGCGCACGATCGTGCGCAGGTACTCCTGGCGGTCGCCGGTGTCGTAGCGGCGGCCGCGGAAGATCACCGCGTGCACCGGCCCGCCGCCGTCGCCCAGGGCCAGCGAGCGCAGCGCATCGGTCAGCTGGATCTCCCCGCCGCGGCCGGGCGGGGTGCGGCGCAGCACGTCGAACACGGCCGACTCGATGACGTAGCGGCCGATGATCGCGAGGTTGCTCGGCGCCTCCCCGCGCGGCGGCTTCTCGATCAGGTCGGTCACCCGGACGACGTCCGGCTCCTCCGTCGGGGAGACCGCGGCGCAACCGTAGAGATGGATCTGCGCGGGCGGGACCTCCATGAGCGCGATCACGCTGCCGCCGAAGCGGGCCTGGGCGTCGATCATCGCCTTCAGCAGCGGGTCGCGCGGGTCGATCAGGTCGTCGCCGAGCAGCACCGCGAACGGTTCGTCGCCGACGTGATCGGCCGCGCAGAGCACCGCGTGCCCGAGGCCTTTGGGCTCGCCCTGGCGGACGTAGTGCATCGTCGCCAGGTCGTTGGAGGCCTGCACGAGCTCCAGGGTGGCGGTGTCGCCCTTCTCCGCGAGCTTGGTCTCCAGCTCGTAGTTGCGGTCGAAGTGGTCCTCCAGCGCCCGCTTGCTGCGCCCGGTGATCATCAGCACGTCGGTCAGGCCGGCCGTGACGGCCTCCTCGACGACGTACTCGATCGCCGGCTTGTCGACGACCGGGAGCATCTCCTTCGGCGTCGCCTTGGTGGCGGGCAGGAACCGCGTCCCGAGGCCGGCGGCCGGGATGACGGCCTTTCTCATACCGGCGGTCGTTCGGGGGGACGTCGAGGTCATGAGCGCAGGCTACCCAGCACCACCGATATGACGGCGGCACCGCTCGTACGGAAGGATCAAGAGCACGCCCGCAGCGACCAGGCAGGACGGAGGCAACGTGCCGGTAGGCGGTTCCACCGGGTCCCCCACCGAGGTCGACGCCGCCAAATCCGCCCTCCGCGCCACCGTCCTGGCCGCCCGCCGCGCGCTCGGCCCGACCGAGTTGGCCGCCGCCGCCGCCGCCATCCGGGACCGCGCCCTGGAAGCGCTGGCTCCCGCCCCGACCGTCGCGCTCTACGCCTCGACCGGGACCGAGCCGGGCACGCACCCACTTCTGGAGGCGCTGCGCGCGATTGGCACGCGGGTGCTGCTGCCGGTCCTGCTCGAGGACAACGGCCTGGACTGGGGCGTCTACCGCGGGCCGGACTTCCTGGTCCCCGGTCCCCGCGGAACGCTGGAGCCGGCCGGCCCGCGGTTGGGACCGGAGGCGTTCGGCGAGGCCCTTCTCGCGTTCGTGCCCGGCCTGGCCGCCGACCGGAACGGGCGCCGGCTAGGCCGCGGCGGAGGCTCCTACGACCGGACGTTGCGCCACGCGCACCCGGCCGCGCTGATCGCGGTGGTGCTCTACCCCGGCGAGATCATCGACACGGTTCCGGCCCGCGGGCACGACGCGGAGGTGCACGCCGTCCTCTCTCCCGAGGGCTTGGTTCCGGTCGGCGAGGCGGCGGACGCGGTCGAGGACGAGGAGTCATGGTGATCCTCGGCGCGGGTGGCGGCGGCGAGGGCAGCATCACCGTCGACGACCTCGATCAGGCACTGCTGATGGGCTCGCTGGTGCTGCTGGTCGCGGTGGTCGCCGTCCGGGTGGCCAGCCGGACCGCGCTGCCCAGCCTGCTGCTCTACCTCGGGCTGGGCGTCGTGCTCGGTCAGGACGTCATCGGCATCGAGTTCGACGACGCCGAGCTGACCCGGACCCTGGGCTACGCCGCGCTCGTGATCATCCTGGCCGAGGGTGGCCTGACCACGAACTGGGCGACGATCCGCCCGTCCGTCCCCGCCGCCGCGATGCTGGCCACCGTCGGGGTCGGGGTCTCGGTGATGATCACCGGAGCGGCCGCGCACTACCTGCTGGATCTGCCCTGGCAGGTCTCGTTCCTGCTGGCCGCGATCGTGTCCTCGACCGACGCCGCGGCCGTGTTCTCCGTGCTGCGGCTGTTATCGGTGCGGCCGCGTCTGGTCGGCATCCTGGAGGCCGAGTCCGGGTTCAACGACGCTCCGATCGTCGTCCTCGCCGTCGCGCTGTCCACGACCGAGGCCTTCGGCGCCGCCGACTTCGGCGAGCTGATGGCGTTGCTGGTGTACGAACTCGCGGTCGGTCTGGTGATCGGGCTGGCCGCCGGCTATCTGGGCGCGAACGGCCTGCGCCGCATCGCGCTGCCCTCCTCGGGTCTGTATCCGATCGCCGTGCTGGCTCTCGCGCTGTTCGCCTACAGCGGGGCCGCGGCCGTGCACGCCAGCGGCTTCCTCGCCGTCTACGTCGCGGCGCTGGTGCTGGGCAACTCGCGGCTCCCGCACCGACCGGCGACCCGCAGCTTCGTCGAGGGGCTGGCCTGGTTGGCCCAGATCGGCCTGTTCGTGCTGCTCGGCCTGCTGGTCACCCCCTCCGAGCTCGGCTCGGATGTGATGCCCGCGATCGCGGTCGGATTCGTGCTGCTGTTCATCGGTCGCCCGGCCGCGGTCTTCGCCTCGACGGTCTGGTTCCGGGTGTCGTGGGCCGAACAGGCCTTCCTGTCCTGGGCCGGTCTGCGCGGGGCGGTGCCGATCGTGGTGGCGACGATCCCGGTGGTGGAGGGGGTGCCGGACAACGAGCGGATCTTCAACCTCGTCTTCATCGTCGCCGTGCTCTACACGTTGCTGCAGGGCCCGACCCTGCCGTTGTTCGCGCGCACCATGAAGGTGATCTCCGAGGCCGAACCGCGCGACCTCGACCTGGAGGCAGCGCCCCTGGAGCGGCTCGGCGCCGACGTGCTGCAGGTCCGGGTGCCGGCCGAGTCCCGGATGCACGGCGTCGAGATCTTCGAGTTGCGGTTGCCGCAGGGCGCGAGCGTGGCGCTGATCGTCCGGGACGGAAAATCCTTGGTCCCGGGCGAGACGACCCGGGTCCAGCGCGGCGACGAACTGCTGGTCGTGGTCCCCTCGGCGATCCGGCGGGTCACCGAGGCGCGGCTCCGCGCGGTCAGCGAACACGGCCGGCTGGCAGGCTGGGTGGACCGGAACCGGCGCTAGCGTGCACAATTAGCAGTCGAGCCCAGAGAGTGCCAGCAGGAGGACCGTCGGTGCCGACCTACCAGTACGCCTGCACGGAGTGCGGGCACCAGTTCGAGGCCGTCCAGAAGTTCAGCGACGACGCCCTCACCGAGTGCCCCACCTGCACCGGCAAGCTGCGCAAGGTGTTCTCCGCCGTGGGCGTGGTCTTCAAGGGGTCCGGGTTCTACCGGAACGACTCGCGGTCCAGCGTCGGCGCCAAAGCGTCCTCCGCCGACTCATCCTCGGGCGACTCGTCCTCCTCGGGCTCGTCCTCCTCGGGCTCGTCGTCGGGTGACTCGTCCTCGTCCAGCTCGTCCTCGAGCGACTCGTCCAGCTCGTCCAGCTCGTCCAAGCCCGCTTCGAAGAGCGGCGGCGAGTCCGCGGCCTGAGTCGCCTGTGGACAACTCGGGGCGCTGAGCGCGCGCCGGGCTAGGGTCCTGCGCCATGAGTGAGCCCTTGCAGAGTGAGCACGGCACCGCCGAGATCGGCGTCATCGGCGGGTCCGGGCTGTACGAGTTCCTCGACGACGCCGTCACCGTCACCGTCTCCACCCCCTTCGGTCCGCCGAGCGACCCGCTGGTCATCGGCGAGGTGGCCGGGCGCCGGGTGGCCTTCCTGCCCCGGCACGGCGCGGATCACCGGTGGCCGCCGCACCTGATCCCGTACCGGGCGAACCTGTGGGCGCTGCGAGCGGTCGGAGCGCGCCAGGTGCTGGCGCCCTCGGCGGTCGGGTCGCTGACCCACGACTTCCCGATCGGGACGCTCGTGGTGCCGGACCAGGTCGTCGACCGCACCTCGGGACGGGACCGCACGTACTACGACGGGCCGCCGGCCGGCGTGGTGCACGTCGGGTTCGCCGACCCGTACTGCCCGGCCGGGCGCGCGGTCGCGTTGGAGACCACCGCGGCGGCGGGCTGGCCGGCCGTGGACGGCGCGACGCTGGTGGTGATCGACGGGCCGCGGTTCTCCAGCCGCGCGGAGTCGCAGTGGTACGCCGCGGCGGGCGCGCGGATCATCGGGATGACCGGGTCGCCGGAAGCGGCGCTGGCCCGCGAACTCGCCCTCTGCTACACCCCGCTCGCGATGGTCACCGACCTCGACGCCGGCATCGAGACCGGCGAGGGGGTGACGATGGCCGAGGTCTTCCGGGTGTTCAAGGAGAACGTCGGGCGGCTGCGTGACGTCCTGATGGACATCGTTGCGGCGATGCCGACCGAGCGGACCTGTCCGTGCGGGTCCGCCCTGGACGGGCTGACGACCGGCATCGAGCTGCCATGAGAGGTGAGGGACGAGCGCCCCGGAGGCCCATGAGTTGGGGGGCCGAGGCGCGGATGCTGCTCGCCCGCTACCGGGGCTTGGTCGCGGGCGCGTGCGCCGGCGTCGCTGTACTGGCCGCAGTGCCGTTGCTGGCCCCCGGCGCAGGGGCGACCGTGCCGGTGCTGACCGCCGCTCGGGACCTCCGCTGGGGTGCGGCCCTTGCCGCCGACGACCTCTCCGTCGTGCGGGTGCCGGTGGCGTCGGTACCGGACGGGGCGTTGACATCCACGTCGGAGGCGCGCGGGCGCCTGTTGGCCTCGCCGGTCCGCCGGGGTGAACCGATCACTGACCTCCGACTGGTCGGGCCCGGCCTGCTCGCCGATTCGGAGTTGGTCGCCGTCGGGGTGCGGATCGCGGACGCCGGCACCGCCGCCCTGCTCCGCGCGGGATCAGTGGTGGATGTGCTCGCCGCCGCGCTGTCCGAGGGTTTCGAGCCCGGGCTCGACCGACCGGTCGGGTTCGCGTCGGCGGAGGTGGTGGCCAGCGGGGTGCGGGTGCTTGCGGTGCCCGGCGCCAAGCGCACCGGCCTGGACGGTGCCCTGGTGCTGGTGGCCGCGACCGAGGCGCAGGCGGCCCGACTCGCGGCCGCCGGGGCGACCCGTCGATTGTCGATCACGCTTCGCCCGGAGGTCCCCGGAGGGATCGATCGTCCACTGGACGGTGCTGCCGTCAGCGATAGCGTGGACGCGCCCTGACGGGCCGACAGATTTCCCCTCAACCCTGGGAGTGGCTGTGATCAAGGGCTTCAAAGAATTCGTGATGCGCGGCAACGTCATCGACCTCGCGATCGCCGTCGTCCTCGGCACCGCGTTCGCTGCGCTGGTGAAGTCCTTCACGGACTCGTTCGTGCAGCCGATCATCAACGTCATCATGGGTGGTGGCCTCACCGGTGGCACGATCAAGCTCGACGAGACCAACCGGCTGCTGTTCGGCAACTTCCTCAACGCCGCGGTCACGTTCCTGATCACGGCCGCGGTCGTCTACTTCGCCTTCGTCGTGCCGATGAAGACGCTGGCCGAGCGCCACAAGCGCGGCGAGGTGCCGGCCCCGTCAGTGGTGCCCGACGACGTCGCGCTGCTCCGTGAGATCCGGGACCTGCTCGCCCAGCGCTCCCCGGGCACCCCGACCTCGGGGTTCTGACCCTCTGAACCCTAGGCGGTTGCGGGCGCCTGACCCTCGCTGGTGGCTTCCACCGGCGAGGGTCGCTCGTTGACGCGACGCTGGGTCAGGTGCCGCGCCTCGATGTCGGCCAGGAAAAAGACCAGGAACAGCATCAGGAACGGCATCACCACGACGAAGGCGATGCTCATGACGCCACCGCCGATGCAACGCCGCGGCCGGCGGAGGCAGCGGCACGGGCCTTGCCGCGGATCGCGGCGTCGACGTCGAGGTAGCACGGCAGCGAGGCGCACAGACCGGTGATCTCCAGCAGGCGGCGCACGATCGGCGACGGGCCGGCCATCCGCATCCAGGTGCCGACCGCGGTCGAACGGCGGCCGAGGTTGGCCATCGTGCGCAGGCAGGCCAGGTCGCAGAAGGTGACCTCGGACAGGTCGATCACGATGCCCGTGGGACGCGCACGGAGCACGTCGAGGAGCTGGGTGTGCAGGGTTGCTGCGCGGCTGAGGTCGTAGTCCCCGGACAGCGCAACCACGACCACTCCACCAGCGCGGCGAACCGCGAGGTTGGCGTCCATGGCTCCTCTTTCATCGGCGGGATGGGAGCGAGACGAGATTCAGTGTGTGGCGACACGCCGGAGGTCAGTGGGCCTTTCTCACGGCCTTGTCCGGCGCTTTGCACGGCGAGACGATGCCGGGGACGAACGTGGACGAACCGGGCATTGACGGTCGCTCAGCGCCACCAACCGGGCGCGAGCCGTGGTCGCAGAAGTTGATCTAGGTCCCTGGTCCAACGGTGGTGGTGACCCGGACCAACGCCGGCTCCGCCGGTACCGACCCGAATCCGAACCGAACGGGCGGATCGACCTTGGCCAGGCTGCCGAGGTCAACTCCGTCGAGCCAGGCGACCGCTGCGCTGATCGGGCGCAGGTCCTGGGCGCCGTACCACTCCCGGCGGTCGTTGCCGGCGGTGCCTCGCGTGCTGACGCCGGGCATCAGCCATCGGGCCGGGCGGTCGATCGCCGCCGCCCAGGCCGGTCGGCGGGCCAGCGGTGGCGGGACGGCGCGCAGCAGGTAGCCCAGCGGCGCCCGGCGGCCGAGCTCGAACGCCAGATGCAGCGGCCCGGCGGTGATCGCCCACTCCCGCCGGGCGGCGGTCACCCCGAAGTGCGCGATCTCCACCGAGTCGAAGGTGTAGGTGGCGGCGATGAACTCCGCGATCTCCGGGCGCGGGGCGAGCAGGCGCCGGTGCCCGGCGGCGTCCTCGATCATCACATCGCCAAAGGCGCCGAACGGACTGCGCGGCCAACGCCCGACCACGATGCGGGTGCCGGAGGTCGTGCCGAGGCCGGCGATCCAGCCGTCGAAGACCAGGCGCTTCTGACGCCCCATCAGTCGTCCTGGTCGCTACGGGCCCGAACGTGCATCCGTTCGCCGTGCCGGCCGAACAGGCTGAGGACCTCGGCGGGGCCGTCGCCGGTGCTGCCGAACCAGTGCGGGACGCGGGTGTCGAACTCGGCGACCTCGCCGGGGCCGAGGACGAGGTCCTGGTCGCCGAGGCACAGGCGCATCCGGCCGGACAGGACGTAGAGCCATTCCTGGCCGTCGTGGACCCGCAGTTGGGGCTTGGACTGCGACGTCGGGATGATCATCTTCCAGGCCTGCATGGCCCCGGGCATGCGCGTGAGCGGAATGACGGTGCGGCCGTGCACCTTCTGCGGCTTGAGCCGCAGGCGTGGGTCGCCGACCTCGGGGGCGCCGACCAGATCGTCGAGCGGCACCCCGTAGGCCTGCGCCAGCGGCAGCAGCAGTTCCAGGCTCGGCTTGCGCTGGCCCGACTCCAACCGCGACAGCGTGCTCTTGGAGATGCCCGTCGTGGCCTCGAGGCCGGTCAGGGTCACGCCGCGCTGCGTACGCAGCAGGCGCAGCCGGGGGCCGACCTGCTCCAGGGCCGTCGCGATCGTCTCCGCCGGTTCGTCCATGGCCCCATTCCACGACCGTTTCCCGGAAACAGCAACATTTGTTGCCGGTCCCGGGAAGCCCGATGCACTGTCGGAGCATGAGCGAATACGACGTAGTGGTGATCGGCGGCGGAGCCGCCGGACTGTCCGCGGCCCTGGTCCTGACCCGGGCCCGCCGCCGGGTCCTCGTGGTGGACTCCGGCGCCCCGCGCAATGCACCGGCCGCGCACATGCACGGCTTCTTGTCCCGGGACGGTGCAGCGCCCGGGGAGTTGCTGGCGATCGGTCGGGAGGAGGTCAAGGGCTACGGCGGCGAGATCGCCGATGAGGTCGTGGCCTCGCTTCGCCGCGACGGCTCCCGGTTCCGGGTGCAGTTCGCCGACGACCGGCCGGTCTGGGCCCGACGCCTGCTGATCGCCACCGGCCTGCGTGACGAGCTGCCTGAGATCCCCGGGCTACGCCAGCGGTGGGCGCGCGATGTCCTGCACTGCCCGTACTGCCACGGCTACGAGGTCCGCGACCGCAGGCTCGGTGTCCTGGGCGGCGGGCCGATGACCGCGCACTACACCCAGCTGATCCGCCAGTGGGCCGACGACGTGGTGCTGCTCACGCCGTCGGGATCGCTGACCGAGGCGCAGCAGGAGGAACTGACCGCGACCAACCCCTGCCGGCCGTCACCCGCACTGCCCTACCTGCACCGCGCCCGCGTTCGGCTGCTGACCCGGCGAACGTTTCGGGCTCCTCCGCCGTCTGTGTTCTGACGCCGGAGCACACCGGCGCCGCCTGCCGCCGCTCTGAGGAGTCCAGATGTCCGTTTCGTTCCGCCGTGCATCGTTGGCCGCGGCCGCCGCCGTGGTGCTGACGACCACCGTCGCCGGCATGCTGATGGCCGGAAGCGCCGGTTCGGTTGCCGCCACCGGCGACCCCGCCGCGCGCACCGTCACGGTCTCCGGGCTCGGCCAGGCCAGCGGGACCCCGGACGTGGTGCGCCTCGATCTGGGCGTGCAGCGCACCGGCGACAACGTCAACGCCGCCCTCGACGCCGCCAACGCCGACATCCGCAAGATCAAGGAGGCGCTCGCCCAGCACGGGGTGAAGGACGCCGACATCCAGACCTCGCAGCTCTCGATCAACCAGCACTACGGCCCGGCCCAGCCCTACGAGGGCTCCTACGGAGGCTCCTACGAGGGCAAGGCCGCCCCGCCGCCCAGCCTGGTGGCGCCGATGATTCAGCCGGCCCCTGCACCGGGCGCGCCCGTCGCCTCGGACCCAGCTGTCGCCCCCGACGAGCCGACCCTCACCAACGACCCGATGCCGGCCGCCGACCTGCCGCTCAAGGAGGACCCCGCGGTCCTCGGTACCCGCGAGGGAATGAGCTCGGTCCCGCCCGTGGTCAGCTCGTACATGCCTGTCCCTGACGGACCGAACGGCTTCGACGTGTTCCAGTCCCTCAGCGTCAAGCTGCGCAACCTCGACGACGCCGGCGCGACGATCTCCGACGCGGCCGAGGCCGGCGGCGACGCGACCCGGATCAACGGCGTCTCCTTCGAGTTCGAGGACAGCGCGGGCCTCGTCGAGGACGCCCGCAAGCTGGCGTTCGCCGACGCCAAGTCCAAGGCCGAGCAGTACGCCCGCCTGGCCGGTGGCAGCCTCGGCCGCGTGGTGTCGATCAGCGAGGGCAATGCCGGCGACGGCGGGTACGCGTACCCGATGGCCGAGCGGGACTCCGCCAGCGGCACATCGGTCCCCCTCTACGCCGGCAGCCAGCAGGTCAGCGTCAACTCGACCGTGGTGTGGGAACTGAGCTGACTCGTCCCGATCGGCCCCGGCGCTCGTCGAGCTGCCGGGGCCGATCTGCGTAACCCGAGCTACCGTCGAGGCCATGGGGATGGGAACTCTGGCCGATCTGCGGGCCAACGTCGGGGCGAGCATCTTCGCGCGGGTAGCCGGCCCGGAAGGCCCCGCGCGGCGCGAACGCATCCTCGGCACACCGGGACCGCGGTGGTTCGCCGAGGACCGTCCGATCCGCCGGGTGCACGGCGATGCCGCGATGTTCGTCGGCGGGCTGCGCGCGTTGTTGCTGCAGTCGCTGCATCCGCTGGCGATGGCCGGCGTCGTCGGGCACTCCGGCTACCGGGGCGACCCGTGGGGCCGACTGCAGCGCACCAGCACGTTCCTGGCCACCACCACCTTCGGCACCGCCCAGGACGCGCAGGCCGCGGTCGACCAGGTGCTCGGGATCCATGGCCGGGTGCGCGGCACCGCACCGGACGGTCGGCCCTACTCGGCCGATGACCCGCACCTGCTGCAGTGGGTGCACGTCGCCGAGATCGACAGCTTCCTGCGTGCGCACCAGCGTTTCGGGGCCCGGGCGTTGAACGCCGACGAGGCTGACGCGTACGTCGCGGACGCCGCGCACATCGCGCGCTCGCTCGGCGTGCCGGCACCGCCGTTGACGGTGGCCGAACTCTCCGCCTGCCTGGACTCCTACCGTGCGGAGCTGGCGGGCACGGCCGAGGCGCGGGCCGCTGCCCGCTACCTGGTCTTCACTCCCCCGCTGCCCGTGCTGGTCCGCGCGCCGTACGCGGTGCTCGCGGCGAACGCGGTTGCGCTGCTG
>NZ_JACDFE010000079.1 GCF_013815995.1 Sporichthya sp.
GCACGGGGCCGCCCCACCCGCCTGGCGGCGCGCCGAACTGCGCCCGGTCGAACTCAAGGACGGCCGGCGCCTCCAGCAGGTCTGCTACGACGAGCGTCAGGCCCACACCTCCAACCTCGCCTACCCGGCCGAGGCCGCCGCCGGGGTGGACGCCCTGCTCGCCGAGCCCTATGGCAACTGGCACGTCGAGACGGCCGAGTCGACCGTCCAGGTGCGGGTGACCAAGAAGGGCCAGGCCCAGGTGCACCGCCAGCGCGCCGAAGGCGCGGTTGGCCCGACCGCCCACGACCGGGTGAAGCCGCGCCTGATCGATCCTGGCGACCCCATCTTCGGCGTCCTCGGCGCGGACGCCGCCAAGCGCCGCCAGGTCGACGCCTTCCTGCGGCTGCTCGCCCCGACCTTGGATGCCGTCGAGGATCGGGCACCGCTGCACGTGGTCGACCTCGGCTGCGGCAACGCGTACCTGTCCTTCGCCGCGCACCGCTACCTGGCCACGCAGCGGGCCGAGCGCGGCGGGGCTCGGCTGACCGGTGTCGACCTGCGCGACGCCGCGCGGGCCCGGAACACGGCCATCGCTGAGAAGCTCAGCGCCGCGGACGTGAGCTTCGTGGCCGGCACCATCGCCGACGCCGAGCTGCCGCCCGGTGACCTGGTGCTCGCCCTGCACGCCTGCGACACCGCGACCGATGACGCGCTCGCGCGGGCCGTTCGGTGGGAAGCTCCGGTGGTGATCGCCGCACCGTGCTGCCACCACGAGACCGCAGCCGCGATCCGCGCGGCCGGCGCACCCGCGCCCTACGGATTGCTCGGCAAGCACGGCATCCTGCGCGAGCGGATGGCCGACGTGCTCACCGATGCGCTGCGCGCGACCCTGCTGCGCCTGCTCGGCTACCGGGTCGACGTGGTCGAGTTCGTCAGCAGCGAGCACACCGCCCGCAACGTCGCGATCCGCGCCGTGCGGACCGGTGCCGCGGCCGATCCAGATCTGGTCCCCGAGTACCGCTCGCTGGTCAAGGCCTGGGGCCTGCGGCCCCACCTCGCGGTCCTGCTCGCCGACGAGCTGACGGTCCGTCACGGCGGTGCGTGGTGAAGCGCGCGGCGGCGCTGGTCGGCGTCCTCGCGCTGCTCGGCCTGACCGCGGGCGTGGCCGACGCCGCGGACAAGAAGGTCGCCTTCCAGTTCCAGGACGACCGGATCACCGAGTCCAGCGGCCTGGCGGCCAGTACGAAGAACACCGGCATCGTCTACACCCACAACGATTCCGACGCCGGCCCGATCCTCTACGCCGTCAACGACTCCACCGGCGACACCGTCGCCACCCTCACTCTCAAGGGCGCGCCGGCCCGTGACTGGGAAGCCATGACGCGGTGCAAGGACGACGGCACCGACCTGCTGTGGGTCGGCGACATCGGCGACAACATCGACGCCTGGAAGACCTACCCCCTGCTCCGCGTCGAGGAGCCGTCGAACCCGACGACCGGCGACGTGAAGTGGACGCAGTACGACATGCGCTACGACGACGGCAAGGCCCGCGACGCCGAGGCGCTGCTCTGCGACCCCCGCAACGGCCGGCTCTACGTCATCACCAAGGAGACCGCGGACAAGGCCGGGGTCTACCGTGGCCCGGCGACGATGAAGGCCGGCACGACGAACACCTTCACCCGCATCGCGGACGCCCCCGGCGCCGTGACCGACGCGTCGTTCTTCTCCGACGGCCGCTTCGTCGTCACCCGCGGGTACTTCGACGCGCACATCCTGAGCCCGAACGCGGGCTGGAAGTCGGTCGTGAAATTCACGCCGCCGATCCAGATCCAAGGCGAATCGGTCGCCGCGTCGGCCGACGGCGAAGCGCTGCTGTTCGGAAGCGAGGGCGTCGGCTCCTCGGTCTGGCGGGTGCCGATCCCGGAGGACGTCAACAAGCTGCCGAACTCTGCGGTGAGCGCCCAGGACGCCAAGGACGCCGCCAACGCCGCGAAGGACAAGGCGAAGGACGGCAAGAACGCCGGCAAGGGGGCGAAGAACAAGGCCGGGGACGCGAAGGACACCGCGCAGCGGATCAATGACGAGGGCATCCCCGGCATCGACGGGCAGATGGTCGCCCTGATCAGCGCCCTCGGCCTCGGCGTTCTCGTCCTGGTGCTGGCCACCCGCCGAGACTGAGGTCCGTCCGGGCATGTATGCCCGGGTGACACGACACGCCGAGGCGAATGCGGCGCGTCGTGGTCACCGAGGCATGGATGCCCGGGTGACGGTGTCGCTACCAGCCGACCTGCTCGCAACCGGTGTGATCGGCGGGCTCGACCTGCAGCGTCGCGTGGTCGAGCTTGTGCGTGCTCGAGAGCAGATGCCGGGCCTGGTCCAGGACCGCGTGGGTGTCGGCGCCGACCTCGACGACGAGGTGCGCGGTCGCGACCTCCATCTCCGAGGTCAGCGTCCACACGTGCAGATCGTGGACGTCGACGACGCCGGGCACTGCGGCCAGGTCGGCCTGCAGTGCGGTCAGGTCGATGTGCGGGGGAGCGACCTCCAGCAGCACCCGCAGCGCCTGCGCGCCGAGACGGTAGGTGCGGGGCAGGATCCAGAGCCCGAGGACGATCGCCAGGGCCGGGTCGATCCAGTCCTCGCCGGTGACGCCGATCAGGATCGCGGCGACGATGACGCCGGCCGAGCCGACCGCGTCGGCGAGCACCTCCAGATACGCGCCCCGGACGTTGAGGCTCTCCTTCGCGCCCTCGCGTAGTAGCCAGAACCCGACCAGGTTCACCGCGAGGCCCGCGCAGGCGACGGCGAAGACCGGGAGGGCCTCGATGTCGACCGGGTCCTGCAGGCGGTCGATCGCCTTCCAGAGCACGTAGGCCGCGACACCGAACAGCAGCACGGCGTTCGCCAGGGCGGCGAGCACCTCAAGGCGGTACAGCCCGAAGGTGCGTCCCGCCGAGGCCCCGACCTGTGCCCGCGACGCGGCGGCGATCGCGGCCAGCGCCATCCCGAGCCCAGCGGTGTCGGTGAGCATGTGCCCGGCGTCGGAGAGCAGCGCAAGGGAATCGGTGGCCAGCGCCACGACGACCTCGACGACGAGGAACAGCGCGGCCAGGACGAACGCGACGGTCAGGCGGCCGCGGTGGCGTTCGCCGGCGCGCGCCGCGGAAGGGCCGTGGCCATGACCGTGCCCGTGCCCCACCCGTGCCTCCGACCTGATGACGGCTCAGTCGTCGAGGGTAGCGACCTCGGCCGGGCGTCGGCCCGAGACGATGAGCGAGGTCACGGCCACCGCGAGCAGGATCGGCACCAGGGTGAAGGCCGCCTGGATGCCGGCCGCGTCCGACATCGCGCCCATCAGCAGCGGGACCGTCGCCGCGGCCACGCCCACCCCGAGGGCCGCGCGGCCGGCGGCGAGGTCGGGGTGCCCGTCGCCGGCCTCGATCGCCGCGGTGACGGCGAGCGGGTAGTGCAGCGACATCCCCAGACCCATCAGCGCGAGACCGGTCAGTCCCTGCACCGGGGTGCCCGCCGTCCAGAACACGATGAACCCGCCGCCGGCCAGGAACAGGGCCGCCAGCAGCACGCCCGCCGGGCGGCGTGAGGCGAACCGCGGGCCCAGCAGCCGGCCGGTGAGCATCCCGGCGAGCAGCACGCTGACCCCGGCCGCGGCCCCGCCGTTGCCCATGCCCGCGGAATCGCGGAGCAGGTCCGAGGACCACACCGTCATCGCCGCCTCGACGCCGATCACCATCGCGACGACGAGCCAGGCGCCCCAGTACTTACGCGGCAGCTTGCCCTGAGTGCCGCGGTCCGGTGCCACGCCGTCGGGCACCGGTTCGCGGCCGAGGGTGAACGCCAGCGCGACGGCCAGCACGACGACGCCGAGCAGCACCGGTCGCCAGCCGAACTGCAGCGCCGCGGCGATGCCGATCAGCGCCGGCGCGATCAGGCCGAACGCGGCGGCGACCGCGTTCGCTTCGGTGATCGCGGCCGGCGCCTTGTCCTCGTGCCGCTCGCGCAGGATGACCGCGGATCCGGTCACCAGCAGCGAACCGAACCCGCCGGCGATGAATGTTCCGGTCAGCGTGACGGCGAGCAGGTCCCACGAGCAGAGGATCGCGACGCCCGCGGCGAGCCCGGCCATCCCGACCCGGGCGGTCAGCCCACGGCCCAGGCCCCGCGCGAGCCTCGGGTAGAGCGAGGACGCCGTGATCGAGCCGGCGGAGATCATCGTCGCGTGCAACCCGGCGACGGTGTTGGAGATGTCGAGCTCGTCGCGCAGGATCGGCACCACCGGGCCGAAGCCGAAGAGGAAGTACCCCCACAGCCCGAGCTGGCAGTAGACCAGCAGCGTCAGCCGGTCCCGGTCCCCGCTCATGCGTTGCGTCCGAAGAAGGGTGCGCTATAGCGCTCGCCGCGTCGGACGTCCCGCCCCCGCTGTGGTGCGCTGGGGCGGACGTCCGAAGGAGGGTGCGCTATAGCGCTCGCCGCTTCGGACGTCCGCACGAATGGAGCGTTACAGCGCGGCGACGACGTGGTCGATGCAGGCGGTCAGCGCCTCGACGTCGGCCGGGTCGATGGCCGGGAACATCGCGACGCGCAGCTGGTTGCGGCCCAGCTTTCGGTACGGCTCGGTGTCGACGATCCCGTTGGCGCGCAGCACCTTGGCGACCTCGGCCGCGTCGACCGAATCGGCGAAGTCGATGGTGCCGACGACCGCGGAACGCATCGCCGGATCCTGGACGAACGGCGTCGCGTACTCCGACTTCTCGGCCCAGTTGTAGAGCCGGGTCGAGGAGTCGGTGGTCCGGTCCACGGCCCAGCCCAGGCCGCCCTGGCCGTTGATCCACTCCAGCTGTTCGGCGAGCAGGAACAGCGTGGAGAGCGCCGGGGTGTTGTAGGTCTGGTCCTTCGTCGAGTTGTCGATCGCGGTCGGCAGGTCGAAGAAGGTCGGGATGTAGCGGGCCGAGCCGGAGATCTCAGTGACGCGGGCCAGCGCGGCCGGCGACATGACCGCGATCCAGAGCCCGCCGTCGGAGGCAAGGCACTTCTGTGGCGCGAAGTAGTAGCAGTCGGTCTCGGTGATGTCGACCGGCAGCCCGCCGGCGCCCGAGGTCGCGTCGACCAGCACGAGCGCGTCGGCGTCGGCCCCGGCCGGACGGATGATCGGCATCGCGACGCCGGTCGAGGTCTCGTTGTGGGTCAGGCCGTAGACGTCGATGCCTTCCCCGGCCTCCGCCTGCGGGTGCGTGCCCGGCTCGCTCTTGATGACGCTCGGCTCGCCCAGCCACGGGGCGCCGGAGCAGACCGAGGCGAACTTGGAGGAGAACTCGCCGAAGTGCAGGTGCTGGCTGCGGGCGCGGACGAGGCCGAAGGCGGCGATGTCCCAGAACGCGGTCGCGCCGCCGTTGCCGAGGACGACCTCGTAGCCCGCGGGGAGGGAGAACAGGTCCGAGACGCCGGAGCGGACCCGCCCGACCAGGCTCTTGACCGGCTTCTGCCGGTGCGAGGTGCCGAGCACCGAACCGCCGGAAGCGGCGAGGGCGGCCAGCGCCTCGGGCCGGACCTTGGAGGGACCACAGCCGAATCGGCCGTCGGCCGGAAGGAGGTCAGCGGGGATCTTGATGTCGGTCACTCTTTCTCCTCGCTAGCGCTCGTCGAACTCGCTCCGACGTCGCTGCTGCGTCATTGGTGAGCTCGCTGCGCTCGCTCACGTGAATAGTCCTCGGATCAGAGGGAGGGGACGGGGTCGGCGCCGCTGCCGACTGCCGACCATTCTTCCGTAGTGCTGCTCTTGGTCGCGCCGGGAAATCACCTGGGCGGATCGACCACTCGCTCATGCATGAGCGGCTGGTCGATTTCGGGCCGGATTCGGGCCCAAACGCCACCACTCACTCATGCATGAGCGAATGGTTGCGGTGCCCGGGCCTCAGGCGAGCAGGTGGGCCTGCGGGATGTCGCTGAAGCCGTCGACGTCCTCGGGCATCCGGGTCGGCGGGCCGACGTAGCGGGCCGAGGGGCGGATCAGGCGGCCGGTGCGCTTCTGCTCCAGGATGTGCGCGCTCCACCCGGCGGTGCGGGCGCAGGTGAACATCGCGGTGAACATGTGCGGCGGGACCTCGGCGAAGTCCAGGACGATCGCGGCCCAGAACTCGACGTTGGTCTCCAGGACCCGGTCGGGGCGGCGGGCGCGCAGCTCCTCGAGGGCGGCCTTCTCCAGGGCCTCGGCGATCTCGTAGCGCGGGGCGCCGAGCTCGCGGGCGGTGCGGCGCAGGACGCGGGCGCGGGGGTCCTCGGCCCGGTAGACCCGGTGGCCGAAGCCCATCAGACGGTCGCCCTTGTCGAGCAGGTCCTTGACGTACTTGGTGGCGTCGCCGGTCTTCTCGATGGCCTCGATCATGTGCAGCACGCGGGACGGGGCGCCGCCGTGCAGCGGGCCGGACATCGCGCCGACCGCCCCGGAGAGCGCCGCCGCGACGTCGGCGCCGGTGGAGGCGATCACCCGGGCGGTGAAGGTGGAGGCGTTCATGCCGTGCTCGGCCGCGGAGGTCCAGTAGGCGTCGATCGCGGCGACGTGCTTGGGGTCGGGCTCCCCCTGCCAGCGGATCATGAAGCGCTCGACGATGGTCTTGGCCTTGTTGACCTCGCTCTGCGGCACCATCGGCTTGCCGGCCCCGCGGGCGGACTGCGCGACGTAGGACAGCGCCATCACCGCGGCGCGGGCCAGGTCGTCGCGGGCCTGGTCGTCGTCGATGTCCAGCAGCGGCTTCATCCCCCAGGCCGGGGCGAGCATCGCCAGGGCCGACTGGACGTCGACCCGGATGTCCCCGGAGTGGATCGGGATCGGGAACGGCTCGGCCGGGGGCAGGCCCGGGTTGAAGGAGTTGTCGACCAGCAGACCCCAGACGTGACCGAACGTCATCCGTCCGACCAGATGTTCGATGTCGACGCCGCGGTAGCGCAGCGCGCTGCCTTCCTTGTCCGGCTCGGCGATCTCACTCTCGAACGCGATGACACCTTCGAGGCCGGGTACGAAGTCGGACATGAGGGGGGCCCTTTCGACGGGCGGGCAGAAGGAAGTGCTCAAGGCCCATTCTGTACCCGTCGACAAATCCCGGGAGCTCCTGCCCGGACGCCCCTCGGTGGGTCCGCCTGTCGGGAAATAGGCTCGCCTCATGACGATCACGACGCAAACGGTGGAATTCGCGAGCAACGGCGGCACGGCCGGTGGCTACCTGGCGGTGCCCGGGAGCGGCAGCGGCCCGGGTGTGGTGGTCGTCCAGGAATGGTGGGGCCTGGACCCCTCGATCAAGATCATGACCGACCGGCTGGCCGAGGCCGGGTTCGTCGCGCTGGCCCCCGATCTCTTCCACGGTGAGCTCGCCGCGCACGACGAGATGGACAAGGCCGGTCACCTGATGACCAACCTGCCGCCGGGCCGCGCCGCCAAGGACATGAGCGGCGCCGTCGACCACCTCGCGGCCCACGCCGCCGTGACGAGCGCGAGCCTCGGCGTCATCGGATTCTGCATGGGCGGCATGCTCACCTTCCTGCTCGCCGCCGGCCGCGGGGACAAGATCTCGGCGGCGGTTCCGTTCTACGGCTTCCCCGGCCCGGACTCCGAGCCGGACTGGTCCGGCCTGACCGCGGTGGTCCGCGGCCACATGGCCGAGAACGACGACTTCTTCACCCCGGACGCCGCCATGGCCCTGGAGAAGAAGCTCGTCGGCCTCGGCAAGGACGTCCAGCTGACGGTGCACCCGGGTTCGGGTCACGCGTTCATGAACCCGATGAACCCGCTCGGCACCCAGGACGCCGAACTGGCCGCGCGCTGCTGGGCCGAGGCGACCGCGTTCCTCCACTCCCAGCTTGGCTGACGAGACGTCAGATCTCGCGGCGATGCGCCGCGAGTACATGGAAGCTGGGCTGGACCGCGCCGACCTGCCGGCCGATCCGATCGCCGCGTTCAAGCTCTGGTTCGACGAGGTCGTCGAGGCCGGCCTGGCCGAGCCCAACGCCATGGTGGTCTCGACCGCCGGCCCGTCGTCCCGGATGGCGCTGCTCAAGACTGTCGACGAGCGCGGCTTCGTCTTCTACACCAACTACACCTCGCGCAAGGCGCGCGAGCTCGAGGCCGACCCGCGCGTCTCGCTGCTCTTCCCCTGGCACGGCCTGCGCCGTCAGGTGATCGTGGGCGGCACCGCGGCCCGGGTCTCCCGCGCCGAGACCGAGGAGTACTTCGGCTCCCGCCCTCGCGGCTCGCAGCTGGGCGCCTGGGCCAGTCCGCAGTCCAGCGTGATCGCCGACCGCTCAGACCTCGAGGCCCGCTACGCCGAGCTCGAGGCTCGCTGGCCCGACGCCGTCCCCTGCCCCGACTTCTGGGGCGGCTACCTGATCACCCCGGCGACGATCGAGTTCTGGCAAGGCCGCGAATCCCGCCTGCACGACCGCCTGCGCTATTCCCGCACCGGCGCCGCCTGGACTGTCGATCGATTGGCGCCCTGACCGGTCAGGTCAGTGCAGGAACCGGGACAGGGAAAGGCCCGTGGGGTGCCGGTTCGAAAACCGACCGCTCGGAGGGACGTATCCCCGAGCACCCACGGGCCCCGGTGACTGCAGTGGATTCGCCGAACCGCAGACCTTCGGTCAAGTGAAGGCACCTAGTCAATGCGGCTAGCTTGCAGCCACCTCACGCGTCCTATAGCTACACAAAGCCTGGACCACCTCCTCTCACGTGTACGAGAACGGTACGCCGAGATCGCGCGCCGTGTCGAGCAGATTTGAACCGGTCCTCAGGCCTTGAGCTCGGCCAGCCGGGCCAGGGCCTCGACCCGCTCCTCGGCGTGGTCGACGATCCGCTCCGGATACCCGTGGGTGTACCCGTCGAGGAACTCCCACGGGGAGTGGGCGGCCTTGCCGTCCAGGTGTCGCAGCTCGGGCACGTAGCGGCGGACGTAGTCCCCGGAGGGGTCGAACTTCAAGCCCTGCGTCATCGGGTTGAACACCCGGAAGTAGGGCGCGGCGTCGGTGCCGCAGCCGGCCACCCACTGCCAGCCGTGCTGATTGGACGCCAGGTCGCCGTCCCGCAGCCACTGCATGAAGTGCCGGGCCCCGTGCTGCCACTCCACGTGCAGGTCCTTGACCAGGAAGGAGGCGACGACCATCCGGACCCGGTTGTGCACCCAACCCTCGGCGCGCAGTTGGCGCATCCCGGCGTCGACGAAGGGGAACCCGGTCCGTCCGGAACGCCAGGCGTCGAAGTCCTCGGCCGGCGCGACGTACCGCATCCGCGCGTACTCCGCGCGCAGGTACTCCCGCGCCGTCTCCGGGCGATGGAAGAGCACATCGGCGTAGAACTCCCGCCAGGCCAGTTCCTTGGCGTAGACCTCGTGCCGCTCCGGATCGAGGTCGGCCAGCAGGGTGCGCGGGTGCACCTCGCCCCACTTCAGCGCGTGGGACAGCTGCGAGGTGCCGTCGAGGTCGGGGCGGTCCCGGGCCTCGGCGTAGTCGTCCAGGGAGTCCTGGAACTTCCGCCACCGGCGCATGGCCGCTTCCTCGCCGGCGGTGGGCAGTTCGGTCCCGTCGGGAACCGCCGAAGTAGGTATGTCGTGGGACGTCAGCGGGTACTCCCACCGCACCGACCGGGGCGAGGGCGCCGGGGCCCGCCAGCCGTGTTCGCGCCAGGCCCGGAAGAACGGCGAGTAGACCTTGTACGGCTCGTTCGACCCGTTGCGCACCCGCCCGGGGGCCACCGCGTACGGCGACCCGACCCGCTCCAGCCGGATGCCGTGCTCGGCCAGTGCGGAGTCGACGAGGTCGTCACGCGCGCGCCCGTACGGGCCGAAGTCCGCCGCGACGTAGACCACGTCGGCCTTGGCCGCCCGCGCCACCGCGACGACCTGCTCGAGCGGGTCACCGCGACGCAGCAGCAGACCGTCCCCGCCGATCCGCGACCCCAGAGCCGCGAGCGAGGCCGCGAGGTAGGCGCGCCTGACCTCGCCCGAGGGCTTCCACAGGGCGGGGTCGATCACGAACAGCGGCACCACGGCCGACGGCCCGTCTCCGAAGCCGCCCTGCCCGGCGGCCGCCAGCAGTGCCGGGTTGTCGCGCAGTCGAAGGTCGCGGCGGAACCACATCACGTTGGCGCTCATTGCGATCGAGCCCAATCAGAAACATTGCGGTGCTTCGGTGGCGTCACCTCAGGGCCTAGGGTGCGCGCAGGCGCCGGGTACTGCCCCCCGGTGCGAGCCCGGCCCTCGGAGGTCCGTATGGCGTCCGCAATGCGTCTTCGCTCAGCTGCGGCCGTCTCCCTGTCCCTCGCCCTGGCTGGTGTCGGGCTCGATCAATCTCAACGGGCTCAATGTCAAGCCGTGATCCCGGAGTAGTGCCGACGTGACGACGATCCTTCTGGAGCCGGTCGAGGGTGATCCGGCGCCCCTGGCGGCGAGCGACCTCGGCCGCTCACCGCGCCAGATCGCCTGGCGGCGGTTCCGCCGGGACCGGGTCGGCGTGGTCTCCGGGCTCGTCGTGCTGTTCTTCATCGCCGTCGCCGCGCTGGCCCCGGTGATTGCCGCGCTCTACGGCAAGAACCCGGACACGACCTACGGGCTGGACAACCCCGGCCTGCTGAACCAGTACAGCTTCCCGATCGGTGCCCGCGGCGGGATGAGCAGCGAGTACTGGCTGGGCCTGGAGCCGGGGCTGGGCCGCGACGTGTTCATGCAGCTGGTCTACGGCGCGCGCACCTCGCTGTTCATCGCCTTCTCGGTCGCGCTGATCACCTCGGTGTTCGGCGTCCTGTTCGGCATCGTCACCGGGTACCTCGGTGGCCGCATCGATGCCGTCGGCGGCTGGATCCTCGACCTCATGCTCGCCTTCCCAGGCCTGCTGATGCTGATCGCGCTGAGTCTGGTCGTCAACGACGTCATGGTCGGCGATGAGGAGGAGGCGTCGACGATATTGCGCTTCGCCACCGTCATCGTGCTTTTCTCGATCTTCGGCTGGGTCTTCCAGGCCCGTCTGATCCGGGGTCAGGTTCTCTCGTTGCGGGAGCGCGAATTCGTCGACGCGGCCCGGATGTCCGGCGCCGGGACCTGGCGGATCGTGCGCCGGGAGCTGTTGCCCAACCTGTGGTCGCCGATCCTGGTGACCTTCTCGATCGCGGTTCCCTCGATCATCACCGGCGAGGCAGCGCTCTCGTTCCTCGGGGTGGGGATCGTGGAGCCGATCCCGGACTGGGGCCGGATGGTCAACCACGGTTCCCAGGTCTATCTGGCCGACCCGGCCTACATGCTCATCCCCGGCGGTGCGCTGCTGGTGATGGTGCTCGCGTTCAACCTGCTCGGCGACGCCGTCCGCGACGCCCTGGACTCGAAAGGTCTGCGATGACACGGATCCCAAGGACGCCGCTGGCGGTCCTGCTCGCTGCGGCGCTGCTGCTCACCGGGTGCGGCGGAGGCGATGACGATTCCTCCACCCCGGGCGCAAGCTCCGCCCCGGGGGACAAGCCGAGCGGCGAGGAGCGCGTGGTCTACCGCTACGGGATCGACAACGAGGCCGAGGGCCCAGCCCCCGCGGTCGAGGGCGCGGTCCCCGGCGGGACCGTGCGGGTCTACAACGTCGTCGACTTCGGTCACCTGGACCCGGCCCGGATCTACTCCAACTACGAGCAGGCGACCTCGCTGCTGATGACCCGCGCGCTGACCGGGTACCGGCAGAGCGGCAGCGATGTCTCGCTGGTGGGCGACCTGGCGACCAACACCGGGGTCACCAAGGACGGCGGCAAGACCTGGACCTACACCCTGCGGGACGGGGTCACCTGGGAGGACGGATCGCCGATCACCTCGGCCGACGTCAAGTACGGCCTCGAGCGGTCCTTCGAGAAGACCTACGTCGAGGGGCCGACCTACCTGCAGACCTGGTTCGCCGACAGCCAGGACTTCCGCAAGTACTACGCCGGGCCCTACGGCGGGAAGTCCCTGGACGCGATCAGAACGCCGGACGCGAAGACGATCGTGCTGAAGTTCCCCAAGGCTCAGCCTGACGTTCCCTTTGCGCTCGCGATGCCGGCCGGCGCGGCGGTCAAGAAGAGCGCGGATACCCGGGCCAAGTACGACCTGGACCCGTTCGCCTCCGGCCCGTACAAGATCGAGGCCCACAAGGTCGACAAGTCGATGACGCTGGTGCCCAACACCAACTGGAAGCCGGAGTCCGACCCGATCCGCACGGCCTACGTGGACAAGTTCGAGTTCGCCTTCGGCGAGCTGCCGCTGGCCACGAACCAGCGCCTGATTGCGGCGAACGGCGAGGACCAGGCCGGCATGACCAGTGTTGACCAGGTCTCACCCGAGGTGCTCGCGCAGGTCGTCTCGACCCCGGACCTGCTTCAGCGGACGGTCTCGGGCTACACCCCGTTCAGCACCTACCAGGCGATCAACACCAAGCGGATCACCGACCTGCGGGTGCGCAAGGCCCTCATGTACGCCTACCCGCGCCAGCAGATCCGCCAGATCCTCGGCGGCCCGAACAACGGGGATTTCGCCACCACGATCGGCTCCCCGACCCTCGTCGGGCACGAGGAGTCCGACCTGTTCAACGTGCCCCCGGCCGGCGACCCGGAGAAGGCCCGGGCGTTGCTGACCGAGGCCGGCAAGCTCGGGCAGAAGATCGTCTACGCGTTCGGCGCCCTGCCGCGCGGAGAGCAGATCGCGGTCGCGGTGGTGGACGGGCTGGAGAAGGCGGGCTTCACCGTCGTCAAGAAGGCGATCGACCCGAAGAACTTCTCCGAGCAGGTCAGCGACCCGGACAATAAGTTCGACCTCTACTACGGGGGCTGGGGAGCGGACTGGCCCAGCGGGTCGACCGTCTACCCGGTGCTCTTCGACGGCCGCAAGATCAGCACCGGCTCCTACAACACCGCGTTGCTCAATGACCCGGCCATCAACTCCGAGATCGACGAGATCTCCCTGATCGCGGACCCGGTCGAGGCCGGCAAGCGCTGGGCCGCGTTGGACCGCAAGATCCTCGAGCAGGTCCCGGTCATCCCCGACCTCTACGACCGGGCCCAGCAGCTTTACGGCCCGAAGATCGGGGGCGCGGAGCTGGACATCGTGCTCGGCATCATCTCGATGAACGGGATCTTCGTGCGCCCGTGATCTGATCACCCGTCAGCTGCGTTCGCCACCGGAAAGGCCAGCCGCCCGTGTTCCGCTTCGTGATCCGTCGCCTCCTCGGCGCCGCGGTGATCCTGGCGGTGGTCAGCTTCGCGACGTTCCTGCTCTTCTTCGTGATCCCCGGTGACCCGGCCCGGCTGTCCTGCGGGAAGTCCTGCACCCCGGAGCGGCTGGCCGACATCCGGGCCTCGCTCGGCATCGACCGCCCGGTCCTGGAGCAGTACTGGGAGTACATGAAGGGGATCTTCGCCGGCCGGGACTTCCTCCAGGCCGGCGAGGTCGTGCACTGCGACATCCCGTGCTTCGGCTACTCCTTCACCAACCAGCAGCCGGTCTGGGAAACCCTGGTCGACCGCTTCCCGGCGACGCTGTCGCTGGCGATCGGCGCCTCGGTGCTGTTCCTGGCGGTCGGGATCGGGCTGGGGGCGGTCTCGGCGTTGCGGGCCGGATCGCTCTTCGACCGCATCGGGATCAGCTTCGCGCTGGTCGGGGCCTCGGTGCAGATCTTCTTCCTCGGCCCGTTGCTGAACAACATCTTCGTCAACCAGCTCGGCTGGCTCCCGCAACCGCGCTACGTCCCCCTCACCGACGATCCCGTGGGGTGGTTCAGCGGGCTGCTGCTGCCGTGGCTGGTCCTGGCTTTCGTCAGCATCGCCATCTACGCCCGGCTCACCCGCGCCGCGGCGATCGAGGCGCTCTCCGAAGACTTCGTCCGGGCCGGCCGCGCCCGCGGCCTGGCCGCGCGAACGCTCCACCTCAAACACACCGGCCGCGCCACTATCACGCCCGTGATGACCGTGTTCGGCCTCGACATCGCGACCCTGCTCGGCGGCGCGATCATCACCGAGACCGTGTTCAACATCCAGGGGATCGGCAAGCTCGCCCTCACCTCGCTGACCAACTCGGACCTGCCGATGATCATGGCGACGGTGCTGGTCGCGGCCATCTTCATCGTGCTCGCGAACCTGGTCGTGGACATCGCCTACGCGCTCGTGGACCCCCGGGTGCGGATCACGTGACGGCGTCGACCCCGTTCCTCGACGTCCGTGACCTCCGGGTGAGCTTCGCGACCGAGGACGGACTCGTGCAGGCCGTCGACGGGCTGTCCTTCACCGTGGAGCCGGGACGAACCCTCGGCATCGTGGGGGAGTCCGGCTCCGGCAAGACCGTGACCGGGCTCGCCGTGCTCGGGCTGCACGACCGCCGCCGGGCTACGGTCGGCGGTCAGATCCTGTTGCGCGGCCGCGACCTGGTCGGCCTGGACGAGCGGGCCCTGAACCAGTTGCGTGGTCCGGAGATCGCCATGGTCTTCCAGGACGCGCTGACCGCGCTCTCGCCGTACTACAGCGTCGGCAACCAGATCGCCGAGGGCTACCGCCGCCACGAGAAGGCGTCCAAGGCCGCCGCCCGCAAGCGGGCCATCGACCTGCTCGGCCGGGTCGGCATCCCCCGCCCGGAACAGCGCGTCGACTCCTACCCGCACGAGTTCTCCGGCGGCATGCGCCAGCGCGCGATGATCGCGATGGCGCTGGCCTGCGACCCGGAGCTGCTGATCGCGGATGAACCGACGACCGCGCTGGATGTCACGGTGCAGGCCCAGATCCTCGACCTGCTCGCCGACCTGCAGGCCGAGTTCAACTCCGCGATCATCCTGATCACCCATGACCTCGGGGTGGTCTCGCAGGTCGCCGACGACGTCCTGGTGATGTACGCCGGGCGCTGCGTGGAGTTCGGGGCCACCCGGGCCGTGCTCAACCGGCCGGGCCACCCGTACAGCTGGGGGCTGCTCTCCTCCGTCCCGCGCCTGACCGCGGCGGTGGACTCGGACCTGCTGGCCATCCGCGGGATTCCACCCAGCCTGATCGATCTGCCGGCGGGCTGTTCGTTCCGGCCGCGGTGCGACTACCCGGCCCTGGTGCCGGGCGACCGGTGCGCGCGGGAGGTCCCGGAGCTCACCCCCGCGGTGAGCACGGTAGCGGCCTGTCACCTCGACGCGGCGCAGCGCGAGCGGATCGTCGTCGAGACCCTGCTTCCGCTCTGGCGCGGCGAGGTCCGCGTGGAGGACGTCGTGGAGGACCTCGGGGACGCCGGCGCGGACGTTGGCTCGGACGTTGGCTCGGACGTTGGCTCGGACGTTGGCTCGGACGTTGGCTCGGACGTTGGCTCGGACGTCGGGGAGGGCGACAGATGAGCGAGCCGTTGCTCCGGGTGGAGGGCCTCACCAAGTACTTCCCGGTCCGGCAGGGCCTGCTGCTGCAGCGCGAGGTCGCGGCGGTGCACGCGGTGGACGGGATCGACTTCGAGGTCGCCCGCGGCGAGACGCTCGGCCTCGTGGGGGAGTCCGGCTGCGGCAAGACCACCACCGGTCGGCTGGTCACCCGGCTGCTGGAGCCCACGGCCGGCACGATCACCTTCGACGGGCGGGAGATCGCCCACCTGTCCCCGAAGCAACTGCGTCCGGTCCGGTCGCAGATCCAGATGATCTTCCAGGACCCGTACGCCTCGCTGAACCCGCGGCACACGGTCGGCGCGATCGTCGCCGCGCCGATGGAGGTCAACGACATCGACCCGCCCGGCGGGCGCAAGCGCCGGGTGCAGGAACTGCTGGAGACCGTCGGGCTCAATCCCGAGCACTACAACCGCTACCCGCACCAGTTCTCCGGCGGGCAGCGCCAGCGGATCGGGATCGCCCGGGCGCTGGCGCTCAACCCCAGCCTGATCGTCGCCGACGAGCCCGTCTCGGCGCTCGACGTCTCCATCCAGGCTCAGATCGTGAACCTGCTCCGGGACCTGCAGCGCGACCTCGCCCTGGCCTACGTCTTCATCGCCCACGACCTGGCCGTGGTGCGCCACGTCTCGCACCGGGTGGCGGTGATGTACCTGGGCAAGATCGTCGAATCCGCGCCCGCCGCAGAGCTCTATGCCGCCCCGCGGCACCCCTACACGCAGGCGCTGCTGTCCGCGGTGCCCGAGATCGACCACGGCTCCGAACCGGTCCCCCGCGCTCGGATCCGCCTCGTGGGGGACGTCCCGAGCCCCATCGACCCGCCCTCCGGGTGCCGGTTCCGCACCCGCTGCCCGATCGCCCAGCAGCGCTGTGAGCAGGAGGAACCCCTGCTCGTCCCCCAGGCGCCGGGCGGTGAGCACCGCGTCGCTTGTCACTTCCCGCTGACCGGGCCGTTTGCCCCCTAGCGACTAGACTCGGGCCGGAAACGCACGGGAAGGGGCTGCTCGTGAGCGGCGACTTGATCGACACCACGGAGATGTACCTCCGGACGATCTTCGAGCTGGATGAAGAGGGCGTCATCCCGCTGCGGGCCCGCATCGCGGAGCGGCTCTCGCAGAGTGGTCCCACCGTGAGCCAGACCGTGGCCCGGATGCAGCGCGACGGCCTGGTCACCGTCCAGGGCGACCGTCACCTGGAGCTCACCGAGTCGGGCCGCAAGTACGCCGTGCGGGTGATGCGCAAGCACCGCCTGGCCGAGTGCCTGCTGGTCCAGATCATCGGGCTGGAAGCGACCGAGGTGCACGCCGAGGCCTGCAAGTGGGAACACGTCATGTCCGAGACGGTGGAGCGCCGGATCCTCGAGCTGCTCAACCACCCGACCGAGTCTCCGTACGGCAACCCGATCCCAGGCCTTGAGGAGCTCGGCGACGCCGACACCGACTCCTTCCTCGAGGGCCTGCAATCGTTGGACAGCGTGGCCACCGACGCCGGCGTGTCCGTGGTGGTCCGCCGGATCGGCGAGTCGGCCCAGGACGACCTCGCGGTGGTCCGCGGCATGTTCCGCGCGGGCGTCCGTCCGGGTGGTTCTGTGGTCGCCCGGACCGCTCCCGGTGGCGTGCTGGTCGGCCAGGCCGGCGAGACCATCGAGCTGGACCCGGCGACCGCGCAGCACGTGTTCGTCGAGGTGCTCGCGGGCGCGGCGCCCTAGCGCAAGCCGTGGGTGACGCGCGGGCGGATGTCGCGGCCGCAGCCGCCGGCATGGTGGCTGCGGGGCTGGTGGTCGGCACCGCCGGCAACATCAGCG
>NZ_JACDFE010000284.1 GCF_013815995.1 Sporichthya sp.
GTCCAGCGAGGACCCGCGCGCGGTCGCGTCCCTGGGCCCCTCGCCCGGCCTTGCCCCCGCGCTCGCGGCCTGGGCGGGCTGGGGCAACTGGGCCGATCTGGCGGCCGCGCTCGGCCTGCCCCCCGCCGGCCCGCTCACCTTGGGTGACCAGGCATTGGTGGGATGACTACCGCCAATCGGCGGGGGTAGCTGTGCTGAAGCTGTGGCATGGCTGGGAACTCCCTACGCGCAGGTAACTTTCCGGGGAATTCAGTGGCGCAGGGGTGCGGAAACCGGTACCAAGGTCCAGAACGAAACGGTTTCGTACACCCTCGTTCGGGAATTGATCAGAGGTCTGGGTCGTTCTCGTACCACTGAGTACGAGTAGCTCCCAAACCGGGGGACCGCCAAGGGGCCGTTTGGCCCAGGAGGTGCGGATCATGAGTGAGCGGGCATTGCGGGGCTCGCGGCTCGGAGCGACGAGCTACGAGACCGACCGCGACATCGAGCTGGCTCCGCGCCAGATCATCGAATACGCCTGCCCCAAGGGGCACAGCGTCCACGTTCCGTTCTCGGCTGAGGCCGACGAGGTTCCCATCGTGTGGGAGTGCCGGGTCTGCGGCAACGTCGCCCTGCGCGCTGACGGCGCGACGCGGGACGACAAGCAGGGCAAGCCGGCACGCACGCACTGGGACATGCTGATGGAGCGCCGCACCCGCGAGGAGCTCGAAGAGATCCTCGCCGAGCGCCTGGCCGTGCTCCGCGCCGGCGGCATCCCTGGCCACCCGGCCACGCGCAAGTCAGCCTGACCTTTCAGCGATAAGGAGCCGCCCCGGTCACCGGGGCGGCTCTCGCTGTTGCGGTGCTGTTCCGGGGCTCAGTCGTCGTCGACGACTTCGCCCTGGATCACGTCCCCGCGCCCGCCCGCTGGAGGCCCGCCACCCGGCGGGCCCTGCTGACCCGGCGGACGCATTCCCGGCGGGAACGGCGGCAGGCCCATGCCGGCGGCACCCGGACCGGCGACGACGAAGTAGCGCTTGGCGAACGCGATCAGGCCGCCCCGGGCCAGCGGCCGGGTGAACGGCAGCACCAGAAGGAAGCCGAGAATGTCGGTGAGGAAGCCCGGCGTCAGCAGCAGCGTCCCGCCGATCAGGATCAGTGCGCCGTCGGCGAGCTCCTTGGCCGGGAGCCCGCCCTCGTTGACCTTCTGCCGGAGCGCGAGCCAGGCCCGCCGGCCCTCGCGGCGGATCAGCCAGCTGCCGAGCACCGCGTCGGCGATGAGCAGCAGGATCGTCCAGCCCGCGCCGATCTCCTGGCCGACCTGCACGATCAGGTAGATCTCGGCGATCGGCACGACCAGCAGGGCGAGCACGACGATCAGCGGCATGCGCCCATTCTTGCCTTCCCGCGGGACGTCGTCCTGGGCGGGCGCTTGTCAGCCGCCCTGCGGGCTGACAGGCGCCCCTACGGGACGACGTCCCGCAGGGGGATCAGACGCCGGCGGACTCGGTGATCCGGGTCCGCGGCCTGCGGAGCTTGGCCGCCCGGTGCTGCAGTCCCCAGACGGTGACCCGCCACAGCGCCTCGGTGACGATGCCGCGGTTCATCTTGGACACGCCGTGCTCGCGCTCGACGAAAGTGATCGGCACCTCGACGACGGTGAAGCCGCGCTGCACCGCCCGCCAGGCCAGGTCGATCTGGAAGCAGTAGCCCTGGGACTCGACGCTCGCGGTGTCCAGTCCGCGCAGGGTGTCGGCGCGGAAGGCGCGGAAGCCGCCGGTGGCGTCCCGGATCGGGATGCCGAGCGCGACCTTGGCGTAGAGGGTGCCGCCGCGGGAGATCAGCTTGCGACTGGCCGGCCAGTTCACCACCGCGCCCCCGGGCACCCAGCGCGAGCCGAGCACGAGGTCGGCGGTGCCGCCGTTGTCCTTCAGCGCGGCGAGCAGGCCGGGCAGGTCCTCCGGGCGGTGCGAGCCGTCGGCGTCCATCTCGACGAGGACGCCGTAGCCGCGTTCGAGGCCCCAGGCGAACCCGGCCAGGTACGCCGCGCCGAGGCCGCCCTTGCCGGGCCGGTGCAACACCTTCACCTGGGCGTCGGCGGCGGCGAGATCATCGGCGATCCGGCCGGTGCCGTCGGGGCTGTTGTCGTCCGCGATCAGGACATCGGCCGTCGGGACGGCCGCCCGCAGCCGGGCGATCACGGCCTGAATGTTGAGCGCCTCGTCGAAGGTCGGGACGATGACCAGCACCCGGGCCGCGGACTCGCTCACGGGCCCACCGTAACCGGCTCGCCTGTGCGGCGACGCTGGATCCGGCGCAGCCACGCGGACGCAATCAGCACAGCGATCGGAGCGCACAGCGCGAGCTCCACCCAGGCCCCGAGGCGGGTGCCCAGGGTCTTGGCCCCGCGCAACTGGACTTCGCTGACGATGACCTGCTGGGTGAACTCATCGGTCTTGTGCTCGACGCTGCCGTCGGCGCGGATCACGCCGCTGATGCCACTGGTGGCGGCGATCACCATCGCCCGCCCGTGCTCGATGGCCCGCAGCCGGGAGATCGCCAGCTGCTGCTCGGGTTGGCCGGTGTGGCCGTAGGTCGCGTTGTTGGTCTGGATGATCAGCAGCTTGCCGCCGTCGCGCACGGTGTCCCGGACCAGGGAGTCGAAGGCAACCTCGAAGCAGATGACGTCGCCGATCCGGGTGCCGCCGATATCGAGGACCCCCGGCACCGTGCCGGGCAGGAAGTCGCGCGGGATCAGCGCGAGGCGGCCGATGAACTTCGTCATCAGGTCGCGCATCGGGATGTACTCACCGAACGGCACGAGCTTCTGCTTGGTGTAGCGCTCCCCCGGCCCCGAGGTCGGCGACCAGACGATCGCGGTGTTCGTCACGCGGTCCGGCGGTGAATCCAGCACGGTGCCGATCAGGGTGTCGGCGCCGACGTCGACGACGGCGTTGTTCATCTTGGTGAAGATCTCGGGCTTGCGGAACGGGTCCTCGTCCGAGGCGTTTTCCGGCCAGATCACCATCTGCGGCTGCGGGACCCGCCCGGCCCGGATGTCCTCGGCCAGAGCGTGGGTGGCGACGAGGTGGTTGTTCAGCACCGCGTCGCGTTGCGCAGTCAGCGGCAGGCCCGCGCGCGGGACGTTGCCCTGGACCAGCGCCACCGTCGCCGTCGAGCCGCCGCCGGTGGGCAGCGGAATGACGAAGCAGACCAGGACGGCGGCCAGCGCGCCGCCGGCGATCAGGCCGCCCGGGCGCAGCCGGCCGTCACGAACGGCCAGATAGGTCGCGGCCAGCGCGGCGCCCACCAGCGCGACGCCTGCGCTGACCAACGGCGTGCCGCCGAGGGAGGCCAGCGCGGCCAGCGGGCTGTCCACCACGCCGAAGGCGAGCTTGCCCCAGGGAAAGCCGCCGAGCGGTTGGCGGGAGCGCAGGGCCTCGATCAGCACCCAGGTGCCGGCGTGCAGCAACGGCCAGGCGCGGTAGCGGTAGAAGTACGCCATCGCGATCGCGCCCGCCGCGTAGAAGGCGGACTCGAGGAGGCTGAGCACGATCATCGCGTCCCAGCCGATGACGTGCAGCCAGCGCAGCAGGGTCAGGAAGTACGCGAGCGCGTAGACGAAGCCGACGGCGGCCGCACGCTTCGGAGTCAGGTCCCGGACCAGCAGGCTCAGTGCTGCGATCGCCGGGAACGCCAGCGGCCACAGGTCGTAGGGCGGAAAGGCGAGCGCCAGCGCGATTCCGGCGAGGATCGCCAGGCCCAGCCGAGGTCGCATCCGACCTCCCGGCCGCTCAAAGTCGTGGCTCCGTTATACCCGCGCGGGACCCTTCGCCCTGCTAAAGTAAACCGACTTGGTAAGCATTGTTGCAGGGGGCCACCGGTGGACATCGATCTCATGATGGCCCTGGCCGGCCTGTTCGTCGGCTTCATCGTCGGCCTGACCGGCATGGGCGGCGGCGCGCTCATGACTCCGGTGCTGGTGATCTTCTTCAACGTCAACCCGCTGACCGCGGTCTCCAGCGACCTGGTGGTCTCGCTGGTGATGAAGCCGATCGGCGGGGCCGTCCATGCCCGTCGCGGCACCGTGAACGTGCCGCTGGTGACCTGGCTGGCCGTCGGCTCGGTGCCGGCCGCGTTCGCCGGCGTCCTGCTGCTGCGCGAACTGGGCGGGGACGACGCGGACCTGCAGAGCTTCGTGAAGAAGGCGCTCGGCTGGGCGCTGATCATCGCCGCGGCCGGCATCGTCCTGAAGTCGCTGCAGACGATCCGGACCAAGGCCAAGGCCAAGGACTACGCCCCGCCACCGGTGGTCGTGCGCCCGATCCCGACCGTGCTGGTCGGCATCGTGGGCGGCGTCGTGGTCGGGATGACCTCGGTGGGCTCCGGGTCGCTGATCATTGTCGCGCTGCTGTTCCTCTACCCCGGACTCAAGGCCGCGGAGATCGTCGGCACCGACCTGGTGCAGGCGGTCCCGCTGGTCGGCGCGGCCGCCATCGGCCACATGATGTTCGGCGACTTCGAGTTCGACGTCGCCTCCTCGGTGCTGATCGGGGCCATCCCGGGCGTGTACGTCGGGGCCCGGGTGTCCGCGCACGCCTCCCAGGCGCTGATCCGGCGGGCCCTGGTGATCGTGCTGACCGCGTCGGCTCTCAAGCTGCTCGGCGTCGGCAACGGCGCCCTGCTCGGCTGGCTGGCCACCGCGCTGGTCATCGGCACGCTGCTCTGGGCGCTGGTGCGCCACACCCAGGGCCTGACCCGCCGGCCGGAGCCGATGACCCCGACCGCAGCGGCCCGTGAGTGGTTCAGCGCCCTGACCGGGCGGCGTAAGCCGCGACCGAAGGACCCGGACGGCGCGCCCGAGACGGCGGACCGGACCAGCATCTCCTGACGCCTCGTCAGAAATACGCGAGCTCGAACAGAGGCGGGGG
>NZ_JACDFE010000080.1 GCF_013815995.1 Sporichthya sp.
CCACCGCGGCGGCCGGTCCGACCCGGGCGGCGCCGTCCTTGGCCAGCAGAGCCGCGATCAGGACCCAGAGCTGGTCCGGGATGCCGGCCGGGCGGACCGGGACCTCGTCGACGTGACGGCGCATCACGTCGGCCGGCTCGCCGGTGAACGGGGGCACCCCGACGCACATCTCGTGCAGCAGGACCCCGAGGGAGTACAGGGCGGCCGGCGGGCCCGGGATCCCGCCGGCGGCCGACTCGGGCGCAGCGTAGGCGTAGGCGCCGGCCGGCACCCAGCCGAGACCGAGCGAGGCCAGCCACCGGGTCAGCCCGGTGTCGGACACCCGCACCGCCGGACGGCTGCCGGCGTCGTTGAACAGGATGTTGGTGGCGACCAGGTCGCCGTGGATCAGGCCGGCCGAGTGCACCGCGGCCAGGGCTCGGGCCAGCTGGGCGCCGAGCCGGCAGGCCTCCGACGGTGGGAAGGTCCGCACCACCTCAAGAGCCTGGCGCAGGTTGCCGCCCTCGGCGCGCTCGGTGACGACGGCCAGCAGGCCGGTCTCGGTGGAGAGGATGTCGTAGATCGGCAGCAGGTGCGGGTTCCGCACCGAGGTCAGGATGTCGCGCTGGTCGGCGAACCCGGCCGCGGTCGCGGGGTCCCCGCTGAGCTCCGGGGTGAACACCTTGATCGCGAGGCGCCGGTCCAGGGCGTCGCGCCCGACCAGCACCGCGCCGTGGGGACCACGGCCCATGACCTCGCCGGCCAGGTAGGGCGTGCCCGGCAACCGCTCCACGCCACTACTCCTGATCCGCGCCGCGTTCTAACCCCGCAGCCGCCGAACCTACGGCGGACCGGTCAAGCATTGCACCCGGAGCAGGTGAATGTTCGGGATAAGCCGCGACGCGCCTACCCGGGGGTACCCGCGTCCGATCAGCGCACCGGGCCGTCGGTCATCCCGGATGGAGCGGACGGCACGGCCATCAGACCCAGCTCGGCATGGTTGGCGAGCAACCGGTGCGCAGGCAGCACCCGCACCGAGTAGCCGAACGGCCCGCTGTACTTCAGCTCGACACTGCCCTCGTACCGGCTCCGACCACTCTCGAAGCGTTCGGCGACGCTGAGCGAGAGGGTGCGGTGCCCGACGATCTGGTCGGACTCGTCGACCCGGCCGTAGACCAGCTGCACGTCCACGTCGGACGGCTCCAGCGAGCCGAGGGACACCAGGCAGGCGACGTTGACCTGGTCGCCGACTGACGCCGCGTCAACCCCGCCGTGCACCTCGACGTGGTCCACCCGGACAGCGCCCCAGCCGGCCCGGACCCGGGCCTTCCAGGACGCCAGCTCGCGGGCGAGGGCCAGCTTGTCCTCACCCAGCTCGCGAGAGGAGACCGCGGCCGGGGTGTAGAGCTTGTTGACGTAGTCCTGCACCATCCGCGAGGCCAGCACCTTCGGCCCGAGCGAGCCCACGGTGTGCCGCACCATCTCCAGCCAGCGGGCCGGCAGCCCGGAGTCGTCGCGCTCGTAGAACCGCGGCGCCACCGAGGTCTCGATCAGGTCGTAGAGGGCGTTGGACTCCAGTTCGTCGCGACGCTCGGGGTCGGTCACCCCGGTCGCCGACGGGATCGCCCAGCCGTTCGCGCCGTCGTACCACTCGTCCCACCACCCGTCGAGCACGGAGAGGTTGAGACAGCCGTTCAGGGCGGCCTTCATCCCCGAGGTGCCGCAGGCCTCCAGCGGTCGGAGCGGGTTGTTCAGCCACACGTCGCAGCCGGGGATCATCTCCGCGGCCAGGGCCATGTCGTAGTCGGTGAGGAACACGATCCGGTGCCGCACCGCCGGGTCGTCGGTGAATCGGACCAGCTCCTGGATCAGCCGCTTGCCACCGTCGTCGGCCGGGTGCGACTTGCCGGCGATCACCAACTGGATCGGCCGCTCGGGGTGCAGCAGGAGCGCCTTGAGCCGCTCCGGGTCCGTCATCATCAGGGTCAGGCGCTTGTAGGACGGGACGCGACGGGCGAAGCCGATGGTCAGCACGTCCGGGTCGAGAACGTTGGCCACCCAGCCGAGTTCCGCCTCGCTGACACCGCGAACCAGCCACTGCTCCCGCAGGCGCCTGCGGGTACTGGCGACCAGGCGCTCGCGCAGCAGCCGGCCGACGCCGAACAGGTCAGCGTCCGAGACGTCGTCGAGCGCACCCCAGTCCTCGGCGGTCGCGACGAACTTCGCGCCGGCCTGGCGCCGAGCCAGCTCGAGCGCCTCCGGCGCCGTCCAGGTCGGGGCGTGCACACCATTGGTGATCGAGGTGATCGGCACCTCCTCGGTGTCGAAGCCCGGCCACAGACCGCCGAACATCCCGCGGCTGACCTCGCCGTGCAGCACGGAGACGCCGTTGGCCCGCTGCGCGAGCCGTAGCCCCATCACGGCCATGTTGAACACGGCCGGGTCGCCGCCCTCGTAGGTTTCGGCCCCCAGCTCCAGGACGCGCTCGACCGGGACCGAGGCAATGGCGTTGTCGCCCCCGAAGTAGGTGGCGATCAGCTCGCGCGGGAACCGGTCGATGCCGGCCGGCACCGGGGTGTGGGTCGTGAAGACGGTGCCGGCCCGGGCCGCCTCCAGGGCGGCGTCGAACGGCAGCCCGTCGTCCTCGGCGTACTCCCGGATCCGTTCCAGGCCGAGGAAGCCGGCGTGGCCTTCGTTGGTGTGGAAGACCTCCGGGTCCGGGGTGCCGGTGAGCCGGCAGTAGGCCCGCAGGGCGCGCACGCCACCGATTCCGAGCAGCAGTTCCTGGTGCAGTCGGTGCTCGCTGCCGCCGCCGTAGAGCCGGTCGGTGATCTCGCGCTCGAACGGGCCGTTCTCCTCCACGTCGGAGTCGAGCAGCAACAGCGGCACCCGCCCGACGTTCGCCTGCCAGACCTGCGCCGCCAGGGTGCGCCCGCCGGGCAGCCCGATCCGGACGCGCAGCGGCGACCCGTCGGCCTCCCGCACCGGCTCGATCGGCAGCTCGTGCGGGTCGAGGATCGGGTAGCGCTCCTCCTGCCAGCCCTCCCGGGACAGCGACTGGATGAAGTAGCCGCGGCGGTAGAGCAGGCCGACACCGATCAACGGCACGCCGAGGTCGCTGGCCGCCTTGAGGTGGTCGCCGGCCAGGATTCCGAGGCCGCCGGAGTACTGCGGCAGCACGGCGGTGATGCCGAACTCGGGCGAGAAGTAGGCGATCGCGCGCGGCAGCGGGTGCTCGCCGGCGTTCTCGTTGCGCTGATACCAGCGCTCCTCGGTTCGGTAGGCGCGCAGGTCGGCGACCGCGGCCTCGAGCCGGGCCCGGAACTCGGCGTCCGCGGAGAGTTCGGCGAGCCGCATCGGCGAGACCGCGCCGAGCAGCTTGACCGGGTCGTGCCCGACCGCGTCCCAGGTCTCGGCATCCACCGCGGCGAAGATCGCGCGGGTGTCGGCGTGCCAGCTCCAGCGGAGGTTGGTCGCCAACTCCCCCAGCGGGAGCAGTTCGGCGGGCAGGGCAGCGCGGACGGTGAACCGTCGGATAGCTCTCACCCGGGCCAATCTAGTGGCCCTCTGTTACGCCAAAAGGAGTGAGTCGGAGCAAAGCCGGCCTGCGACGCCCCCCACTCCCTTGGCGCCTGGTTGCGATCGATCTGGCCGGGTACGTTCAAATTCGTGACTGCGCGCATACCGATCTCGGACGTCCACCCGGTGGTGGACTGCACCGCGCGTCCGGCCAAGGCGGTCGCGGGTGAGTCCTTCGACGTCGAGGCCACGGTGTTCCGGGAGGGACACGACGCGGTCAACGCGAACGTGGTGCTGCGCGACCCTCGCGGCAAGGCCGCTGACTTCACCCCGATGCGCCAACTGGCTCCCGGCACTGACCGGTGGGCGGCCACCATCACCCCGACCCGGCCCGGCAAGTGGACCTTCTCGGTCGAGGCCTGGAGCGACCCCTACGGCACCTGGCGGCACGACGCGCCGATCAAGGTCAAGGCCGGCGTCGATGTCGAACTCATGCTGGAGGAGGGCGCGCTCCTGATGGAGCGCGCGATCGAGGGGGTGCCCGACGTGGCCGGAGTGAAGCTGCTGCGCGGCACCGCCGCCGACCTGCGCGACGAGCGCTACCCGGCCCAGGTCCGACTCGCCGCCGGCCTCGCCCCGAACGTGATCCGCCTGCTCGGCCAGTACCCGCTGCGGGACATGGTCACCTCGAGCCGCAAGTTCCCGCTGACGGTCGACCGGCCCGAGGCGCTGTTCAGCGCCTGGTACGAGTTCTTTCCCCGCAGCGAGGGCGCAACTCTCGACCCGCTGCGCTCGGGGACGTTCGCCGAGTCGGCCAAGCGGCTACCGGCAATCGCGGCGATGGGCTTCGACGTCGTCTACCTGCCGCCGATCCACCCGGTCGGCCGCGCGTACCGCAAGGGCCCGAACAACTCGCTGACCCCCGGCCCCGACGACCCCGGCTCGCCGTGGGCGATCGGCGCCGACGAGGGCGGCCACGACGCCGTGCATCCCGACCTCGGGACCATCGCGGACTTCGACCGCTTCGTCGACGCCGCGCGGGCCAACGGCCTGGAGGTGGCGCTCGACTTCGCGCTCCAGGCCTCTCCCGACCACCCGTGGGTCAAGACGCACCCGGACTGGTTCACCACCCGCGCGGACGGCACGATCGCCTTCGCGGAGAACCCGCCGAAGAAGTACCAGGACATCTACCCGATCAACTTCGACAACGACTTCGACGGTCTCTACGCCGAGTGCCTGCGGGTGCTGCGCCACTGGATGGAGCACGGGGTCCGCATCTTCCGGGTGGACAACCCCCACACCAAGCCGGTGATGTTCTGGGAGCAACTGTTCGCCGATATCCGCCGCACCGACCCGGACGTGCTGTTTTTGGCCGAGGCGTTCACCCGGCCGGCGATGATGCACGAACTGGCCAAGGCGGGCTTCCACCAGTCGTACACCTACTTCACCTGGCGGACCACCAAGGACGAGCTGCAGGCCTACGCCGAGGAGCTCTCCCAGGAGACCGCCCACTTCCTGCGGCCGAACTTCTTCGTCAACACCCCGGACATCCTGCATGCGTTCCTGCAGTACGGCGGTCCGCCGGCCTTCAAGATCCGCGCCGTCCTCGCGGCCACCCTCGCCCCGGCCTGGGGCGTGTATTCCGGGTTCGAATTGTTCGAGTCGGTCGCGGTGCGCCCGGGTAGCGAGGAGTACATGGACTCCGAGAAGTACCAGTACCGCCCGCGTGACTGGGAGGCCGCCGAGGCCGAGGGCCGCAGCCTGGCCGGCTACCTCACCACGCTGAACCGAGCCCGGAAGTCCCACCCCGCGCTGCAGCAGCTGCGCAACCTGAGCTTCCACGAGACCGACGACGAGAACATCCTCGCGTACTCCAAGACCACCAGCGGTCCTGACGGTGGGTCAGACACCGTCCTCGCCGTGGTCAACCTCGACCCGCGCGCCGTGCGCGAGACCATGCTGCACCTGGACCTGGACGCGGTCGGGCTGGCCGCCGGCGAACAGTGCCTGGTCACCGACGAGTTCACCGGGGAGACCTGGACCTGGGGCGCGGACAACTACGTCCGTCTCGACCCGTTCCGTGAACCGGCGCACCTGCTCACGCTGCGGCGCACGGGAATGTCCCGAGCATGAACGACCACGACACCGGTGTCATCCGCATCGACTCCTTCCAGGACACCCCGGAGAACCCGGGCGACCCGGAGTGGTTCAAGCGCGCCGTCTTCTACGAGGTTCTCGTCCGGTCGTTCAACGACGGCAACGGCGATGGCGTCGGCGATCTCAAGGGCCTGAGCGAGAAGCTCGACTACCTGCAGTGGCTCGGCGTCGATTGCCTCTGGCTGCCGCCGTTCTTCGCCTCGCCGCTGCGTGACGGCGGCTACGACGTCTCCAGCTACACCGAGGTGCTGCCCGAGTTCGGGACGCTGGGTGACTTCGTCGAGTTCGTCGAGGAGGCCCACGAGCGCGGCATCCGGGTGATCATCGACTTCGTCATGAACCACACCTCGGATCAGCACCCCTGGTTCCAGGCCTCCCGCACCGATCCGACCGGTCCGTACGGCGATTTCTACGTCTGGGCCGACGACGACAAGGGCTACGCCGACGCCCGGATCATCTTCGTCGACACCGAGACCTCCAACTGGACCTACGACCCGGTCCGCAAGCAGTACTTCTGGCACCGGTTCTTCTCCCACCAGCCCGACCTGAACTTCGAGAACCCCGACGTCCAGACCGCGATCATGGAGGCGCTGCGGTTCTGGCTGGACCTCGGGATCGACGGCTTCCGGCTCGACGCCGTGCCCTACCTGTTCGAGGAGGAGGGCACCAACTGCGAGAACCTCGACCGCACCCACCAGTTCCTCAAGACGGTCCGGGCCGATGTCGACCGGCTCTACCCGGACCGGGTGCTGCTGTGCGAGGCGAACCAGTGGCCGGAGGACGTCGTCGCCTACCTCGGCGACGGCGACGAATGCCAGATGGCGTTCCACTTCCCGGTGATGCCGCGGCTGTTCATGGCGGTGCGGCGCGAGAGCCGCTACCCGATTTCGGAGATCATGGCGCAGACGCCGAAGATCCCCGACAACTGCCAGTGGGGCATCTTCCTGCGCAACCATGACGAGCTCACGCTTGAGATGGTCACCGACGAAGAGCGCGACTACATGTACTCCGAGTACGCCAAGGACCCGCGGATGAAGGCGAACATCGGCATCCGCCGGCGGCTCGCCCCCCTGCTGGACAACGACCGGCGACGCCTTGAGCTCTTCACCGCCCTGCTGCTCTCGCTGCCCGGCTCCCCCGTCCTGTACTACGGCGACGAGATCGGGATGGGCGACAACATCTGGCTCGGCGACCGTGACGGCGTGCGCACCCCGATGCAGTGGGACCCGGACCGCAACGCCGGCTTCTCCACCGCGACGCCCGGCCGGCTGACGCTACCGGTGATCATGGACCCGGTCTACGGCTACCAGGTCACCAACGTCGAGGCGCAGATGGCGGCGCCGGGCTCACAGCTGCACTATACCCGCCGCATGATCGAGGTCCGCAAGGCCAACCCGGCGTTCGGGCTCGGCTCCTTCACCGACCTCGGCGGGTCCAACCCCAGCGTGTTGTCCTTCCTGCGCGAGTACGCCCCGATCCCCGGCGACCCGCACAGCGCGGACATCGTGCTGTGTGTGAACAACCTCTCGCGGTTCGCGCAACCGGTGGAGCTCGACCTACGCCGGTTCGAGGAATACCGGCCGGTCGAGCTGCTGGGCGGGGTCGCATTCCCGTTGATCGGCGAGCTGCCCTATCTGCTCACGGCGCCGCCGCACGGCAGTTATTGGTTCCGCCTCGATCCACCCGGGTAGGCCGACCTCATGGAAATGCGCGAAGAACTGACCCACTGGTTGGCCGGCCGGCGCTGGTTCGCCGGCAAAGGGCGGGAGATTTCCCGCCTGGACGCGACCGGTATCGGTCTGCTCGGCGAGACCCCGCCGGTCGAATTGATCGCGGTCAACGTCACCTACGCCGACGGGGAGCACGAGACCTACAACGTCCCCGTCTCCTATCGCGACGAACCCGACCCCGCTCTCGCGCACGCGTTGATCGGGCACTGGAGCCGCGAGGGCGGCACCCCGCGGTACGGCTACGACGCGCTGGAGGACAAGGACGCCACTAACGCCTGGCTGACCGGAATGGCCTCCGGCCGCTACGCGAACGGCCTGTCGTTCCAGCGCGAGGCCGCCGCCACCGGGCTGCCCACGCACGAGCCGTCGCGGGTGCTCGGCGGCGAGCAGTCCAACACCTCCCTCGTGTTCGGCGACGCCGTGATCCTCAAGGTGTTCCGGCGACTGGCCGCCGGCACGAATCCCGACGTGGAACTGCTGCACGCCCTGGCCCAGGCGGGCAACACTGCCGTCCCCGCCCTGCTCGGGTGGGTGGACGGCAGCTGGCCCGGCCCGGACGAATCGGAGAGCACCGGCACGGTCGCGATCGCCACCGAGTTCTTCCCCTCCGCCACCGACGGGTGGGACCTGGCTCTGGCCAGCGTCCGCGCGCTCTACGCCGAGGACGACCCGGACCCGGCCGCTTCCGGCGGCGACTTCGCCGGCGAGGCCTTCCGACTCGGCCAGGCCACCGCCTCGGTCCACGCGGACCTGGCCCGGGTGCTCGGCAGCGTCAGCTGGTCCGGTCCGGACATCAAAACCTTGGCGCAGACGTTGCAGACCCGACTGGAGGCGGCGGTCAGGGCTGCGCCCCAGCTGGCCCCTTTCGCCGACGAGATCAGCGCCCGCTATGCCGAACTGATGAACCATCAACCGACCCTGACCGCGCAACGCATTCACGGTGATCTGCACCTGGGGCAGGCGCTGCGCACCGACAGCGGCTGGCGCATCCTCGACTTCGAGGGTGAACCGGCCCGGCCGGTGGCCGAACGCAGTGCCCCGCAGACTCCGCTCAAGGACGTGGCCGGGATGTTGCGCTCCTTCGACTACGCCGCCCGTCAGTTGTTCTCCGGTGCCGACCCGGCGGCTGCCACGGCCCGGCCCGGCGCGGAGGAACGCGCGGCGGCCTGGGCGGCGCGTAACCAGCGCGCGTACCGTGCGGGCTACGCCGACGTCGCGGGCGCTGACGCCCTGACCGATCCCATCCCGCTCACGGCACTGGTCCTCGACAAGGCGGCCTACGAAGTGGTCTACGAGACGCGCAACCGACCGGGCTGGATCGACGTGCCGCTGGGCGCGATCCGAAGGCTGCTGGAGAATCCAGTGCTCGGCGACGTGCTCGCGGGAGGCCGCTCATGAGCCCCGTCAGTCCCGTTCAGGAGGCCGGCCTGTCCCCCATCCCGGTCTCGCTCGACGTCCTGCGCAGCCTGGTCGCCGGCGAACACCACGACCCGCACTCCGTACTCGGGGCGCACCCGGCCGGGAACACGGTGACGGTCCGGACCCTGCGCCCGTTGGCCGAGCGGGTCACCGCGCTGGTCGGGTCCGGAGCCGACGCCCAGCGTCACGAGCTGACCCACGAGCACGAGGGCGTGTTCGTCGGCGTGCTGCCCGGCCCGCACGCACCGGACTACCGGCTGGAGGTCGTGCACGAGGGCAATGTCACCGTCCTCGACGACCCCTACCGCTACCTGCCGACGCTCGGCGAGGTGGACCTGCACTTGATCCGCGAGGGCCGGCACGAGCAGTTGTGGCAGGTGCTCGGGGCGAAGGTCCGCCGTTACGACGGGCCGAACGGCACGGTGGCCGGAACTTCGTTCGCGGTGTGGGCACCGAACGCCCGCGGCGTCCGTCTGGTCGGCGACTTCAACTTCTGGGACGGCCGTGGCTTCCCGCTGCGGTCGCTCGGTTCGTCCGGGGTGTGGGAACTGTTCGTCCCCGATATCGGCGCGGGCACGCACTACAAGTACGAGGTCCTGGGCCGCGACGGCATCTGGCGGCAGAAGGCGGACCCACTCGCGACCTACGCGGAGATCGCGCCGGCGACAGCATCGCTGGTCTATGAGTCGGCCTACACGTGGGGCGACGAGCAGTGGATGACCGCGCGCACCGCGGTGGACCCCTCAACGCGGCCGATGAGCGTCTACGAGGTGCACCTGGGTTCGTGGCGTCCCGGTCTGAGCTACGGCGAACTTGCGGAGCAACTGGTCTCCTACGTCCAGGAGTCCGGGTTCACCCACGTCGAGTTCCTCCCGGTGGCCGAGCACCCCTTCGGTGGGTCCTGGGGTTACCAGGTCTCCTCCTACTTCGCCCCGACTTCGCGCTTCGGCTCCCCCGACGACTTCCGCGCTCTGGTCGACCGGCTGCACCAGGCCGGCATCGGCGTGATCATCGACTGGGTGCCCGCGCACTTCCCCAAGGATGAATGGGCACTGGCCCGTTTCGATGGGACCCCGCTCTACGAGCACAGCGACCCACAGCGCGGAGAGCACCCCGAGTGGGGAACGCTCATCTTCGACTTCGGCCGCTCCGAGGTGCGCAACTTCCTGGTCTCCAACGCCTGCTACTGGCTGGAAGAGTTCCACGTCGACGGTCTGCGGGTGGACGCGGTCGCCTCGATGCTCTACCTGGACTACTCCCGCAACGCGGGCGAGTGGACCCCGAACC
Organism: Sporichthya sp.; assembly: GCF_013815995.1. Lineage (GTDB taxonomy): Bacteria > Actinomycetota > Actinomycetes > Sporichthyales > Sporichthyaceae > Sporichthya. Next base: position 10,092 of record NZ_JACDFE010000080.1, read on the forward strand.
AGTACGGCGGCCGGGAGAACCTGGACGCCGTGCAGTTCCTGCAGGAGATGAACGCCACCGTCTACCGCCGGGCCCCCGGCGCCTTCACCGTCGCGGAGGAGTCGACCGCCTGGCCGGGTGTCACCCGCGCCACGCACCTCGGCGGGCTCGGCTTCGGGTTCAAGTGGAACATGGGCTGGATGCACGACTCGCTGGGCTACATGGCCAACGATCCCGTGCACCGGCAGTTCCACCATCACCAGATGACGTTCTCGATGATGTACGCCTACTCCGAGAACTATCTGCTGCCGATCTCGCACGACGAGGTCGTGCACGGCAAGGGCTCGCTGCTGGGCAAGATGCCCGGGGACCGCTGGCAGAAGCTGGCGAACCTGCGCGCCTACCTGGCCTACATGTGGGCCCACCCCGGCAAGCAACTGCTGTTCATGGGCTCGGAGTTCGGCCAGGAGGCCGAGTGGTCGGAGGCCCGCGGGCTGGACTGGTGGCTGCTTGAGCATCCGGAGCACGCCGGTCTGCAGCGCCTCGTCGGCGATCTGAACCGGGTCTACGTCGCCTCGGCCGAGTTGTGGCAGAACGACCACCAGCCCAGCGGCTTTTCCTGGATCGACGCCAACGACTCCGGCAACAACGTCTTCTCCTTCCTCCGCTTCGCGGCGGACGGGACGGCGCTGGCCTGCGTGTCGAACTTCGCCGACATGGTGCTCAGCGACTACCACGTCGGCCTGCCCTACGCCGGCCGCTGGACCGAGGTGCTCAACACCGACGCCGACGTCTACAGCGGTAGCGGCGTGGGCAACATGGGCGGCGTCGACGCGCTCGAGCAACCGCACCACGGCCTACCGGCGTCGGTGACGCTCACGCTGCCGCCGCTGGCGACGGTGTGGCTACGCCACTCGCCGGGCTGATCAGTAGCGTCCGCCTCCGCGGTCGCAAGAACCATGAGGCGTGTCACGCCTTATGGTTCGTGCGACCGCGGAGTCGGGCATCAGGGCTAGAAAAGGGCGCTGGCGAGGGCGCGGCGGGCGGTAGCGACCCGCGGGTCGTCGGCGCCGAGCACCGCGAACAGGCTCAGCAGATGTTCGCGCAGGGCGTCGCGCTCGTCGCCCCCGGTCATCCGGATCGCCTGCACCAGCCGGTCGAAGGCGGCCTCGGGGGCGCCGGAGGCGATCTCGACGTCGGCCGCGAGGGTTTGCGCCGCCACGTCGGTCGGGGCGCCGTCGGCGCTCTTCACCACCGTGTCCGGATCGACTCCGCCGATGCGGCGCAGCAGGCCCACCCGGGCCAGTCCCTCGGCTGCGTCGATGTCGTTGGGTCGCGTGGCCAGCGCCGCGGAGTAGGCGGCTTCGGCGCCGTCGAGGTCGCCTTCGACCATCAGGTCGTAGGCCTCGGCGTGCGGCGCGTCCGGCTCTTCCGTCTCAGTCGCCGGGAAGGGAGCGTCACCGCGGGGCGCTGCGCGGCCGGTGACGCCCTGCATCGCCGAGACCCGGAGCAGCTCGTCGAGGAACTGGCGGACCTGCGCCTCGGGGACCGCGCCCTGGAACAGCGGTACCGGCTGCTGGCCGACGACCGCGAGCACGGTCGGCAGGCTCTGGATGCCGATCTCCTGGGAGAGGCGCGGGTTGGCGTCGGTGTCGACGGTGGCCAGGATGAACCGGCCCTCGTACTCCAGCGCCAGCTTTTCCAGGATCGGCCCGAGCTGCTTGCAGGGCTGGCACCAGCCCGCCCAGAAGTCGATGACCACCGGCACGGTCATCGAGGCCGTCATGACCTCGGAGCCGAAGTTCTCCTCGTTGACCTCGACCAGCCAGGGGTTGGCGCCGTGAGCGGGGGCCGGGACTGCGCCCGCGTGCTCCGGTGTCACTCCCAGCGCGGAGCCGACCGGCATCGCGCCGGCGGCCGAACCGGCCGGCTGCGGTGGCCGGGTGGCACGGGCCTTCAGGCCGGACAGGTCGACCGCGCCGGACGGGATACGAGGGGAAGGGGGCTGCGCCATGGCTTCATCCTGCCTGACGGGCGGGTTCCTGCTGCGTCCGCAGCCAGCGTTCGACGAAGAACGGCGCGATCGGCAGCACGGCGGCCACGATCAACCGGGCGGTCACCGCGTTCGGCCAGGACATCCGCCGGCGCAGGTCCAGCACCCCCAGCACGTAGGTGACGAACAGGATCCCGTGCACCGGGCCCATCACCGCCACCCCGAGCTCCCAGTCGTTGGTGCGCTTGAGCACCGAGCACAGGAGCAGGACCAGGAAGCTGATCGCCTCCACCACGGAGATCACCCGCAGTCGGCCGATTCGCGTCGCGAGCATTCCGTCGGCCATGCAGCCGCCCCCTTCCGGTCCGCAGGCGCGGCCCGCGGTCATCCTCCCCCATTTCGGAACGTCGGCCGGGAGTCTCCCGGGCGTCAGTGGCCGGCCTGGTGCGGGGCCACGTAGGACTTGGCGTCGGGCGAGGCCGACAACTTGTCCAGCTGGCGCATGCCGCCCTTCTGCGTGGCGTCGACCTGGGCGACGTAGCTCTCCCGGGCCGGCGGGAATCCAGGCTTCGAGTAGTCCAGCTTCGGCGACAGGCCCTGGGTGTCGACCTTGGTGCTCCGCGTGAGCGCCGCCTGGATCCCCGCGCGCGTCAGGTCCTTGGCCGCGCAGGCGTTCTCCAGGACGCCGGCCATCAGTTCGCCCATCTCGTAGCCGAGCTGGACCGCGAGGTTGGGAACGAACTCGTACCCGCCGGCTTCGTAGGCCGCGCTGACCGCCCTGGCCTTGGGGACGGTCGAGGAGAACGGCGCGATGCTGCCGACCAGGTACATCTTCGACAACGCGTCGGCCGCGGGGGTGGCCAGCAACTGCGGGACGAAGGAGGGGAAGTTGCCGATCATCGGCACCTTCAGGCCGAGGGCCTTGGCCGCGGTGGCGATCGAGGTGGTCTGGGTCGGGCTGGTGCTCAGCGCGAGCGCGTCCACCTTCACTCCGCGCAGGTTGGTCACCACGGCGGTCATGTCGGTGTCGGTGGGCAGCACCTTGACCGGCTTGAGCTTGATGCCGTGCTGCTTGGCGAAGTACTGCGAGCCGGCCAGGCCGTTCAGCCCGAGCTCACCTTCGAGGTAGACGTGCCCCACGGTGTCACCGGCGTTGATGATCTTCTGCTTCAGCAGGTAGGCCAGCCCGTTGATCATGTCGATGTCGTAGCTGGTGCTGGGCAGGAGCAGGTACGGGTTGTCCAGCAGAATCGAGGAAAAGGACCCGACCACGGCCGTGGACTGGGCGTCCTTGAGGTCCTGCCGCAGGGCCGCGACCACCGGGGAGCCGAGCAGGTCGAGAAATGCGGCGACCTTGGCCTCCTGCTCCGGGAAGATCAACTTCGCGGTGTCGGCCTTGTAGCCGTGGTCCCGGATGTCCAACTTCACCTGGCGCCCACAGATGCCGCCGGCGGCGTTCACCTCGTCCAGCCAGATCTGGTGTCCGGCGTTGGCGGTATTGCCGAAGTCCTTGAACACCCCGGACAGGTCGGTCAGCACCCCCAGGGTGATCGTGCTGTCCGTGACACCAGGGCCGGTCTTCACCCCGTCGGCGGCGCTCAGCGCGGCAGTGGCAGTCGACTCGTCATCGGACCCGCAGGCGGCGAGCGCCAGAACGGCGACCAGCGCGGCTGCGGTGAGAGAAGCGGTGCGGCGCATGGGAAGTCCTCCCTGAAGAGCGCCTCTGGGAGTGGTGTGACGCTCACTCAGAAACCTAGACCTGGGCGCAAGAGGGGGCCGGCGCAGCGCAGCGACCCGCAGTACGGGGCCGTACCCCGTTCGCGACGAACGGGTCATGGTTACGGCCAGTCGCCTTCCACCGTTCAGCCGGCCCGGTCAGGATGGGGCCATGGCACGCCCCCGGTCCTCGCAGGCAGCACTCCTCGTCACGTTGGCGGTGCTGCTGGTCACTGGCTGTGGCGGGCAGCCCACCGTGACCCCGGCCGGGTCGGCGGGCCTGGAGGTCCCCTACGACGACTCCGCGGCACCGGGGGCAAAGCCGAGCGCGGGCCCGTCGGCGGCGCCCTCCGGGGCCAGCCCGCCGCCGGTGATCCCGCTGCCCAGCAGCACCTTCGCCCCGCCCAAGCCGGTCAAGCCGGGCAAGGGCGGCAGCACTCCCAAGCCGGGCGTACCGGTCCCGGTCGCCGACGGCGGCCTGGTCCTGCCCGCGCTCGGCGACTACAGCTACGCGATGACCGGGACCTCCAGCCTGGGCAAGCCGCCGGCCGTGATGAAGCTCCAGGTGGCCAAGGCCGGCGGCGAGGAGGAGCAGATCTGGACGCTCGACGCCCGCCGCGACGACGGCTCCGGGATCATCGAGGAGCTCACCCTGGTGCGGCGGGACGACGGGGTGTACCTCTCGGCGTACCGCCTCGATGCCTCCACCGGCATCGCCGCGGTCGTTCTCGAGTTCGCCCCGCCGGCCCCGGTCCTGCTCGAACCCGATGCCGCCAAGGTCGGCCAGCCCTGGAGCTTCGACCTGGAGTCCACGGACGGCTGCTCGACGGCGCATACCGAGGGCACGCTGGTCTCGGAGGCCAAGCCCGGCAGCGGATCGGCTTCCCTTCGCCACGTCCGGTTCACCCAGAACCTGAAGACGATCGGGCCGCCCACCTGCCCGGCGGTTACCGCCAAACGGGTGCAGGACACCTACCACGGTGCCGGCGTCGCCCTGCCCACCCGGATCGACTCGGATCTCAATGGCACCCTCGGCGCGGTCCCGGTGAAGGCGAACACCCAGGCGACCCTGACCTCACCGACGCCCAAGGCGATGGCCCGCAAGCCGGATACGGACTGACCGGATCATGTGTCCTTCGGGCCGACACTCCGTCCGTGTCGCCACGGATGACCGCGACCCCTCGCGTTCACTAGGTTTCCCGACATGTGGCTGATCACGCTTCGGGACCTGCAATGGCGCAGGCGGCGATTTGCGTTCGGCGTGATCGGCACTGCGCTCGTCTTCTCCGTCACCCTGCTGCTGGCCGGGCTCAGTTCGGCACTCAACGGAGAGGCCGACCGCAACGTCCAGGCTGTCGGCGCCGACGCATGGATCGTGCGGGCCGGGGTGAGCGGACCGTTCAGCGCCCTGTCCGCGATGCCGGACACGGTGGTCGCCCAGGTCGCCAAGGCGCCGGGAGTTACCCAGGCGGACCCGTTCGTGATGGCCTTCGCGACCACCGGCGGGGACCGCGAGGTCGACGTCACCGTGGTCGGCTACCGCCCGGGCGGACTCGGGCCGCCGGTGCCGGTCGCCGGCCGCCAGCCCAGCCAGCCCAACGAGGCAATGGTCGACAAGGCCACCGGCTACGACGTCGGCGACAAGTTCACCCTCAACGGGTTGGACCTGACCGTCGTCGGCCAGGTCGAGCACATGACGCTGCGCGGCGGCGTCGGCACCGTCTATATGAATATTCGCGACGCCCAGTCCGCCCTGTTCAAGGGCAACCGGATCGTCACCTCGATCGTGACCAAGGGCGTCCCCACCGACGCCGGGGCGCTCGGGCTGCGTGCCGTCAGTTCGGACTATGCCCGCGCCGACATCCTGGGCCTGTTCAGCAAGGCGTTGGACGCCATCGACGTCCTGCGGCTGCTGCTCTGGCTGGTCGCGATCGCGGTGGTGGGCACGACCATCCACCTCTCGTTGCTCGAGCGGGTGCAGGACCTCGCGGTGATGAAGGCGATCGGGGTGGCCTCGAAGACCTTGGTCGCCAGCCTGGCCATCCAGGCGATGATGCTGTCGCTCGCGGCCGCCGGCTTGGCCGTGATCATCAGTTACGTGATCGCCCCGGCCTTCCCGATGCCGATCTATCTCTCCGCCGGATCCTCCTTGGCGCTGATCGCGATTGCCGCCGCGGTGGGCATGCTGTCCAGCCTGGCCGCGCTGCGTCGCGCGGTCGGAGTCGATCCGGCCGTGGCGTTCGGGGCCTGAGATGGACCGCCTGGAGATCAAGGACCTCGTCGTCGAGTTCCCGAGCGGCGACTACCTGGTCCGCCCGTTGGATCACTTCAACGCCGAGGCGCTCTCGGGCGAACTCGTCCTGCTGCTCGGGCCGAGCGGGTGCGGCAAGACCACCTTGCTGTCCTGCCTGTCGGGCATCCTGACCCCGACCTCGGGCGAGATCCTGCTCGACGGCATGTCGGTCACCGGGCTGGGCCCGAAGGAACTCACCGAGTACCGGCGGCGCTCGGTCGGGCTGGTCTTCCAGGGCTTCAAGCTGGTTCCGAGCCTGACCGCGCGGGAGAACGTCGAGGCGCCGCTGCGGATGGCCGGCGTGCCGGGCAAGGCGGCCCGGGCGCGCGCGGAGGAACTGCTCACCCGCTTCGGACTCGGCGAGCGGATGAACCACCGCCCCGGCATGATGTCCGGCGGCCAGCAGCAGCGCGCCGCGATCGCCCGGTCCCTGGCCCACGACCCGCCGATGATCATCGCGGACGAGCCGACCGCCTCCCTGGACTACGTGCAGGTCGAGACGGTGATCCGGACCCTGCGCGACCTGGCCTCGCCGGGACGCGCGGTCATCGTCTCCACCCACGACCACCGACTGGTGCCGTTGGCCGACCGCGTGATCAAGATGGGACCGCAGTCCCTCGGCGGCGCGAAGCCGGGACCAGTCGAGCTGACGGCGGGTCAGAACCTGTTCGAGCAGGGCGACCTCGGCGAGCTCGTCTACGTCGTCGCCCAGGGCGAGATCGATCTGTTCCGCCGGCTCGCCGAGGGCGCTGAGGCGCACATCCACACCTGTCGCCGGGGCGAGTACTTCGGCGAGCTCGCTCCCCTGCTCGGCTTCCCGCGCTCGTCCACCGCCCGCGCCAAGACCGACGCCGTCGTGAACGGCATCACGGTGCAGGAGTTCCGGGAGAAGGCCGGAACCGATGGCGTGCGCCAGGCGATGAGCTCGCCGCTGCCCCGCTAGTGGTCCGTCTGCGAATTGATCTGGTTGAGGACCTCACGCCCGCGACGGACCTTGGCGATGATCTCCTCCGCGGTCGCCTTCCAGATGAAGGGCTTCGGGTCGGTGTTCCAGTGCTCGGCC
>NZ_JACDFE010000081.1 GCF_013815995.1 Sporichthya sp.
GTCGTCCCCGCAGGCACTCAGCGGGATCCCGGCCACGCCCGCCACGCCGAGCGCGAGGGCGCCGCGGACGACGGCGCGTCGAGTCACCACCGGGCGAGCCTAACCGCGCTGACCTCGCCAGGGCAGCGTGCAGAAATCACGAAGACCCCCCGGCGGTGGTGCCGGGGGGTCTCGCGAACGGGTTGAGCTCAGAGCACTACGCCTGCTTGGCGCGGTAGATCTGGCCGTTCTCGACGATGATCGGCTTCATCGGCATCGGCTTCTTGGCCGGGCCCGAGATGACCGCGCCGTCGGTGATCTTGAAGTTCGTGCTGTGGCACGAGCAGCTCATCACGCCGGGGGTGTCGAAGACGTCGACCGGGCAGCCCTCGTGCGTGCACAGGGAGTCGAAGCCGACGTACTTGCCGGCGGTCGGCTGGGTGACGATGTACTCGTCGGCCTCGAACAGGTAGCCACTGTTGACCGGAATGGTGCCGACCGAGGCCAGCGGGGTGTCGCTGGCCTTGACGAGCTTGCCGGCGGCGGGCTTCGGGGTGGCCTTCGGGGTCGCCTCGGGCTTCGTCGTCTTGGTGGCTTCCGCGCTCGGCTTCGCCGAGGCCGTGGGGCTCTTCTCCGGCTTAGGAGTCTTGGCGGCCGTGCCCTTAGGCGTGGCCGCAGGCGTGGTCTCGACGGTGGCTTCGGGAGTTGCGTCGGGACCGGCAACGGCCGCCGGCTCGTCGTCGCTGCCGCAGGCAGCGAGCGGGGCAGCGAAAGCGGCCAGACCCAGCGCCGACATTCCGCGGAGCAGGACGCGTCGGCCGACCTCGGTTTCTTCCGCTCCTTCCGGACCGTTACGCGAATCCGCAGCAGACATGGGGGACCTCCGAGTTCAGGCGGGACACCTGTGAAAAAAAGAACTAGGGCGGGCAGAAGCCTAGCTTCGGCTCGTAACGGTTTTGCCTTGGGCCGGAGCCTTTGGCCGTTTCGTAACCTGCTTCGTCGCCGTACGGTTCTTCGACTGCGCCGAATGGCCGGATCCGCCGACAAGCGGCGCGAGAAACCGCCCCGTGTGGCTGCCTTTAGCGCCCGCGATGTCCTCCGGGGTCCCCGTCGCGACAACGGTCCCGCCGCCGGACCCGCCCTCCGGTCCCATGTCGATCACCCAGTCCGCCGTCTTCACCACGTCCAGGTTGTGCTCGATGACGATCACCGAGTTGCCCTTCTCAACGAGGCTGGTCAGGACGCCGAGCAGCTTTCGGACGTCCTCGAAGTGCAGGCCGGTGGTCGGCTCGTCGAGGACATAGATGGTGCGTCCGGTCGAGCGCTTCTGCAGCTCGGAGGCGAGCTTGACCCGCTGCGCCTCGCCGCCGGAGAGAGTCGGGGCGGGCTGCCCCAGCCGGACGTAACCGAGGCCCACCTGAACAAGGGTGTTGAGATGCCGGGCGATAGGCGGAATCGCGGCGAAGAATTCCGCGGCCTCCTCGATCGGCATATCGAGGACCTCGGCGATGGTCCTGCCCTTGTAATGCACTTCGAGCGTTTCGCGGTTGTAGCGCGCACCGTGGCAGACCTCGCACGGCACATAGACGTCGGGAAGGAAATTCATTTCGATCTTGATCGTGCCGTCACCGGAACACGCTTCGCAGCGGCCGCCCTTGACGTTGAAGGAGAACCGGCCCGGGAGGTAGCCGCGGACCTTCGCCTCCTGCGTTTCGGCGAACAGCTTGCGGATGTTGTCGAACACCCCGGTGTAGGTGGCCGGGTTGGACCGCGGCGTCCGGCCGATCGGTGACTGGTCGACGTGGATCGCCTTGTCGATCTGGTCGAGGCCGTCGATGCGGGTGTGCCGGCCCGGGACCTCGCGGGCCTTGTAGAGGAACTTCGCGAGCGCCTTGTAGAGGATGTCGTTGACCAGGCTGGACTTGCCCGACCCGGACACCCCGGTGACCGCGACGAAGCAGCCCAGCGGGAACTCCACGGTGACGTTCTGCAGGTTGTGCTCGCGGGCGTCGCGGACCACGAGCATGCGGTCCTTCTGCGGCTTGCGCCGGGTGGCCGGCACCGCGATGCTGCGCCGCCCCGAGAGGTACTGCGCGGTGAGCGAGTCCTCGACCTTGAGCAGTTCGTCGTACGGCCCGGAGAAGACGACCTGGCCGCCGTGCTCGCCGGCCCCTGGCCCGATGTCGACGACCCAGTCCGCGGTGCGGATGGTCTCCTCGTCGTGCTCGACGACGATCAGGGTGTTGCCCAGCCCGCGCAGCCGGATCAGGGTCTCGATCAGGCGGTGGTTGTCCCGCTGGTGCAGGCCGATGCTCGGCTCGTCCAGGACGTAGAGCACGCCGACCAGGCCGGAGCCGATCTGGGTGGCCAGCCGGATCCGTTGCGCCTCACCGCCGGCCAGCGTGGCCGCGGCGCGGTCCAGGGAGAGGTAGTCCAGCCCGACGTCGAGCAGGAAGCCCAGGCGGGCATTGACCTCCTTGAGCACCCGCTCGGCGATCTGCGCCGCGCGGGCGGAGAGCTGCAGCTCACGCAGGAACACCGCGCAGTCGCCGATCGACATCGCCGCGACCTCGGCGATCGACTTCTCCCCCAGGGTCACCGCGAGGGAGACCGGCTTGAGCCGGGCACCGTTGCAGGCGGGGCAGGGCACCTCGCGCATGAAGCCGGCGTGGCGGTCCCGGCTCGCATCGCTCTCGGCCTCCGCGTGCCGGCGGCTGATCCACGGGATCACGCCCTCGAAGCCGGTGTAGTACGAGCGGGTGCGGCCGTAGCGGTTCTTGTACTTCACATGCACCTGGTGCTCGTGCCCGTGCAGGATGGCGTTGCGGGCCTTGGCCGGCAGCTTCTTCCACGGCGTCTGGGTGGAGAAGCCGAGCGACTCCCCCAGCGCGACCAGCAGCCGGCCGAAGTACTCCTGGGAGTGCCCGCCGGACCAGGGCGAGATCGCCCCGTCCGCGATGGACAGCGAGGGGTCCTGCACGACGAGTTCGGGGTCCACCTCCATCCTGGTGCCCAGACCGGCGCACTCGGTGCAGGCACCGAACGGGGAGTTGAAGGAGAACGAGCGCGGTTCGAGCTCCTCGAAGTCGAGGTTGTCGTAGAGGCAGGCCAGGTGCTCGGAGAAGACGCGCTCGCGGTTCGGGTCGTCCTCCGGCAGGTCGACGAACTCCAGCGTCACCAGACCACTGGACAGACCGAGCGCGGTCTCGATGGAGTCGGTGAGCCGGCGCTTCGCGGAGGCCTTCACCGCGAGCCGGTCGACGACCACCTCGATGGTGTGCTTCTCCTGCTTCTTCAGCGTCGGCGGCTCGGTGAGGGAGTGCACGACGCCGTCGACGCGGGCCCGGGAGAAGCCCTTGGAGACGAGCTCGCGGAACAGCTCGCCGTACTCCCCCTTGCGCTCCCGGATCACCGGGGCGAGCACCTGGAACTTGCTGCCCTGCTCCAGCTCGAGCACGCGGTCGACGATCTGCTGCGGAGTCTGGCGCGCGATCGGGCGGCCGCACTGCGGGCAGTGCGGGCTGCCGGCCCGGGCGTAGAGCAGCCGCAGGTAGTCGTAGACCTCGGTGATGGTGCCGACGGTGGAGCGCGGGTTGCGGTTGGTGGACTTCTGGTCGATCGAGACGGCAGGGCTCAGGCCCTCGATGAAGTCGACGTCGGGCTTGTCCATCTGGCCCAGGAACTGGCGCGCGTAGGCCGAGAGCGACTCGACGTAGCGGCGCTGGCCCTCGGCGAAGATCGTGTCGAACGCGAGGCTGGATTTGCCCGAGCCGGAGAGCCCGGTGAAGACGATCAGGCTGTCCCGCGGCAGGTCGAGGGAAACGTCCTTGAGGTTGTGTTCGCGCGCCCCTCGGACGATCAGTCGGTCCGCCACCCCTATGCCCTTCGCAGTCCCCGCACGGGCCCGAGATGGACCCGCGGTCATCGTAGGCGGGAGGTGTGACAACGGCAGTTCGGGCACCGGTCCGCTCTCACCCCAGTCCGGCATGACCAGGTCAGAGGGCTAACCCCAGGCGAAGCGCCTGATCGACGCCTCGCATCGTGGCGGGCGAGAGCGCACCCAGATACTCGGCGAACTCATCCTTGCCGATCGGGTGAAGCTGTCAGCGGCCGACCCGCTCCGCGGGCACGGCAACGCGGACAGCATCGAGGCGTGCCGGACTGCCCGTGTGGGGTCAGCAGCGGACGACGGGGGCCGATCGACCGAGCGCCCCGAGCAGTCGCTTGAGATCGGCGACGTCACTGGTCAGCACCTGGTCCCCGGTCTGTGCAAGCAGCGCGACGGTGGCATCCACCGCATCGGTCAGGCCTGTCTGCCCGAGCAAGACGCCCGCTGCGCGGCCCGTCGGTTGATCGACCTCGTGGACATCCACGGCCTTGAGCATCCGCGCCAACTCCGCCTGTCGTCCACGCTCGTCACGCCACACCTGGGCGATGACCATCGCGTTGGAGCGGAGGGGCAGATCGTGCCGCTCTGCGGTGCGTAGGCGGGCAATCATCGCCCGGTCGGCGCGGTCGACGGCGAGTAACGCGCCCGCGTCCAGGACCAGGGCGCTCATCCTCGCCGGGCTACCTGCGCAAGGCCGAGTTCGCGTTCCGCTTTCGCTAACTCCACCTTGGTCAACCGCCCGTGCTCCGTCTCCCACTGGTCGAGGAATGCGCCGAGTGCATCCCGACGGAGCTTCGCTGCGGCGGCCTCCGCCAACCAGGCCGACACCGGCTGGCCAGCCTGCGCGGCGGCGGTGCGAACGGCGTCGCCGAGTTCGGCCTCGAACGAGATGCTGATCTTGTCCACCTTCACGAGGTCATCATACCGCAGTGTGACATACCATGGTAGGAATCGGCGCGGCGCCCGAGACGTTTGTCAGGGCTCTGCGCGCCCTCTTCCCCCGGCGCGGCACGATGAAGCCCAGACCACGAGGAGGCACGCGTGCACACGTACAGCGGCAAGGTGACCGTCGGCGGTACCCCGGATGTCCGCGAGCTGGCCGGCCTGGTCATCACCAAGGCCTCCGTCGGCCCGATGGACAACAACACTTACCTGCTGCGCTGCCGCTCCACCGGGGAGCAGTTGCTGATCGACGCGGCCAATGACGCCCAGACCATCATCGCGATGGTGGGCGGTTCCCTCGGACACATCGTGACCACGCACCAGCACTACGACCACTGGCAGGCCCTCGCCGAGGTGAAGAGCGCCACCGGCGCCCGGACCACCGCCCACGAGCTCGATGCCGAGGGCATCCCGGTCGCCACCGACGACCCAGTCACCGACGGCGACACCATCACCGTCGGCGACGTCTCGCTCTCCGTGATCCATCTGGTCGGCCACACACCGGGCAGCATCGCTCTCGTTTATGACGATCCATCAGGTCACCCGCACCTGTTCACCGGGGACTGCCTATTCCCCGGTGGGATCGGTAACACTTTCAAGGACGCGGACAACTTCGCGACTCTGATCGACGGGGTCGAGACCAAGCTGTTCGGCCGGCTCCCGGACGAGACGTGGGTGTACCCAGGGCACGGCGGCGACACGACGCTCGGCAACGAGCGGCCCAATATCGCGGAGTGGCGGGCGCGGGGGTGGTGAGCATGCGCTCCCCCGCGGCGCGCGTTCGCACGGCCGTGCGGAGCCGCTTGTCGGCCGGCGCTGTCCAACGTCTGAGGTTCGCGAAATGGGCGGTGACGGGGGCGCCTCAACCCTCCGTTCGGCCGTCGGCTCCACCGAAAGCGACGAAGCCCCAACGCAGCCTGGCGAGCATTCGTCGGCGCATCATCTTCAGCACCGCCGGCCGGGACGGCACCTTCCTGGAGATCGGCCCGTCCCACTACCCCACGCTGCCGAAGCGGGACGGCTTCCCCACGAAGACCGCCGACCACGCCTCCTTGGAGGGACTGCACGCCAAGTACGACGGGTTCGAGAACGTCGACGTCTCGGCGATCGAAGAGGTCGACTTCGTGTTGACGCCAGGCAAGCCGCTCTCGGCCTGCGTTGAAGGCCGATACGACGTCGTGGTCGCCGCCCACGTGCTCGAGCACACGACGTCGCTCATCGACTTTGTCAACGACTGCGCGCAGTTGCTGACACCGACCGGCACGCTGGCGCTGTTCGTCCCGGACCACCGGTATTGCTTCGACCGCTTCAGGGAGCGCTCGTCGCTGGCCTCGGTGATCGACGCCGCGACGACGGAGTCCGGCGTGCACTCAGTCGGCGTGATGACCGAGGCGGCGCTCTATGCCGCCTGGCGAGGCCGGACGATCGCATGGACCCGGGGCACCGACGGCGCCTATGAATGGATCTACACCACCGAACAGGCGCGCCAGTACGCGGCGGAGTTCGACCCGGACATCTACGCCGACACCCACCACTGGGTGTTCACACCGAACCATCTCCGACTTCTGTTGCACGACCTCGCAGAACTGGGCCACATCAGCCTTCGGGAGACCGGCTTCCGCGAGTCCGTCGGTGGTTGCGAGTTCTTCATCGGGCTCGGCCCGGCCGGCCCCGGCCCGGCGCTTTCGCGGACCGCGCTGCTACTGCGCTCGGACGCCGACCGTCGCGGGTTGGACGAGCCGGAGTTCGAACTCGCCTAGCACGGACAAGTTTCTGGTCGCCTCCTCCACTTGGGTAAGGTCCGTCCATGCCCCAGACCGGTCGCTCCGACCTCTCTGCCCCGATCGGGCGGTCCGACCCGCCTCGAATCGGTGTCCTCGTCGTCGCGTACAACGCCGAGGACACCCTCGCGGCGACGCTTGACCGCATCCCCACTGACTTCCATGCGCAGATCGACGAGATCCTGATCTGCGATGACGCGAGCCAGGACGCGACCTTCGAGGTAGGCACGGCCTGGCGGGATCAAAACCCTTCAGCCAAGGCGACCGTGGTGCGGCACCGGAGCAATTTGGGCTACGGCGGCAACCAGATCGCGGGATATCAACTGGCAATCGAGCGCGGCCTCGACATCGTCGTGCTGCTGCACGGCGACGGCCAGTACGCACCCGAGTGCCTGCCGGACATGATCGCCCCCTTGGCCCGGGGCGAATGTGACGCGGTGTTCGGCTCCCGCATGATCACCCCCGGTGCCGCCCGCGCCGGTGGGATGCCGGCCTACAAGTACATCGGCAACCGCCTCCTTACCAAGATCGAGAACTCGCTGCTCGGCACGGAGCTCTCCGAATTCCACTCGGGCTACCGGGCCTACAGCGTCGCGGCGCTGGAGTCGATCCCGTTCGAGCGCAATACGTACGACTTCGACTTCGATACCCAGATCATCGTCCAGCTGCTGGACGCGGGAAAGCGCATCGTCGAGATTCCGATCCCGACGTACTACGGCGACGAGATCTGTTACGTCAACGGTCTAAAGTACGCCCGGGACGTCGTGGGTGACGTCGTGAAGTACCGACTGAGCAAGGTCGGCATCGGCGCGCACCCCTGGGTTCCGCAGTCCGACGAGTACGACATCAAGGACAGCGAATGCACCTCCCACACCACGATCCTCGGCATGCTGGAGCAGCTCCCGCCGGGCCGGGTCCTGGACCTCGGATGCTCGGGCGGAAGATTCGCCGAGATGGTGCGTGGACTGGGCTTCCACGTCACCGGCGTCGACTCGATCGAGGTCGACGGCGTCCGTGACCGGGTGGACCGCTTTGTGCTCGGCAACCTGGAGGGCGGCATCCCCGCCGAGGTCGGGCGCGATTTCGACTACGTGATCCTGGCTGATGTCATCGAGCACTGCAGCCGGCCCGAAGAGGTGCTGCAGCAGGTCGCGGACGTGCTCGCGCCGACCGGTCAGGCCCTGATCTCGACGCCCAACTTCGCGCACTGGTATCCGCGTACGCGAAGTGCCTTCGGCGTCTTCGACTACGACCGGCGCGGCATTCTGGACAAGACCCATCTGCGCTTCTTCACGCGCCGCAGCTTCCTCAACCTCCTGCGGCAGTCGCGCTACGCGGTGGAGGAGTTCGCCTACACCGGCCTCCCGTTCGATGTGATCAGCGACGGCCAGGGCAAGAAGGGCACGGTGGCCCGCAAGGTGGACCGCGGACTCGTCCGCGCGCGACCCACGTTGTTCGCCTACCAATTTGTGGCACGCGTGCGCCCCCGCCTGCACGGGCGTCCCGCCGGTGATCCTCGCGCCGAGGCGACCGAGGACGTGCTTGATTAGTCGCGTCGCACTGCCACGGCGGAGACACGCGCCTTGATCTCAGAATCGCCCGACGGGTTCAGCCGCAGTTCGGTGATCCCGGGCCCGACTCGGACCCGCAACATGACCCCAAGGCCGGAGACCGCGACCCTTTCCGCCGCGGGTGCTTTGAGGCTGCCGTGCAGTGGCTCGCTGAGTTGAATGCGCACGGTGGCAATGCCGTCCTCCGTAGCGCGGAGATACAGGACGGCACCATCGAGAAACGCAGTCGGTCCGTGGTCGCCGAGCTGCCAACCGGAGCCGGGGTAGACGTCGATCTGGCCGTCGCCTTCGAATCCGCGCGGCGGGGCCGCACGGCCCAGCTCGGCCGGGTCGACCGACAACGCGAGGATGTGGAACCGGTAGGCGACCTTGCCCGCGTCGGCGGACACGTAGGTCTTGTCCACCTGGCGAATCAGCGCGCACGGTTTGAAGTCCGGCACCTCGTAGCGCTTGCTCTCGTTGGTCACCTGGACGTCATTCATGAGCCCTGGCCAGTGACGATCACGCAGACCGACCCAGAGCGGGTACTCAATGAGGATCCAATTGGCGATACCCACCCGACGGCAGGCGGAGTCCGCGATCGTGGCGGTGGTGAGACTGAAGGACTGCACCTGCCGGCGCTTCATTGCCTCGCCCTTCTCCGAGAAATGCTTCGAGAGGAAGTACGGTGCCAGCGCGTTGTCGAAGTGATAACGGGGATGAATCAGGGAGCGCGCCCCGTTGTTCAGCAGTTGCGGCATGGCCGCGGCGACCAGAACCACAGCCACGAGACGCACCGCATGCCGCGGCAGAGCGCGCATCGCGAGCACGATCAGCGGGCACCACAAGACCACCGACGGGGTGTAATAACGCACCGCAAACACGCTCCACCGCGCCGTCGCCGTGAAGGCGAAGAAACCGAGGGCAAGGCTGACGGCCAGCGCCAGCGGCAAGGTGTACCGGCGCCGGTCCCGAGCGAAAGCAGCGATGATCGCTACGAACGCCGCCACGATCAGCACCGTGTGGAACGGGTTCGCTCCGTACGCCTCAGCCCGCTCGGAGTCGACTTCGTAGGTCCGCTGGAATGCGTTGGGGACGGTACCCAGCAGGTAGTTCACGTCATTGGGGTCAACACCCGTCTGGTTGTAGACGTGCTCCAACGCGTCTTGGATGACACGGCTAGCCGACGACGGGAACAACCCGTCACCGCTGGCGAACTCGCCGGCTGTGCTCCGGACGATGTTTGCGGCCGCTGCGCGGGCCGTCAGGTTCGTGCTGATCGTGCTGTCCGTCACCGGCCCGTTGGGCGCATCGAACATTTCGTAATTGCGCGCCACGAACGGCCCCGCGAGCACGAGCACCGCAACCACCGCCACGATTGCGGCAAATGACGCGCGGAGCACCACAGTGCGAGTCCCGACTTCCCGCCCCGCTCGGTACAGCGCGATCCCGAGCAGCGCCAATCCGAGCGGGCCGAGCAGAGCGACCAGGGTGCCCTTGACCAGGATCACGAGCCCACCGCTCAGACCGACGGCGACGGCTCGACGGGTCCACCTGCCGTCCAACGGCGAGGTCAGCACGACCATGAGCGTCACGCCGACGGCAGCGGCGAAATTATTGTTCTGCGTGCTGGTCGCTTCAAGCACCAGGTTCGGAATCGTCATGACGAGCAAGGCCGTCAGGACCTGACCCCGGCGACCAAGCCCCAGTCGGCGGCCGAGCTCTGACGCCCCCAGCACACACACGACGGTTGCCAGCAATTGCGGGTAGCCGTCCAGTCGATCACCACCGGTGAGCAGGTGGAGGTGCGCGAAGTTGTAACCGCTCAAGGGGCTGAGCTCGACCTGGGCGAGGTAATGCGTGGCGAACGTGTGGACGGAGTTGTTCTGCACCCAGTGCTCGACCCGCGCGAGGTGGTACACCAGCGAGTCCCCGTTGTTCGGCCGGTACAGCCACGCAAGCGCCATGAGGACCGCGACCATTGCCGCCACGCTGGCCGAGCCGATCCGCACGTCGTCGAGTCGGCGGTCGGCATGGCGCAACGCACCGATCCTGTCGACGCCCGTGGCGGCCAGGCACGGGAGCTCACGTCGGACGGAGGCCACCAGGACCAGGACGATCCCCAGCCAGGCCAGCGCGACCGTGCCCCGGGTCAGGTGATGGCCCATACTTGCGGCCTCAGTGATCGCCACGAGCAATACCTGGTGGGCGCCGAACGCGATGACCAGCGCTGCCCTGCGGTTCAGCCCGGGGAAGCCCAAGACCGCCCCTTGCCGCGCAACGAGCAGCCACAGGAGCAACCACGCACCTACCGGCAGCACCACCACGCGCGCGCTCCTCAAGTCCCCGCCAACCCGAGCTAGCCCCGGGCACCGCTGCGGGCTGGGTACCATCGTGCCGACGACGTCGCTGCGGCCGCCACCCGGGCCCTGCCACTCGCCTGCCGAGATGTGAGGAACATATGAGCGACTCCCGCGTTCTTTCCACAGCCACGCCTCGGGACCTTTATCTCGACCTGATGGCACGGGTGCTCACCCGCACCGGCTTCGAGGGCAGTGGCAGCGGCGGACTGGTCAACGTCTCCAAGCACAGCTACGCGGCTTACCTGCGCGACCTGCTGTTCGACTCGCTGGCGCCCGCCCAGGTCGCGCTTGTGCAAGCGCTCCCCGCCGATCCGGAGGACCGTGCGGAGGGGCGTGGATGGCCTTCCGCCGACGCTGAGACCATGATCGGGCTCCGGCGGCTCGCCAACATCCGCGAGTGCGTGGAAGCAGTCATCACGGAAGGGACCCCAGGCGACCTCGTAGAGACCGGTGTGTGGCGCGGGGGGGCGACCATCTACATGCGTGCGATCTTGGCTGCCCACGGGGTGACGGACCGCCAGATCTGGGCGTGTGACTCCTTCGAGGGGCTGCCGCCGCCAAGCGAAGAGCACTTCCCCCATGACGCTGGCGACGTCCTCTACACCGCCGAGGCGCTCGCCGTAACGGTGGAGCAAGTCAAAGACAACTTTCGGCGCTACGACCTGCTGGATGACAAGGTGACGTTCGTCAAAGGCTGGTTCGAGGAGACAATTCCTTCCGCGCCCATCGAGCAGATCGCCGTGCTTCGCTTGGACGGCGACATGTACAGCTCCACGATCGTGGTCCTGGAGAACCTCTACGACAAGGTCACTCCCGGAGGCTTCGTCATCCTCGACGATTACGTCGAGATTGCGGCGTGCCGGCAAGCCACCGAAGACTTCCGCGCGAAGCGCGAGATCACCGATCCGGTCAAGGCCATCGACCGTAGCGGCGCGTTCTGGAGGAAGTCATGATCGAGGTGGATGCATCGACCGACCGCACCAGCCAACTCGAGGCGGAGCTTCAGGCGCTCCGCGTCAATTCGGCGCTGGCTCATGAGCAGCTGCATGCGACGATGGCTGCCGAACTGGCGGCACTGAGCACAGCGCACGAACGCCTTCATTTGGCCTACGTCGAGCTGCAGACCAACCATGAACTGGAGCTCCGGCGGCGCAAGCGTCAGCGCGAGGAGATCGAGGCGCTCCGCGCCGAGCTCACTGTGGTCCGCCGCCAGCGGGACGCGGCGGTCGCCCGGCTCAAACGGAATCCACTGCGGCAACCCATGGCAGCCGCCAGAATGGTCGCCAAACGCGCACGAGCCGGGGGTTCACGACCCTGAGCAGGGTACGCCTTAGCGCGGATCCCGCGTCGGCACCTGCCGTCTTGCGCTCTGCTTCATCCAAAGTCGACAAAGACCACTTTGATTCGTGATGCGGTACCCTCCAGGTTCACGAAAATTGGTCGGTTGACCGGTCCCCACTGGCACGAGGAGCCGAATGTCCACCAGCCGTTACGACACGGCCGTGAACCCCAACGCCTCCAACAACTCGCATGCGATCGCGCTTCGCATGATCGGCTGGAACCAGCGCGTGCTGGAGCTGGGTGCGGCCAACGGGCACATGACGCGGGCGATGGCGAACTGGAACAACAAGGTGACTGCGGTCGAGTTCGACCCCGACGCCGCCGTTCACCTCAAGGATGCGGCTGAGTCAGTTGTCATCGGCGACCTGAACAATCCGGAGACGCTCGGCGCGATCAGCGGCCAGTTTGACGCGGTGCTCGCCGGCGACGTCCTCGAGCACCTGCTAGACCCGGACCGTGTCCTCCTGCAAGCCGTCGAAAAGCTCGCGCCTAGTGGGAAGATCGTCATCTCGCTGCCGAATATCGCGCATGCCGACGTCCGAATGGCGCTCATGCAGGGCAAGTTCGACTACCGACCGGTCGGCCTGCTCGACGAGACACACATTCGGTTCTTCACCCACAAGACGGTCCAGGAATTCGTGCGCCGCGCCGGACTGGTGATCGTGGACATGCAGCGCGTCCGTATCCCCGCCTTCGAGACCGAGCTGCGGGTCAATCGCAAAGACGTGCCGACCGCCGTTGTCAACGAGGTGTTGGCCGACCCGGAGTCGGAGACCTACCAGTTCGTCTTCACCGCGGTGAAGGACGACGGGAGCGACCAACTCGCGAAGCTGGCCGACCAGTACGTCACGCTCAAGGCCGAGCACGAGGCGCTGGCGTTCGCCCATAAGGCGGAGAAGCAAGCCCACCGGGAAACGCAGCGTCGCGCAAATCGGCTTCAGAAGCAGGTAACCCTGGCGCAGAGGGACCTCACCAAACTGCGCCGCAGCAAGGTCGTTCGCTACACGGCGCCTGCACGGATCCTGATGCGCAAACTCCGGGCAGCCGCGCGGTGACGACGGGCCGCCCAACCACCATCGCCTACTACCTGCCGCAGTTCTATCCGATCCCGGAGAACGACGCCTGGTACGGCGCGGGGTTCACCGAGTGGCGCAACGTGGCGCAGGCCCGCCCCTTTTTCCAGGACCACTACCAGCCGCGAATCCCGGCCGACTTGGGCTTCTACGACCTGCGCGTGCGCGAGGTCCGCGAACAGCAGGCACGGCTCGCAACCCAGCACGGCATCGACGCCTTCTGCTATTACCACTATTGGTTCCACGGCACGCGCCCGCTCAGTCGGGTGATAGATGACGTCCTCGACAACGGCGCACCGGACATCCCGTTCTGCCTGGCCTGGGCGAACGAGAACTGGAGTCGGCACTGGGACGCCAGTCAGCACGAAGTGCTTCTCAAGCAGACCTATAGCGCCGAGGACGAAGTTGAGCACGGCCGCTTCCTGCTCCGTGCGATGTCCCACCCGCGCTACCTACGACTCGCCGGAAAGCCACTGCTCTTCATCTACCGCGTCCAGACGATCCCGGACCCCAAGGGAACTATCGACCGGTGGCGGCAGTACTGGCGCAGCGCGGGTCTGGGCGAAGTGCGCATTGTTAAATTCGACACCCACGGCGATTTCAACGACCCGGCCGGGTACGGCGCAGACACGGCTGCGCAGTTCCTGCCGCACGGATTGAATCCGACCGTGCCGCGGATCAAGAAGTCGGGTTGTAGCCCGAACAACTTCATCTACTCGTACGAACAGACGATGGAAACCTATTTGGCTGCGCCGCAGCCAGAGTGGACGCGCCATGAGTGCGTGATTCCGTCCTGGGACAACACCGCCCGCCGGGGCGACGGCAAGAGTTTGGTGGTGCACGGCAGCACGCCGGACCTCTACGAACGCTGGCTGCGCGCCGTCCACGAACGCACCCCGGATGACGGCCTCGTCCTCATCAATGCCTGGAACGAGTGGGCCGAGGGCGCCTATCTCGAGCCGGACCTCAAGTACGGGCGCGGCTATCTCGAAGCGACCGCACGAGCCGTCGGGGTCCCCGTTCCCGAGCCCGACTCCTGGCGGGAGCGCATGTACCCGCCGGCCGAGATCGATGAGGGGGCCGTCGATGAGGACAAGCGCCTAGCCGATCTGTACTTGGACGCTGTCGAGCAGTTGACGACTTTGCGCCGACAGCTCTCCCGGCTCGAGGGAACCTTCGAGAGGCAGATCGAGTTCGCGGTCCGCGAAGCCAAGGCCGAAGCCAAGGCGGCCCAGACTTATGCCTTGCGGCTCGCGGTCGAACTGGAGCGCGTGCGCCGCGGCAAGGCTGGCTGATGGCGGGTACGAGCCGTCACGCCTTAGCCAGAGACGCGCATATCCCTTGGCGCTGGTGTCCTTGTCGGACCGGCTCGATCTGTGTAGGTAACCCGTAGGGCGAACTGGGACCCGTCCGCCCACGGCGGCCTCGATCTCCGCCGCCGTAGATCCCCGGATCATCCCGACCTCGATTGCGCCTGCCGCGCGCAGCGACCCAAGGTATGGGCCTGGGTCAGCCGAGCACCGTCTCCAGCCACGCTCCGGCGCGCTGCGGGCTCAGCATCCGGTGGGTCAGGACGTGCTCCCGGGCCACCTCTGCCCGCGCTCTGGCTGCCACCGAATCTGCCAGACAGCCAGTCAGCGCGTCGGCCCAGGAGGCCGGATCATTGGGCGTGAGCAGGGCCAGATTCTCGCGTCCCCGGTAGGGGCCGACGTCCGAGGCGACCACGGGGAGGTCCAGCAAGGCGTACTCCAGCAATTTCAGGTCGCTCTTGCAGCGGTTGAACTCCGTGTCGACCAGCGGCGCCAGCGCCGCGGTCCACCGCAGCCGGCGTGCCCGCAGCCAGGGCACGAAGTCCGGATAGTTCCGCGCGGAGGCGGGTACGGGCCGGCGGGTGACCCAGTCGTCGCCCTCGAACGCGGCAGCGATGCCGATGATCTCCAGCACGACGTCACGACCCAAGCGCTTCCGGGCGCCCTCGATCGCGGGCCGAAGCAGGAGCAGGTCCTCCAGGTGGGTGCTCGAACCCATGTACAGCACGCGCAGCGCTTCGTCCGTGGGGGCGGCCTGGGTCGCGATCTCACGCAGCCACAGCCGCGGGTCCAGGTCGTTGGGCACGACGGTAGCCGCGACCGCCGCCAGGTCCCGCACCCGAAGGGCCAGGTCCTCCGTGGTGACCACGGAGCGCCCTGCCGACCGGGCCACCCGGATGAGCCGCCGGGCCATCTGATCGTGCACGTCGGCGTCCACCGACATCCGATGCGCCGCGTCAACATGCATGAGGTCGTCGTCGATCTCGAAGGCGACGCGGACTCCGGCCGCCCGGGCCGCGGCAAGGGCATCGTCCGTGCGCTCCGCGAGGCCGTCACGCTGGACCAGCAGCACGTCCAGGTCGGGGACCCCGGCAAGCACCTCGGCCGGATAGATCTGCCGTGCAGTCAGCCGGGCCGCCGGTGGGATCAGGGTCAGCCGCTGCAGCACGCGCAGGTGTTGGCAGCTGCCGTGCCGCCCCAGCGCCCCCTGCATCACATAACCCAGGCGCACCCGCGGGGCGCGGGTAATCAGCGAGTCGTAGAGCTCGCGGTACCCCTCCAGCGCGGCGAGGTGCGGGGCCACCGCGCGCGGCACCTCCCGCCGGAGTCGCGTGAGGCTGGCGCCGACTGAACGCACGGCCGACGCGGCCGCTTCCAGGTCGGCCGCCGGGAGCACCACTCCGCCACCGCTCCCCCGGACCCTGTCGGCGGACACCCCGGCGTCCGGCACCAACACAGGAACACCCAGGGCCCAGGACTGGTTCAGTCCAGCCGGTGCCACCTCGGGTCGCGCTCCCGCGACCAAGGACAGGTCCGGGTCGATGCCCTCCACCACGCGAGCCAGCAGGTCACGCCGGTGGATGCCGTGCACTACCCCGACCTCGGCCAGCGACTCTGCGCCCGGGCCGAGCAGGTGCCATTCCACGCCGGCGCCCAGCTGCGTTGCGAGGCCACACACGTACTCCCTGTCGACGTCCCCGGCCTCCGTCAGGACCAAAATCCGCAGCGGACCCGCGGCTCGCATCCCGAGCGTCCTGACGGGACGCAGGCCCGAGATGTCGGAGACGCTTTCAGTACCCCGAACGCACGGCAGTTCGAGACGGGCGCAGGCCTCGGTGACGTCGGCTACCGGGGTGTCCGGCCCGGGCAGGAGGTGGAGCACCTCGGCACCGCGCTCGACCGCAAACCCCGCGACGGACGTACAGCCTCCGTCCCACGCGTCCTCGAGCACCAGCGTGCCGCGTTCGACGCGTCCGGCCTCGACCCGCGTGCCGTCGACGGTGAGCACGAGGGAGTCTTGATAGCTCGAGAGGTTCGCGGCGAGGTCGACGGCAGCGTCCCTCATGGCGGGGGCGCCCGCGACGTACACCCGCAAGGGACGCACGCCATCCGCCGCCCGCAGGCGCTCCTGAATTCGCATTACCGCTTGGCCGACCGGAGCGGCCAGTTCCGGTGCCGTCGCCGAGGCGGCTGTGGCGGTCGGGTTGCCCCGCACGGCCACCCGCGGGGCGGACCGGTACGGGCCGACGTCCCCCAGCGTCCGCCACACCCCGGTCCAGGTCGGTTCGGCGGGAACGCCCTTCTCGCGCAGTCGGGCCACGGTCGCGCCCGGCAGGTAGACGCAGCGCCCGGTGCCCGGGCTCGCCTCGAGCGTGGAGGGCAGACCGGCCCGGGCCAGAGCGCGGCAGATCTCCGGCCAGCCCAGGTGCGCCGGCCAGGCCGGCGCCGCGGTGTGGTCAGCGGCCTCCACCGCACCGGCGCCGTCCGCCGCTGCGCGCCGCAGCCCGGCGAGCCAGCCCGGCCCGACCTCGGTGTCGCCGGCGACCAGGGCGAGATCGTCATCCTCGATCAGGTCGAGGACGGCCCGCAGCGACCCGGCGAGCCCGGGATCCTGGGCGCACGCGACGTCCACCTCGTTCCGGGACGCGAGCCGTTCCGCGAGGGCGGGATCGATGCCGCCGTCCACCGCGAGCACCCGAACCGCCGGGGTCCAGTGCAGGACCGTGTCTACTAC
>NZ_JACDFE010000082.1 GCF_013815995.1 Sporichthya sp.
CAGCGTCGGTGAGCTCACCGCCACCGCCGCGGCCGGCGTGCTCAGCGCGGAGGCCGCCATGGCCTTCGTGGCTGCCCGAGGCCGCGGCATGGCCGAGGCCTCCGCCGTCACCCCCACCGGCATGACGGCCGTTCTCGGCGGCGACCGCGAGGCGGTGCTGGCCAAGCTCGCCGAGCACGGCCTGACCCCGGCCAACGACAACGGCGCCGGCCAGATCGTGGCCGCCGGCACGATGGCGCAGCTGGCCGCCCTGACCGAGGACGGCCCGGAGAAGGCCCGGCTGATCCCACTGTCGGTGGCCGGCGCGTTCCACACCACGCACATGGCGCCCGCGGTCGAAAAGCTGGCCGCCCTCGCCGCGACCCTGACCCCCGCCGACCCGCTGACCACCCTGCTGTCGAACGCCGACGGCGCCGCTGTCGCCACCGGCGCCGAGGTGCTGGACCGGCTCGTCCGCCAGGTCAGTAACCCGGTGCGTTGGGACCTGTGCATGGAGTCGATGCTGGGCGCCGGCGTGACGGGCATCATCGAGCTGCTCCCCGGCGGGACCCTCGTCGGCCTCGCCAAGCGCGGCATGCGCGGCGTAGCGTCGATTGCCGTGAAGATCCCTGACGACCTGGATGCGGCCCGCGAGCTGCTGGGTTCGTCATGAGCTCCACCGGCAACTCCACCGGTAACAAGCCCATCCGGCCGTCGACCGGCGCGGCGCACAGCCGGCTGTTCAGCGTCGGCGGCTACCGCCCGGCCCGCGTCGTCACCAACGACGAGATCTGCGAGCACATCGACTCCACCGACGAGTGGATCCGCACCCGGTCCGGCATCGCCACCCGGCGCTTCGCGCTGCCGGAGGAGACGATCCAGGACCTGTCGGTGGCGGCCGGCGGCAAGGCCATCGCCGCGGCCGGCATCTCGCCGGAGCAGATCGGCGCCGTGATGGTGGCCTCCTGCACGGTGACCAACCCGATCCCCGCCGCGGCCCCGGAGGTGGCGAGCCGGCTCGGCGCCGTCAACTCTGCTGCGTTCGACATCAACATCGCCTGCGCCGGGTTCTGCCACGGCGTCGCGCTCGGTTCGGACATGATCCGCGCCGGCAGCGCGGAGTACGTGCTCGTGATCGGGACCGAGAAGTTCACCTCGATCATCGACAAGACCGACCGCGGCATCGCCTTCATCTTCGGCGACGGATCCGGCGCCGCGGTGCTCGGTCCGTCCGAGGTCCCGGGCATCGGTCCGGTGGTCTGGGGCGCCGACGGCGCGCGGGCCTCGGCGATCGAGATGAACGGCGACTGGGTCGACAAGGCGACTGCCGGCGAGCGGGCGTTCCTGCGGATGAACGGTCAGCAGGTGTTCCGCTGGGCTGCCTACGAGATGGCCCCGGTCGCGCGCCGGGCGGTCGAAGTGGCGGGCCTGACCCTGGACGACCTCGACGCCTTCATCCCGCACCAGGCGAACATGCGGATCACCGACGCCATGGTGCGCGCGCTCAAACTGCCCGCGCACGTCGCGATCGCCCGGGACATCGTCGACATGGGCAACACCTCGGCCGCCTCGGTTCCGCTCGCGATGGAGACCATGCTCGAGCGCGGGGAGATCGCCAGCGGGTCGACCGCGCTGCTCGTCGGTTTCGGGGCCGGTCTGAGCTTCGCCGCGCAGGTGGTGACCATCCCCTGATCCGGAACCCCTGATCAGGCCGCACAGCGCCTTCGCCCTACGCTGAGCCGGACGGCCGTACCGGCCGCCCGTACCGAGCAAACCCCGATCACCCGCGCGAACGACAGGAGAGCACCGCATGGCATCCGAGGCCGAGATCATCGCTGGACTGGGCGAAATCGTGAACGAGATCGTCGGCATCCCGGCGGAGGACGTCCAGCCGGACAAGGCCTTCATCGCCGACCTGGACATCGACTCGCTCTCGATGGTCGAGGTGATCGTGGCCGCCGAGGAGCGCTTCGGCGTCAAGATCCCGGACGACGAGGTCAAGAAGCTCGAGACGGTCGGCGACGCGGTGGCCTTCATCGCGGCGAACGCCTGACCCGTTTCCGTCACTGACCGGGCCGAGGAGGAGCGCATGAGCACACGAACTGTCGTCGTCACCGGTGTGGGAGCGACCACACCTGTCGGTGGAGATGCCAAGTCGACGTGGTCCGCGCTCCTCGCCGGCCAGTCCGGCGTGCGCACCCTCACCGAGGACTGGGTGGTCGACGTCCCGGTGCAGATCGCGGCCCGGGTGATGGTCGAGCCGTCCGAGGTGATGGACCGGGTGCAGGCCCGCCGCCTCGACCGCGGCGGGCAGTTCGCCGTGATCGCCGCCCGGGACGCGTGGGCGGACGCGGGCGGCGACGAAGCCATCAACGTCGATCCCGAGCGGCTCGGCGTCGTGGTGGCCTCCGGCATCGGCGGCATCACCACGCTGCTCGCGGCCTACGACACCCTCCAGCGCAAGGGCGCGCGCCTGGTCTCCCCGCTCGCGATCCCGATGCTCATGCCGAACGGCCCGGCCGCGGCGATCGGGCTCGAGCGCACCGCCCGGGCCGGCGTGCACACCCCGGTCAGTGCGTGCGCGTCCGGCGCCGAAGCGATCGCGATGGGTGCGGAGATGATCCGCAACGGTCGCGCCGACGTGGTGCTCGCCGGCGGTACCGAGGCCTGCATCCACCCCCTGCCGATCGCCGCCTTCGCGGCGATGAAGGCAATGTCGACCCGCAACGACGAGGCGGAGGCGGCTTCGCGCCCCTACGACAAGGGCCGCGACGGCTTCGTGCTCGGCGAAGGCTCCGGCGTGCTGGTGCTGGAGTCCGAGGAGCACGCCAAGGCGCGCGGCGCGCGGATCTACTGCGTGGTGGCCGGTGCCGGAATGACGTCCGACGCCCACCACATCGCGCAGCCCGAGCCAGAAGGCGCCGGAGTCACCCGCGCGCTGCGCTTCGCGCTGGAGAACTCCGGGATCACGGCGGCGGACGTCAAGCACGTCAACGCCCACGCGACCTCGACCCCGCTGGGCGACCTCGCTGAGGTCCTGGCCCTGCGCAACGTCCTCGGCTCCGAGCTGGACCACGTCGCCGTCTCGGCCACCAAATCGATGACCGGGCACCTGCTCGGCGCCGCCGGTGCCGTCGAGGGCGTCGCCACCGCGCTCGCCCTGTACGAGCGGGTCGCCCCGCCCACGATCAACCTGGACGACAAGGACGACGAGGCCGACATCGACATCGTCACCGTCGAGCCGCGCGACCTGCCGTCCGGCCAGATTGCCGCGCTGAACAACTCCTTCGGCTTCGGCGGCCACAACGTCTGCGTGGTCTTCACCTCCTACTAGGCCGCCGAGCCGCCCCGCTGTCGCGTCGGTGTCGGCGTGTCGTCCGCCGAAAGTGCAGTTGTGCAGGTAAATTGCCCGATTTCGACCTGTCGTTCTGCACTTTCGCGGAACGACACGCGCATGGTCGTAGGGTCGGGCGGGTGAGCGAGGACGCGCGGGACCCGATCGTGCGGCTGGCGCGGCTGCTCGACCCGGGCTCGCTGGACCTGTGGTGGGACGGCGCCGAGAGCGGGTTCCGCGCCGCCAACGGGACCGTGCACTCCACGCCGGTGGTCGCGTTCGCGGCGGATCCGGCACGGATGGGCGGCGCGATGGGCACCGAGGGGTGCGCGCTGATCGCGGACGTGTACCACAAAGCGACGGACCATCAGATTCCGGTGATCGGGATCTGGCACTCCGGCGGGGCGCGCCTCACCGAGGGCGTCGCCGGCCTCGACGCGGTCGGGCGGATCTTCGCGGCGATGACGGCGGTTTCCGGCCGGATCCCCCAGATCTCGCTGGTGCTCGGCCCGGCCGCCGGCGGGGCCGCCTACGGGCCGGCCCTGACCGATCTGGTGGTGCTCGGCCCGGATGGGCGGGTGTTCGTCACCGGCCCGGACGTGGTCGCCAGCGTGACCGGCGAGCAGGCCGATCAGGCGCTGCTCGGCGGGCCGGAACCCCACGGTCGCGCCTCCGGCGTCGTCCATGTGGTGTCCCCCGATGACAACGCGGCCTTCACCGCCACCCGCGCCCTGATCGACCTGCTCGGCGCCCCGGGCCGCCTCGACCTCGAGGCCGTCCACGACACCGACCTCGCGGCCGGACTGCCCACCGAGGCCCGCAAGACCTACGACGTCCGTCCCATCGCCGAGCGTCTGCTCGACGTCGGGACCGCGATCGAACTCCAGCCGGAGTACGCGCCGAACGTCGTCACGATGCTGGGCCGGATCGGCGGGCGCACCGTCGGCGTCATCGCGAACAACCCGCAGCGCCTCGGCGGGTGCCTGGACTGGCCCTCGGCCGAGAAGGCGGCGCGCTTCGTGCGGATGTGCGACGCGTTCGGCGTCCCGCTGGCCGTCCTGGTCGACACCCCCGGCTACCTGCCCGGCGTCGGGCAGGAATGGGACGGCGTCGTTCGCCGGGGCGCGAAGCTGCTGCACGCCTTCGGCGCCGCCACCGTGCCCCGGGTGACAGTGGTGACCCGCAAGGCCTTCGGCGGGGCGTACATCGCGATGAACTCGCGTTCGCTCGGCGCGACCCGGGTCTTCGCCTGGCCGGGCGCCGAGATCGCGGTCATGGGCGCAGTGGCTGCGGTACGGGTGCTGCACCGGCGCGCCCTGGCCGCGGCCGAGGAATCAGAGCGGCCGGCGTTGGAGGCGACGCTGGCGGCCCAGCACACCCGGGACGCGGGCGGGGTCGACGCCGCGGTGGCGGCCGGGATTGTCGACGACATCATCGCCCCGGCCCGGACGCGCACCGCCGTCGCGCGGGCGATCGCCGGGGCCCTCACCGAGCCCCCGGCTCGGGGCGCGCACTCGAACATGCCCCTCTAGACCGCGCGGCGTTCCACGAAAGCGCAGTTGTCCAGGTCAAAAGGGCCGCTTCGACCTGTGGGACTGCACTTTCGGCGTGAATCTGGGGCTGGGGATGGGGATGGTGCGTGCGTCCCTCCGTGCGGACCAGTTCAGCGCGAGCTAACCGACCTGGTGCAGCCAGCGGACCGGCGCACCGTCGCCGGCGTAGCGGAAGGGCTCGAGTTCGTCGTCCCAGGGCTGACCCAGCATCAGGTCGACCTCGTCGGCCAGCTCGCAGTCGTCGGTCTCGGTAGAGCGCAGCACAGCGGCGCGCAGCCGGTCCTCGGAGATCATGATGTCGCCGTGCACGCCGATCACGGCGTGGAACATGCCCAACGTCGGGGTGCAGCTGTAGCGGGCGCCCTCGTGGCCGGCCACCGGCTCTTCGGTGACCTCATAGCGCAGCTGGTTCCAGCCGCGCAGCGCCGAGGCCAACGCCGCCGCGGTCCCGCGCTCGCCCTGCCAAGACAGCTCGGCGCGCCACTGCGCGGGCGCGGCCGGTTGCGGCGTCCAGTCGACGTTCACCGAGACACCGAGCACTCCCGCCACAGCCCATTCGACGTGTGGGCACATGGCGGACTGAGCAGAGTGGACGTACAGCACTCCACGGGTGGTCGTCATGTGTTCCTCCTGGATGGACTCGGCTCGAGATGCGCCTTCCCCTGCGATCTCGACGTGCCTCCAGAAGGACAGATGACGTCCATGTCATTTTGCCCGACAGACCGGCGTTGATGGCAACTCCGCCCCGGCGTGTCGGGGCGAAAGAGGCTTACACAGCGGCCGTGGTGCGGGGGCGGCGGCCGCCGGGGAGCACGGGGCACGGGCCGGCGAGCTCCTCGTTGTAGCGGTCCAGCCAGGCCGGGAACTCCGAGGCCGGCATCGGCTTCGAGAGGTGGAAGCCCTGCGCCTGCCCGATGCCGAGGCCCCGCAGCGTGGTGTAGATCTCGGCGTCCTCGACGCCCTCGGCCACGGTGTCCATGCCCATGTTGCGGGCCAGGTCGGCGACCGAGCGGACGATCATCAGCACGCGCGGGTCGGAGTTGATCCGGGAGGTGAACTCGCGGTCGATCTTGACCTCGTTGACCGGCAGCCGGCGCAGGTACGCCAGCGAGGAGTATCCGGTGCCGAAGTCGTCGATCGACAGCCGCACACCCAGGGCGCCCAGCTGAACCAGCAGGTCGATCGCCTGTGGGCTGTCGGCCATCAGCGAGGTCTCGGTGATCTCCAGGGTCAGCATGTGGGCCGGCACCTCGTGCCGGGCCAGCACCGCGGAAATGGTGTCGGCGAACGCAGCGTCCTTCAGGCTGCGCGGCGAGACGTTGACCGCGATGCCGGCCTGGATGCCACGGCGCAACCAGGCGGCGCAGGAGGACAGCGCGGAGTCGAGCATGGCCTCGGTGAGCGGGCCGATCATGCCGTTGGCCTCGGCCACCGGCAGGAACTCGTGCGGGCCGCGGACACCATCGACCGGGTGCCGCCAGCGGGCCAACGCCTCGACGCCCACGATGGCGCCGTCGATGAGCGAGGCCTTGGGCTGCACCCAGGCCTCGATGCCGCCGTCCTTGATGGCGGCACGCAGCTCGCCGACCACAGCCAGCCGGCTCGGGTTGGCGGCCTCCTGCAGGCCCTCGTCGTAGAGGCGGACGCCGCCGCCGTTGGCCTTGGCCGCGTACATCGCGACGTCGGCGCGCTTGAGCAGGCCGGAGACGTCCTCGCCGTGCAGCGGGGCCATCGCGACACCCAGCGAGGCGGAGACCTCGACCGAGACCCCGTCCAGGCGCATCGGCTCGGACAGCGAGTCGACCATCGCCTGCGCCAAGGCCTGCGCCTCGGCCGGGCTGGCCACGTCGGTGAGCAGCACCGCGAACTCGTCACCGCCGAGGCGGGCGACCAGGGCACGCGAACCGGCAACCTCGACAAAGCAGCGCGCCACGTCCCGGAGAAGATGGTCGCCGTGCTGGTGGCCGAGGGTGTCGTTGACCTCTTTGAAACCGTTGAGGTCGGAGATCATGACCGCGCAACCGACCGAGGTGCCCATGCGGACAGCGGCGATCGCGGAGTCGAGCTCCTGCTGCAGCAGGTGGCGGTTGGGCAGGCCGGTCAGGGTGTCGTGGTGCGCCTCGTGCGAGAGGCGGGCGATCAGCGAGCCGGACTTCAGCGCGACGCCGGCGTGGTTGGCCACGGTCTCCAGCAGGCGCACGTCGCCGGCGTCGAAGCCGCGGACCTCGCCGAGCCGGTTGCCGACCGAGAGCGTGCCCACGATGACGCCGTCCATGTGCAGCGGGACGACGATCGCCTCGCGCAGGCCGTGCTCGGCCAGGTAGGCCCGCTCCGCGGTGTCCTTGGTGGCGCGGGCCAGCAGCACCGAGCGACGCTCGCGGCGCACCCGCGCCACGACCGGGTCGGTGTCGATCGTCGTGCCGACCTCGGCGACGCCGTCGCGGCGCACACCTTCGGGCAACAGGCTCATCCGGTGCGGTGCGAGGCTGCCCGGGAAGTCGAAGGCGAGGAACTCGGCGCGGTCGCTGCGAAGCAGCTGACGGGCCTGGCCCAGGACGCTGCGCAGCACGGTGTCGACGTCGTGCGCGCCGGAGACGACCTCGGAGAAGTGGTAGAGCTGCTCGAGGCTCTCGTGCCGCTCACGCAGTGAGGCGTAGGCGCGGTAGCCGAGCAGGAGCAGGGCGCCGGCGGCCTCGACCAGGAAGGCGCTGCGCACGTCGTACGTGACCGCGGTGGCGGCGACCAGGCCGACGGTGCCGACGGCGGCGGCCAGCGTGCCGGCGCTGGCGACCTCACGGGCCATCCGGGACAGCTTGATCCGACCCTCGTAGCAGGCGATCGCCATCGTGGTGATCGTCGCGTCGAAGGAGCCGGCGGCGATCAGGGCGGCGAAGGCGGCGGCCCAGGCGGCCGGGCCTGCCTCCTCGCCGTTGAAGGCGAGCGACCAGATCGTGAGCGCCAACGCTCCGGAGGAGAAGACCAGAGCGGTGTTGAACGCGACCTTGATCGGGGTCTGGCGGCGGTGGAAGACGAAGATCAGGAACGAGCCGACGACGCGGCCGAGCAGCAGGCCGACCGGACCGGCCATGAACAGGCCGACGACCAGCGGGATCTCCGAGAGCGAGACGGTCTGCGCCTCACGCCGGATCTGGATGTGCAGCACCACCATCTCGGAGACGCCGAACATCAGGACCATGGCCCACCAGGGCAGGTGGGTCGGGCCGGGCGCCTTGTTGGTCAGCGCCGGGGTGTAGACGAGCAACGCGACGCCGAGACCGATCAACAGCACGATCAGGCCGACGATGCGGGTGGCCCGCGCGGTGCGCAGCGCACTCAGACCGCGACGCGAAGCGCCCTTGCGGTCGACCGCCCTGCTACCCGTCACTGCCAGTCCCCTCCAGCGAAGTCCGTACCCGCCCAGGTACGTCCAGCCCATTCGACGCCGGCCCAGGTCCGTCCGTTCCATGTGCCACCGGCCCAAGTACGCCCATTCCAGGACCCATCCGCCCAAGTACGCCCAGCCCAGGTACGTCCGGCCCAGGTGCGACCCAGCCATTCGGTGGATGCCCAGGACGGCCCGGCCCAGGATCGGCCGGTCCAGGCCGAGCCGTTCCAGCTGCCGCCGGTCCAGGCGGTGCCGGCGCTGGTGAGCTTGGCGTGGGCGGCGGTGTCGAACGCCCGACCGAAGATGTCCTTCTCGCCGGCGAGCCTCTTGCCGTCGAGTTCGAGGTGGTCCTTGCCGCGCGCGCCCTCCAGCGTGCCGGTGCCCTTGGACTTCGGCGTGCCGAGCTTGCCGTTCAGGACCCCGTTCAGCAGTCCGGCGGCCGGCTCGACCAGGCCGCCGACCAGCGGCGGGCTCGTGAGCGCGGCGACCAGGGCCGGGACGCCGAGCTGGAGCAGGCCGTGTCCCTGCGCGCGGGGGTCGGCCACGATCAGGCCGAGGCCGAGGGTGGCGGTGAGCAGCTTGATCTGCACGGGCGTGAGGTTGGGACGGGCGGAGATCAGCGCCGCGATCGCGCCGGAGGCGACGGCCGCCGCCTGCGAGGTGCCGCTGCCACGGAAGAAGCGGCCGGCAAACGCGCCGGTGTCACCGTGCGCCCAGTCGATGTAGGACCCGGGCACCCGCAGGCTCTGCACGCTCTTGCCCGGCGCGACGATGTCGGGGTTGCGCTTGCTGTCCCCGCGACTCGAGAACGGCGGGATGGTGTCGTCCAGCGTGGAGGACGTGCCCTTGGTGTCGTCCGCGCCGACCGCGAACACGTGCGGGTTGCGGGCCGGGTTGGTCAGCCGGCCGTCGGCGAAGCCAGAGTTGCCGGCCGAGACGACAACGACGATTCCCTTGCGCCACGCGGCTTCCGCGGCGTACGCGAGCGGGTCCAGGACGTAGTCCTGAACCCCGTCGGTGCCGAAGGACAGGTTCAGCACCCGGATGTTCATGCCGGAGTCGTGCGCGTGCTGGATCACCCAGTCGATGCCGGCGATGATCTGCGAGACGTCGGTCGCGCCGTGCGCGTCGGCGGCCTTGACGCTGATGATCCGCGCGTCCGGCGCCATCCCGGCGAAGCCTTCGCAGGAGTTCGAGTTCTTCGTGTCGACGCCGGCGTCCTTGCCGGCGATGATCCCGGCCATGTGGGTGCCGTGGCCGAAGGTGTCCAGGTAGCGGGTCTTCGCGCTCTGCGACTCCGGCGTGAGGTCCGGACCGTTGAGCACCTTGCCGGCACCGTCGAGACCGGCGACCGGGGCGACGCCGGAGTCGATCAGCGCGACGTCGACGCCCTTGCCGGTGCCGCCGCCCTTCCACAACTGCCGGACGCCGACCTGCTTGGCGATGTTGCACAGCGAGTTCGGGTCGGCGGCAGCGTCATAGGCAGAGCGGCCGGCGCTGCCGCTTCCGTCCCTCGGGGTGGCCCCGCCCTTGGAGCCGGTCGCGGGCTTGTCGCTCGCCTTCGGCTTGTTGGTCTTCTTCGGCCTGGGACTCGGCGTTGGCGTCGCCGGGGTAGGCGCCGTGACGTCGACGTCGACGTCGGGCGTGATCGTGGCGACCCGGCCGTCGGCGGCCAGATCCCTGGCGGCGCCGGAGTCGACGGTGACGGCAGCACCGTCGATGGAGTCGAACTCGCGGGTGACGATCCCGCCGCCGGCGCGCACGTCGCGCAGGACCCCGGGCAGGGCGCCGGCGTTGGCGCGGAGCACGTAGTTGCCGGCCGGCAGGACGTCAGGGTTCCGCTCGGGCTGGGCGGCCACGACGGCGGCCGCGATCAGCGCAAACCCGCTCAAACCGGCGACCAGACGGGATGCGCGAGGACCGCCTCTTCGCGGTTGCGCTCCCATTCGGTGGTGCCTCCTTGCCGACCCGGAAGCTGTTCCCGGGACGCAGCTAGGACGCACACCCTTGACCGTTGGTTGCACAAATCCTGGGGACGATTCCGGCATCACTGCAGGTCACAGGGCTGCCTGTGGACAGATGCGCCCGAACGGGCCAAACCGGTCGCAACCTCTCGCCCGATGTGACCGAATGTGAAGCCACTTCTGCGTGCGGCGAAGCTCACATGGATTTCACCTGGGCGGAATGCACCAGCCACAACCCTGGGCGACTGTTCTCACGGCAAGCCCAATCGCTCTGTGCGTTCTTTCGATCGGCGGCGAACCCGTCCGGAGAGGAATTCACGTGATCACCACGTCGCGTGCCCAGCTCGGCTCGATCGTCTCCTTGGTCGCCGACGCCTCGCTCATCATGCTGTCCGACCGCATTCACCGCGGTTCCCTCATCAACGCCCGGGGGGCTATCGAGGAACGGATGGCCGAGGAAGCGGGGACAGCGGCTTTCCTCCGCGAGTTCGAGATGCGGGCGCCGGTGCGCCGGATCGGCCTGTCCGCCGCGTCCGGCTGACAGCTCTCGGGAACGGCCGCCGGGAACTGGCGAGCGCCCTCGGGGGGTGCTCGCCTAGCCTGACCGGGCGATGTCCGGGGACCAGGTTGAGCTCAGAGACCAGATGGGCGCACTGCGTGCACAGCTGGGTTCGCTGACCCTGCGCGACGCGCACCGGCTCGGCCGCCGGCTGGAGTCGCTGCGGCGCAAGCCGGACCCGGCTGCTCTGGCCTCCGTCGCGGAGGCGATCGCGACTGCCGCAGTGAAGCGTGAAGTTCGCGCTGCCTCGGTG
The DNA here is from genome assembly GCF_013815995.1 of Sporichthya sp. GTDB lineage: Bacteria > Actinomycetota > Actinomycetes > Sporichthyales > Sporichthyaceae > Sporichthya. The sequence continues at coordinate 11,028 of NZ_JACDFE010000082.1, forward strand.
CCGGCGATCTCGTACCCCGAGGAGCTTCCGATCAGCGCGCGGCGGGCGGACATCGCGGCCGCCATCCGGGACCACCAGGTTGTCGTCGTCGCCGGCGAGACCGGATCGGGCAAGACCACCCAGCTGCCCAAGATCTGCCTGGAGCTCGGCCGCGGGGTGCGCGGCCTGATCGGGCACACCCAGCCGCGCCGGCTGGCCGCCCGCACCGTCGCCGACCGGATCGCCGAGGAGCTCGGCACCTCGTTGGGCGACGCGGTCGGATACACGATCCGCTTCAACGACCGGGTCGGCCCGGACACCCTGGTCAAGCTGATGACCGACGGCATCCTGCTGGCCGAGATCCAGCGCGACCGGCAATTGCTGGGCTACGACACCCTGATCATCGACGAGGCCCACGAGCGCAGCCTCAACGTCGACTTCATTCTGGGCTACCTGCGGGAGCTGCTGCCGTCCCGTCCGGACCTGAAGGTGGTCATCACCTCCGCGACCATCGACCCGCAGCGGTTCGCCCGGCACTTCTCCTCCCCCTCCGGTGATCCGGCACCGATCATCGAGGTGTCCGGGCGGACCTACCCGGTGGAGATCCGCTACCGACCCCTGGTCTCGGACACCGAGAACGAACGTCGCGACGACCGGATCGAACCCCACGACATGCCGGCCGGGGTCTGCGACGCGGTCGAGGAGTTGCACCGCGAGGGCCGCGGCGACGTGCTGGTGTTCCTCTCCGGCGAACGCGAGATCCGCGACACCGCCGACGCGCTGAAGGGTCGGCTGGGAACTGACAAGGCGTCAGGTCTGCCCGTGGAGATCCTGCCGCTGTACGCCCGGCTGTCCAACGCCGACCAGCACCGGGTCTTCGCCCCGCACTCGGGCCGCCGGGTGGTGCTGGCCACCAACGTCGCGGAGACCTCGCTCACCGTGCCCGGGATCCGCTACGTCGTCGATGCCGGGACCGCACGGATCTCCCGCTACAGCACGCGGCGCAAGGTGCAGCGACTGCCGATCGAGGCGGTCTCGCAGGCTTCCGCCAACCAGCGCGCGGGTCGCTGCGGCCGCGTGGCGGAGGGCATCTGCATCCGGCTCTACGCCGAGGAGGACTACCTCGCCCGGCCGGAGTTCACCGAGCCGGAGATCCTGCGCACCAACCTCGCGTCGGTGATCCTGCAGATGACCGCGATCGGACTCGGCGACATCGCGGCATTCCCGTTCGTCGACCCGCCGGACAAGCGCAGCATCGCCGACGGCGTCTCGCTCCTGGAGGAATTGGGAGCGCTGGGCGCGGATGGCGTTCTCACCCCGGTCGGGCGCAAGCTCGCGCAACTGCCGGTCGACCCGCGGATCGGCCGGATGATCCTGGAGGCCGACCGCTACGGGGTGCTGCGCGAGGTGATCGTGATCGCGGCCGCGCTGTCCATCCAGGACCCGCGGGAACGTCCGGTCGAGGCACAGGAGGCGGCGCGGGCCAAGCACGCCCGCTTCGCCGACCCGACGTCAGATTTCCTGTCCTACCTCAACCTGTGGACCTATCTGCGCGAGCAGCAGCAGGAGCTGTCCTCGGCCAAGTTCCGCAAGCTGTGCACCGCGGAGTACCTGCACTACATGCGGGTGCGGGAGTGGCAGGACCTCGTCGCCCAACTACGCGAGGTGTCCGGCTCGATCGGCCTGCGTTGGCTCGGTCCCAGGGATTCGGCCGATCTGGGCGACCCGCAGAAGGTGCACCTCGCCCTGCTGACCGGGCTGCTCACCCACATCGGCAACAAGGACACCGAGTCGAACGAGTTCCTCGGCACCCGGAACATGCGCTTCTCGGTCTTCCCCGGCTCGGCGCTGGGCCGCAAGCCGCCGAAGTGGGTGATGGCCGCGGAGCTGGTCGAGACGTCCCGGTTGTTCGCGCGGACCGTGGCGAAGATCGAACCTGAGTGGGTCGAGCCCCTGGCCGAGCACCTGATCAAGCGCAACTACTCCGAGCCGCACTGGGAACGGAACCGCGGCGCCGTCGTGGCCTACGAACGGGTCACACTGCACGGGCTCACCCTCATCGCCGGTCGCAAGGTGGACTACGCACGCATCGACCCCGGGCTGTGCCGGGAGCTGTTCATCCGGCACGCGCTCGTCGAGGGCGACTGGCGGACCCACCACACGTTCTTCGCCCACAATCAAACGCTGCGGGCCGAGGTCGAGGATCTGGAGAACCGCTCGCGCCGGCGCGGTCTGCTGGTCGACGACGAGACGCTGTTCGCGTTCTACGACGCCCGCGTCCCGGCCGAGGTGGTGTCGGGTCGGCACTTCGACACCTGGTGGAAGAAGGCCCGCCGAGCCACTCCCGCGCTGCTCGACGCGGACCCCGAGTCGCTGCTCTCGGATCGGGCCGGCGAGGTGCGCCTGGAGGATTTCCCCGACACCTGGACCACCGTCACCTCGTCAGGCGGAGCTGAGACCTTCGCCCTGAGCTACCAGTTCGAGCCGGGCGCGGACGCCGACGGCGTCACGGTGCAGGTGCCGCTGCCGGTGCTCAACCGGCTCTCCGCCGTCGAGTTCGGCTGGCAGGTGCCGGGGCTGCGGGCCGACCTCGTCACCGCGCTGATCCGCGCGCTGCCCAAGGCGATCCGGCGCAGCTTCGTGCCCGCCCCTGACCACGCCGCTGCGGTGCTGACCCGGCTCGACCCCGCCGGCGGTGAGGCGCTGACAACGGCCCTCGAACGTGAACTCGGGGCCCGCAACGGGGTGCGGATCGACCCGGAGGACTGGGACTGGGATCGGGTCCCGGCGTTCCTGCGGATGACGTTCCGGGTCGAGGACGAGCGCGGCCGGTCGCTCGGTGAGGGCAAGGACCTGCCGGCCCTGGCGGCCCAGCTCGCGCCGAAGGTCGCGTCCATGGTGGCGGCCGGTGCGGCGGCACTGGAACGGCCGGCGCTGAGAGGGTGGCCCTCGATGGAGGAGCTGCCCCGCACGCACGAGCACGTCCAGGACGGGCGCGTGGTCGCGGGCTATCCGACGCTGGTGGCGGAGAACGGCACCGTCGCGCTGCGCGTGCTGGCCGATGCGGACGCCGCCCGGGCCGCGCTGGCGCCCGGAACCCGGCGGTTGCTGCTGACCGAGGTGAACGCACCGGTCAAGGCCGTGCTCGGGCGGTTGTCCAACGGTTCGAAGTTGGCGCTCGCGGCCGCACCGCACGCCAACGGAACCGCCTTGTTCGCCGACTGTGCCGACGCCGCGGTGGACGCGATCGTCGCCGCACACGGTGGGCCGGTGCGCTCCGCCGATGCCTACGCGGCACTGCTGGCCGCGGTGCGCGCCGAGCTGCCGGCTCGGTTCGATGTGGTCGTCAACGAGGTCGCCACAATTCTGACGATGGCTCAGGAGGTCGACGCCGCGCTGGCCCGGGCGGGGTCTGTTCCGAGTGCTGTGTCGGCGGCGGTGACGGACCTGCGGGCCCAGTACGAGGCCCTGCTGTTCCCCGGCTTCGTGACGGCGACCGGTGCCGAGCGGCTCCCCCAGCTGACCCGCTACCTGCGCGGGATCAGCCGCCGGCTGGACAAGTTCGACCCCGAGCGGGACGCCGCCCGGATGGCCCAGGTCGCCCAGCTGTCCCGGGAGTACGCGCAGCTGCTCGCCGGCCTGTCGCCCGCCCGCCGGGGCGACGCCGACGTGGTCGCCATCCGCTGGATGCTCGAGGAACTGCGGATCAGCCTGTTCGCGCAATCGCTGGGCACCGCGCACCCCGTGTCGGAGAAGCGGATCCTGGCCGCCATGGACGCAGCCGAGACAGCTAGCCGGCCGGGGTCGTGATCAACTGGTCGACGGGGGCGAAGTCGTCGCGGAGGACGTCGGCGTCGCGGGCGAAGACCTCCACGTCCTCGCCCGAGCGCACGGTGTACTCGCGGGCCCGCTCGGCGATCGCGTCCTCGAACGACGGCAGAGGCGCGTCGGAGGCGACGATGAGGATGTTGCCGCCGCCGGTGGCGTCGAACACCGAGGGGTAGGAGACCAGCGCGACGTTGCGGAACACCGAGGCCACGGTCGCGACCTCGGCGCGAGCGAAGTCGGACGGCCAGTAGTCGATGACGTTCACCAGGTAGAGTCCGTCGGTCCCGAGCACCCGGCGCGCATCCTGCACCACCTCACGGGTCGTCAGATGCCACGGCACCGCGATGCCGCCGAAGGCGTCCATCACCACCAGGTCGCGGCCACCGTCGGGCTCGGCACGCAGGCCGGTCCGGCCGTCCCGGATCTGCACCTCGATGCCGTTGCCGGTGACGAGGCCGAGCTCCTTGCGGTCGATGTCGATGACGCCCTCGTCGATCTCGACGATGAGGTTGTCGCTGCCCGGCCGGGTGGCATCGACGTAGCGGGGCAGGGTCGCTCCCCCGCCGCCGATGTGCAGCGCACGGATCGACTGCCGCGTCGGGCGCATCGCGTCGATCAGCGCGCCGAAGGCACGGATGTAGGTGAACTCCAGGTGCTTCGGATCGGCGAGGTCGACGTAGGAGTGCCTCAGGGTGTCCAACTGCAGGGTGCGCCCGGTGGGGTTGTCCGGGTCGACCACCACCTTCGCGCAGTGGTAGGCGGTTTCGGTGTCGCACGGTTGCGGGGCGATGACGAACGCGCCGGCGCCGATCATCGCCGCGGTGGTGCCGCCGGCGGTCGCGACCTTGAGCCGTGCCCGTCCCGCCACCGCGATCCCGAGCACGATCAGGGCGATGCCGAGGGAGTACAGGATCCGCGAGGTCGGGATCGAGGACACCAGCAGGAATCCGGTGATGAAGGTGCCGACCAGCGCCCCGACGGTGCCGGTGCCGGAGACCATGCCCACGACCGAACCGGTGCGCTCCAGCGAGCCGAGCTGGGTCTTGACCACCATCGGGCTGACCGCGGACAGCAGCGCGGCCGGGAACAACACCGCGACCGCGGCCATCGTCAGCACGGCGCCGTCGTCGTTGCCGGAGATCGCCTCGCCGGTCGCGCGCACGGTGGGGACCACCAGCAGCATCAGCCCGCCGGCGGCGATGATCACCGGGCCGAGCATCCGGCGCGGGTCGATGTGGTCGGCGGCGATCCCGCCGAGCCAGGCGCCGAGCGCGATCGCGGCCAGCGCGAACCCGATCACCGCCGTGCTCACCTCGAGGGTGATCCCCGCGTAGGGCGCGACCAGGCGCAGGCTGAGGATCTCCAGCATCAGCACCGCGGCCGAGCAGAGAAATACCAGCGCGCCGGCCAGCACCGCGCTCATGACCGGCCCTCCAGGTAGCCCTCGGCGACCAGCTCGCGGATGACGGGCAGCAGCCGGGTGTGCACGGCGGCGGCGTCCTCGCCGAGCAGGGTCGCGACCGCGTCGATGAGGACCCCGGCCGGCGCCTCGCCGGTGCAGGCACCGACCAGCGCCGCAGTGGCGGTGTCGACCTTGCGGGCCCGGCGCAGGCCGGTCGCCTGCCGCAGCACGACATGGCGGGGGTCCTCGGCGCCGGGTTCGCCGATCAGTTCCTGGCTGAGGTCATCGGCCACCCACAGCCGCGCTCCCAGCAGTTCGGCGTCATCGTGGTGGCGCAGCCAGGCGATGCGCTCGAACGCCTCCGCGACGTACGGGCCGAGCGGCGCGTCGACGGCGTGCGGCCATTCCTCGACCCGCTGCACCGGGGTCCCGGGGGTGCGGCCGTCGTCCCGGCGCAGCGTGACCCAGCCGAAGCCGATGCCCTCGACCCCGTCCGCCTCCAGCGCGCCGAGCCAGGCGTCGTAGCGCTCGAGGTAGTCCGGCCCCGCCACGTCGCCCGCATCACGCAGCCACAGCGAGACGTAGGCCGCCGGGTCGAGCACCTCGCGCTGCAGCGCCCAGGCATCGCACCCGCGCGGCAGCCAGGTCCCGACCCGGTCGCGCCAGTCCTCGCCGCGCCGGTGCACCCAGTTCGCGAGGAGCTGGCACCAACCACCCGGGTTGAGG
>NZ_JACDFE010000285.1 GCF_013815995.1 Sporichthya sp.
CACGCAGGCGTCATCGTTCGGGAACCAGTCCCGGAACTCCTGCAACGTGCGCGGGTAGTCGACTCCGCCTAGCGGCCGTTCCTTGCTCACACCCGAAATCGTACTGCACTCAAGCAGATATGCAGAATCCGGGACGAACGCGATCTACCTGATGGGCGCGGACGGCGCGAACCCGACCAAGGTGCCCGGCGGGCAAGCCGGCCTCGATCCGGTGTTCTCCCCGGACGGCACCTGGATCGCGTTCCTCAGCGACCGCGACGGGACCTACCGCCTGTACGTCGCCCGGATGGACGGCACCCGAACCCTGGCACTCAGCGATCACGCAGACAACGACACCGAACTCGAATGGGGCCCGCAGCCGTGACTCAGCCGGCGATGACAACCCGGCCCGCCGGCGCCTGAGGGCTACGGCAGCGGCAGGTGGGTGCGGACCGCGTCGGCCAGTCGGTCCGCGACCGCCTGCGCCTGATCCGCGGACGCAGCCTCGACCATGACGCGGACCAGCGGCTCGGTGCCGCTGGGTCGCAGCAGCACCCGCCCGGAGCTGCCCAGCTCCGCCTCGGCGGCCGCCACGGCCTCGGCCAGGTCCGGGTTGTCGCCGACCCCGGACCGGTTCACGCCCTTGACGTTGATCAGCACCTGCGGGAGCCGGGTCATCAACGCGGCCAGCTCGGCCAGGCTCTGGCCGGTGGCAGCCATCCGGGCCAGCAGGTGCAGCGCGGTCAGCAGACCGTCGCCGGTGGTGGCGTGCTCGAGCATCACCACGTGGCCGGACTGCTCGCCGCCCAGGGTGTAGCCGCCCGCGCGCATCGCCTCCAGCACGTACCGGTCGCCCACGGCGGTGTCGATCACCTTGACCCCGGCCTCGGTCATCGCCAGGCGGAACCCGAGGTTGCTCATCACCGTGACCACGACGGTGTCGTCGGCCAGGTGGCCGGATTCCTTCATCGCCAACGCGAGCACGGCGAGGATCTGGTCGCCGTCGACGAGATTGCCCTCGGCGTCGACCGCCAGGCAACGGTCGGCGTCGCCGTCGAAGGCCAGACCCGCGTGGGCGCCGTGCGCCTTGACCGCGGCCATCAGGTCCTCGGGGTGGGTCGAGCCGCAGGCGAGGTTGATGTTCAGCCCGTCCGGCTCGCTGTGCAGGATGTGCACCTCGGCGCCGGCCGCCCGCAGCGCGACCGGGGCGATCTCCGAGGCGGCCCCGTTCGCGCAGTCGATGACGACGGTGATCCCGTCGAGCCGGTTCGGCACCGTGGTCAGCAGGAAGTCGAGGTAGCGGCGCGCGGCGTCGGTCTCGTCCCGCACCCGGCCGACATCGCCGCCGGTCGGCCGCTGCCAGTCGGCATCGAGCAGCGCGGCGATCTCGTCCTCGGTCGCATCCGGCAGCTTGTGCCCGCCGCGCGCGAAGAACTTGATGCCGTTGTCCGGAGCCGGGTTGTGCGAGGCCGAGAGCATCACGCCGAGGTCGGCGTTCAGCATCGCGGTCAGCCAGGCGACGCCCGGCGTCGGCAGCACGCCGAGGCGGACGACATCCGTCCCCGCGCTGGCCAGCCCGGCCACCACAGCGGCCTCCAGGAACTCCCCGGAGGCGCGCGGATCGCGCCCGACGACAGCCAGCGGCCGTCCCCCGCCGGAGCGGTGGGCGGACAGCACCCGGGCCGCCGCGGCGGACAGATCCATCGCGAGCTCCGCCGTCAGATCGACGTTGGCGACCCCGCGTACCCCGTCCGTGCCGAACAACCGAGCCATGGCTGACCACCCTTTCGAACCCGGCTCATGATCGCGCACGCCGGCCGGAGAACGCACACGACCCGCGCCCCTGTGCGGGACGCGGGTCGCGGTGATCGCGGATTTAGCGCTTGCTGTACTGCGGCGCCTTGCGGGCCTTCTTCAGCCCGTACTTCTTGCGCTCGATGGCGCGCGGGTCGCGGGTCAGGAACCCGGCCTTCTTCAGCGTCGGGCGGTTGTGCTCCTGGTCCGCCTCGTTCAGCGAACGGGCGATGCCGAGGCGCAGCGCGCCGGCCTGGCCGGAGATGCCACCACCGTGGATGCGGGCGAAGACGTCGTAGCTGCCTTCCAGCCCGAGGCTGACCAGCGGCTCCTTGACGATCTGCTGGTGCACCTTGTTCGGGAAGTAGTTCTCCAGCTCGCGGCCGTTGACCTTCCACTTGCCGGTGCCGGGAACGATGCGAACGCGCGCCACGGCCTCCTTGCGACGGCCGGTCGCGGCGCCGGGCTCGATGTTCGAGATCGGCGTGATCGAGGGCGCGGTCTCGGTGGTGTACGACTCCGGCGCGTTGGCCTCGAGCTCGGCGTCCGTCGGCGGGACGTCGGCCGCGGGCTCGTTGGTCTCGGTGGTCTCGGTGCTCACTGGCTCACCTGCGTGATCTCGAACGGAACGGGTTGCTGCGCCTGGTGCGGGTGCTCCGGGCCGGCGTAGACCTTCAGCTTGCTCAGCTGGGCGCGGCCCAGAGTGTTGTGCGGCAGCATCCCCTTGACGGCCTTCTCGACCGCCTTACGGGGGCTGGTCGCCATCAGCTCGGAGTAGGCGACGCCGCGGATGCCACCCGGGAACCCGGAGTGACGCCAGGCGATCTTCTTGTTCAGCTTGTCGCCGGACAGCGAGATCTTGGCCGCGTTGATGATGATGACGAAGTCACCGACGTCGGTGTGCGGCGCGAAGGTCGGCTTGTGCTTGCCGCGCAGCAGCTGGGCCGTGTGGCTGGCCAGACGGCCGAGCACCACGTCCGTGGCGTCGATGACGTGCCACTGGCGCTGAATCTCGCCGGGCTTGGGGCTGTACGTGCGCACGTGAAATGACCTTCGTTCGATCTGGAGATCGGATAGCGGAGCCCAGGGGACTCACGGCGGTGCCACAGCCGCACGCCTTACACGGCCGGCAACGACGGGCCAGCTTAGCCCGGGGCGGCCGTGCGGGCCAAACCGGACCGGGACTCCCCCGCAGCTCAGCGGGCCCGGGCCACCCGGCCCTCGTCCCAGACCGGCCCGGTCGAGGGGTAGACCGACCCGTCGGAGCCGAAGACCAGGAACCGGTCGAAGGAGCGGGCGAACCAGCGGTCGTGGGTCACCGCCACCACCGTCCCCTGGTAGCTCTCCAGGCCCTCCTCCAGCGCCTCGGCGGAGTCCACGTCGAGGTTGTCGGTGGGCTCGTCGAGGAGCAGCAGGGTCGCGCCGGCCAGCTCGAGCAGCAGGATCTGGAACCGGGCCTTCTGCCCGCCGGACAGGGTCCGGAACAGCTGGTCGCCGGCCTGATGCAGCTCGTAGCGACGCAGCGCCCCCATCGCCTCCCCGCGCGGCAGGGCATGGCCGGCGAGGATGTCGACCAGGGTGCTGGCGGCCAGCTCCGGGTGATCGGAGGTCTGGGAGAAGTGCCCCGGCACCACCCGGGCCCCGAGCCAGGCGACGCCGGTGTGGGACACCCCGCCGTTCCCGTCGGGCAGGGCGCCGAGCAGCCGCAGGAAGTGCGACTTGCCGGAGCCGTTCGAGCCGAGCACCGCGATCCGCTCGCCGTAGTAGAACTCGACGTCGAAGGGCTTCATCAGCCCGGTGAGCTCGAGCCGTTCGCACATCACGGCACGGACCCCGGTGCGGCCACCGCGCAGCCGCATCTTCACGTCCTGCTCGCGCGGGCGCTCCTCGGGCGGGCCGCACCCCGTCCGGTCCGCGCAACAGCAGCTCCAGGACGAGCCGCTTCTGCTCGCCGCCGGAGAGCGGTGGACAGCTCGCGCCACTGGGCCTTCTCATACGGCATGCCGATACCGGCCTGGGTGCAGACGTCCCACAGCACCTCGGCCTCGTAACCGCCGGCGTCGGCCCAGTCCGCGAGCGCCTGGGCGTAGCGGAGCTGGGTCCTCTCGTCGTCCTGCTCCATCATCAGCAGCTCGGCCAGGTCGAGCTCGCGGGCCGCACCCCGCACCCGCGGCGGCGAGACCGACACGAGCAGGTCCCGCACCGTGGCACCCGGACGCTCGGCCGGATCGATCTCATCATCGTCGTACAGAAGCTCGGGGTCCGCGTCCTCACCCGGGCGGTGCCCGACGAACTGCCGCATCACCCCGAGCCCGCCGCTGCGGGTGACCGCGCCCTCCTGCGGGTCGAGGTCACCGGCGACCAGGCGCATCAGCGTCGTCTTGCCGGAGCCGTTGGCCCCGACCAGCGCCACCTTCGCGCCGTCGCCGACCCGGAACGAGACCTCTTCCAGCAGCAGCCTCCCGTCGGGCAGGCGGTGCTGGAGGCGGCTGAGGTCGACGTGTCCCACGGGTGCAGTCTCCCGGCGCCCGGCCCGAACGGCGAGCGGGTTTCCTACGCCACCCCTGCGCTGCGGATGTCATCCGTTGCGAAGCCTGCGGATGTCATCCGTTGCGGGGGCGGCGGGTCTCGATGGCGCGGGCGGCGAGGTCGGCGTCCGCGGGGTAGCGGACCTCCTCCAGGGTCAGGCCGTGGGCCGGCACCACCTGCACCGCGGAGTTCTTCTCCCGCGACGCCAGCACGCTCGCGGGCCAGTCGACAGGCCGGCGGCCCTCGCCGACGGCGAACGATGCCCCCACCAGCGCGCGCACCATGTGGTGGCAGAACGCGTCCGCCTCGACGTCGGCGACCAGCAACCCATCGGCCTGCCGGGACCAGCCGAAGCGGAGCAGCCGCCGGACCGTGCTCTGGCCCTCGCGCAGCTTGCAGAACGCGGCGAAGTCGTGCTCCCCCACCAGCGAGGTCGCTGCCCGGTCCATCGCGGCGAGGTCGAGGTCGCGGGGGTGCCACAGCACGTCGGCCCGGCGCAGCGGATCGACCCCGCCGGGGGCGCCGGAGACCCGGTAGGCGTAGCGGCGGGCCAGGGCAGCGA
>NZ_JACDFE010000083.1 GCF_013815995.1 Sporichthya sp.
CCATAGCCCGGAGGCGGGCCGCCCGGAGGGGGCGCGCCGTACGGGTCCGGCTGCTGCTGTCCGGGGCCGGGTTGGTCGCTGGGCTCGTCCGCCATGGCCCCATCCTGCCGAACTCTGCGCCCGGAACGCAGAACCGGCCGGTGCCCGAAGGCGCCGGCCGGTTCTGTCAACAAGGTGCTACCTGCGGTGATCCGGCGGAATGCATCGCAAGGCGGAGGAGGAGCCGGGTACGCAGTACCGGCGACGACGACAACGCCGCCGCGAGGCGTCCGCCGGGCGCCGTAGGTCAGTTGCCGTAGCCGCCGAAGTCATAGTCCTCGAGGCGGACGGCGTCGCCGGACCCGCTCCCGAAGGTCGCGTACTCCGGCTCCTCGTACCCGCTCATCGAGTACATGGCCGCCTTGGCTTCCTCGGTCGGCTCGACCCGGATGTTGCGGTACTTCGGCATGCCGGTACCGGCCGGGATGAGCTTGCCGATGATCACGTTCTCCTTGAGGCCCAGCAGCGGGTCGCTCTTGGCGTGGATCGCCGCGTCGGTCAGGACGCGGGTCGTCTCCTGGAACGATGCCGCCGACAGCCACGACTCGGTGGCCAGCGAGGCCTTGGTGATGCCCATCAGGACCGGACGGCCGGAGGCCGGCTGCCCACCCTCGCCGACCACGCGACGGTTCTCCTCCTCGAAGCGCGAACGCTCGACGAGCTCGCCCGGCAGCAGTTCCGCGTCGCCGGACTCGATGACCGTCACCCGGCGCAGCATCTGCCGGATGATGATCTCGATGTGCTTGTCGTGGATCGACACGCCCTGCGAGCGGTAGACCTCCTGCACCTCCTCGACCAGGTGCTCCTGGACGGCCCGCTGGCCGAGGATGCGGAGCACCTCGTGCGGGTTGGCGGCGCCGACGAGCAGCTTCTGCCCAACCTCCACGTGCTGGCCCTCTTCGACGATCATGCGGCTGCGCTTGGAGACCGGGTAACCGACCTCCTCGCCGCCGTCGTCGGGGACGACCACGATCTTGCGGGCCTTGTCGGTGTCCTCGATGCGGATCCGGCCGGTGACCTCGCTGATCGGGGCGACGCCCTTGGGCTGGCGCGCCTCGAACAGCTCCACGACGCGGGGCAGACCGTGGGTGATGTCCTCACCCGCGACGCCACCGGTGTGGAAGGTACGCATCGTCAGCTGCGTGCCGGGCTCACCGATCGACTGGGCGGCGATGATGCCGATCGCTTCGCCGATGTCCACGAGCTTGCCCGCGGCCAGCGAACGGCCGTAGCAGAGCGCGCAGGTACCGACCCGGCTCTGGCAGGTCAGGACCGAGCGGACCCGGACCTTCTCCACCCCGGCCGCGATCAGGTCGTCGAGCAGGATGTTGGTGACATCCGTGCCGGCCGGAGCCGTCACGCCACCGGTGCCGCTGACGTCCTCGGACAGGTTTCGCGAGACCACGTTGGTGTCGACGTTGTCCAGCTTGCGCAGGACCCCGTCGGCGCCGGTCGCCGCGATCGTGAAGGGCAGACCGCGCTCGGTGCCGCAGTCCTCCTCGCGGATGATGACGTCCTGGCTGACGTCGACCAGACGACGGGTGAGGTACCCGGAGTCGGCCGTCCGCAGCGCGGTGTCGGCGAGGCCCTTACGGGCACCGTGGGTGGAGATGAAGAACTCCAGCACGGACAGGCCCTCGCGGAAGTTCGACTTGATCGGCCGCGGGATGATCTCGCCCTTGGGGTTGGCCACCAGACCACGCATACCGGCGATCTGACGGACCTGCATCATGTTTCCGCGGGCGCCCGAGTCGATCATCATCGCGATCGGGTTGGTCCGCACGAAGTTCTTCTCCATCGCAGCGGCGACCACGTTCGTCGCCTGGGTCCAGACCTCGATGAGCTCCTGGCGACGCTCGTCGTCGGTGATCAGACCCTTCTCGAACTGCTTCTGGATCTTCTCCGCGCGGGCCTCGTACTCCTCGAGGATCTTGGCCTTGTCCGGCGGCGTGATGACGTCGCCGATCGAGACCGTGACACCCGAGCGGGTGGCCCAGTGGAAGCCGGCCGCCTTGAGGGCGTCCAGCGTCGCGGCGACCTGGACCTTGGGGTATCGCTCGGCCAGGTCGTTGATGATGATCGAGAGCTGCTTCTTGCCGACCTCGGCGTCGACGAACGGGTAGTCCGCCGGGAGGGCCTCGTTGAAGAGGGCCCGGCCGAGGGAGGTCTCCAGCAGCACCGGGGCGCCGGCCTGGTTGCCCTCGGGGGCGACCCAGTTGCGCGGCGGCACGACGTCCTTGAGGCGGATCCTGATCTTGGCCTGCAGCGCCAGCTCGCCGGTGTCGAAGGCCATGATCGCCTCGGACACGGAGCCGAACACCCGGCCCTGACCGGCCATCTCGCCGCGGTCGCCGGTGAGGAAGAACAGGCCGATGATCATGTCCTGCGTCGGCATGGTGACCGGCTTGCCGTCGGACGGCTTCAGGATGTTGTTCGAGGACAGCATCAGGATGCGGGCCTCGGCCTGGGCCTCCGCCGACAGCGGCAGGTGAACGGCCATCTGGTCGCCGTCGAAGTCGGCGTTGAAGGCCGAGCAGACGAGCGGGTGGATCTGGATGGCCTTGCCCTCGATCAGCTGCGGCTCGAAGGCCTGGATGCCGAGACGGTGCAGGGTCGGCGCGCGGTTGAGCAGCACCGGGTGCTCGGCAATGACCTCTTCGAGCACGTCCCACACGACGGGACGGGCACGCTCGACCATGCGCTTGGCGCTCTTGATGTTCTGCGCGTGGTTGAGGTCGACGAGGCGCTTCATGACGAACGGCTTGAACAGCTCGAGCGCCATCGCCTTGGGCAGACCGCACTGGTGCAGCTTCAGCTGCGGGCCGACGACGATGACGCTGCGGCCGGAGTAGTCGACGCGCTTGCCGAGCAGGTTCTGCCGGAAGCGGCCCTGCTTGCCCTTGAGCATGTCGGACAGCGACTTGAGCGGGCGGTTGCCCGGGCCCGTGACGGGCCGGCCGCGGCGGCCGTTGTCGAACAGTGCGTCGACGGCCTCCTGCAGCATCCGCTTCTCGTTGTTGACGATGATCTCGGGCGCCCCGAGGTCGAGCAGGCGCTTGAGCCGGTTGTTCCGGTTGATCACGCGGCGGTACAGGTCGTTCAGGTCGGACGTGGCGAAGCGGCCACCGTCGAGCTGGACCATCGGGCGCAGGTCCGGCGGGATGACCGGGACGCAGTCCAGGACCATGCCCATCGGGGAGTTGCGCGTCGACAGGAAGGCCGAGACGACCTTGAGGCGCTTGAGCGCGCGGGTCTTCTTCTGGCCCTTGCCGGTGCGGATGATCTCGCGCAGGCGCTCGGCCTCGGCCTCGAGGTCGAAGGACTCCAGACGCTTCTGGATCGCTGCCGCACCCATGCCGCCGTCGAAGTACATGGCGAACCGGTCGCGCATCTCGCGGTAGAGCATCTCGTCGCCCTCGAGGTCCTGGACCTTGAGGTTCTTGAAGCGCGTCCAGACGTCGTCCAGGCGGTCGATCTCGCGCTGGGCGCGGTCACGGAGCTGCTTGAGCTCGCGCTCGGCACCTTCCTTGACCTTGCGCTTCTGGTCGGACTTGGCGCCGGCCGCCTCCAGCTCGGCCATGTCGGCCTCGAGCTTGGTGGCCCGGTTCTCCAGGTCGGAGTCACGGCGCTGCTCGATCTGGCCGCGCTCGACCGAGATCTGGGCCTCGAGGGAGGTCAGGTCGCGGTGCCGCGCCTCCTCGTCGACCCAGGTGATCATGTACGCCGCGAAGTAGATGACCTTTTCCAGGTCCTTCGGGGCCAGGTCGAGCAGGTAGCCGAGCCGGCTCGGGACACCCTTGAAGTACCAGATGTGGGTGACCGGCGCGGCCAGCTCGATGTGGCCCATCCGCTCACGGCGCACCTTGGCGCGGGTGACCTCGACGCCACAGCGCTCGCAGATGATGCCCTTGAAGCGCACGCGCTTGTATTTGCCGCAGTAGCACTCCCAGTCCCGGGTGGGACCGAAGATTTTCTCGCAGAACAAGCCGTCCTTCTCAGGCTTGAGCGTGCGGTAGTTGATGGTCTCGGGCTTCTTGACCTCGCCGTGCGACCACTGGCGGATGTCGTCCGCGGTCGCCAGGCCGATGCGCAACTCGTCGAAGAAATTGACGTCGAGCACGTGATCCCCAGTCCTACTTATTTTCGAGGGTGGTCAGGTCGGGGCGGGGGGGGGGGGGTGACCGGGGGGCCACCCCGCCCGAACCTCAGACCTCTTCGACGCTGGACGGCTCACGCCGCGACAGGTCGATGCCGAGCTCTTCGGCCGCACGGAAGACGTCTTCGTCGGTCTCGCGCATCTCGATGGACATGCCGTCGCTGGAGAGCACCTCGACGTTCAGGCACAGCGACTGCATTTCCTTGATGAGGACCTTGAAGGACTCCGGGATGCCGGGCTCCGGGATGTTCTCGCCCTTGACGATGGCCTCGTAGACCTTCACGCGGCCGAGCACGTCGTCGGACTTGATGGTGAGGAGCTCCTGCAGGGCGTAGGAGGCGCCGTAGGCCTCGAGGGCCCACACCTCCATCTCGCCGAAGCGCTGGCCACCGAACTGCGCCTTACCACCCAGCGGCTGCTGGGTGATCATCGAGTACGGGCCGGTCGAACGGGCGTGGATCTTGTCGTCGACCAGGTGGAGCAGCTTCAGGATGTAGATGTAGCCGACCGAGATCGGGCTCTTGAACGGCTCACCGGAGCGGCCGTCGAAGAGCATCGCCTTCCCGTCCTCCCCGATCAGGCGCTCGCCGTCACGGGTCTTCAGGGTCGAGCCGAGCAGGCCGGTGATCTCCTCCTCCTGCGCGCCGTCGAAGACCGGGGTCGCCACGTTGGTGCCGGGCTCACCCACGTCCGCGCCGATGCCGCGCAGGCGGTCCTTCCACTCCTGGTCGGACCCCTCCACCTGCCAGCCGGTCTTGGCCACCCACCCGAGGTGGGTCTCCAGGACCTGGCCGATGTTCATCCGGCTCGGCACGCCGAGCGGGTTGAGCACCACGTCGACGGCGGTGCCGTCGGAGAGGAAGGGCATGTCCTCGACCGGGAGGATCTTGGCGATGACGCCCTTGTTGCCGTGCCGGCCGGCCAGCTTGTCGCCGTCGGTGATCTTGCGCTTCTGGGCCACGTAGACCCGGACCAGCTGGTTGACGCCGGGCGGGAGCTCGTCGCCTTCCTCGCGGTCGAAGACGCGGACGCCGATGACCTTTCCGGACTCACCGTGCGGCACCTTGAGCGAGGTGTCGCGTACCTCGCGCGCCTTCTCACCGAAGATCGCGCGGAGCAGGCGCTCTTCCGGGGTCAGCTCGGTCTCGCCCTTGGGCGTGACCTTGCCGACCAGGATGTCGCCGGTCGTGACCTCGGCGCCGATGCGGATGATGCCGCGGTCGTCGAGGTCGGCCAGGACCTCCTCGGAGACGTTCGGGATGTCCCGGGTGATCTCCTCGGGGCCGAGCTTGGTGTCGCGGGCGTCGACCTCGTGCTCCTCGATGTGGATCGAGGAGAGGACGTCGTCCTGCACCAGACGCTGGCTGAGGATGATCGCGTCCTCGTAGTTGTGGCCCTCCCAGCACATGAAGGCGACCAGCAGGTTCTTGCCGAGCGCCATCTCGCCCTGGTCGGTGCAGGGCCCGTCGGCGATGACCTCGCCGGCCTGGACCCGCGCACCCTCGAGCACGATCGGCTTCTGGTTGATGCAGGTGCCCTGGTTCGAGCGACGGAACTTGGCAAGGCGGTACGTGGTGTAGGTGCCCTCGTCCTCCATCACCTGGATGTAGTCCGCGGAGACCTCGGCGACCACGCCGGCCTTGGTCGCGACGACGACGTCGCCGGCGTCCTTGGCCGCGCGGTACTCCTGGCCGGTGCCGACCAGCGGCGACTCGGCCCGCAGCAGCGGAACCGACTGACGCTGCATGTTCGAGCCCATCAGGGCGCGGTTGGCGTCGTCGTGCTCGAGGAAGGGGATCATCGCGGTCGCGACCGAGACCATCTGGCGCGGCGAGACGTCCATGTAGTCGACCTCGGCGGCCGGGATGTAGTCGACCTCGCCGCCCTTACGGCGGACCAGGACGCGGGCCTCCTCGAAGGTGCCGTCGTGCGTCAGCGGCGCGTTGGCCTGCGCGATGACGTGCAGGTCCTCCTCGTCCGCAGTCAGGTAGTCGACGTCGTCGGTGACCCGGCCGTTGTTGACCTTGCGGTACGGCGTCTCGACGAACCCGAAGGCGTTGACCCGCCCATAGGTCGCGAGCGAGCCGATCAGACCGATGTTCGGGCCCTCCGGGGTCTCGATCGGGCACATCCGGCCGTAGTGGCTGGGGTGCACGTCGCGAACCTCGAAGCCGGCGCGCTCACGGGACAGACCACCCGGACCCAGCGCCGACAGGCGGCGCTTGTGGGTCAGGCCCGCGAGCGGGTTGGTCTGGTCCATGAACTGCGAGAGCTGGGAGGTGCCGAAGAACTCCTTGATCGAGGCCACCACGGGGCGGATGTTGATCAGGGTCTGCGGCGTGATCGCCTCGACGTCCTGGGTGGTCATGCGCTCACGCACGACGCGCTCCATCCGGGCCAGACCCGTACGGACCTGGTTCTGGATGAGCTCGCCGACCGTGCGCAGACGCCGGTTGCCGAAGTGGTCGATGTCGTCGACCTCGACGCGGGCGTTGCCCTTGACGCTGGGCATCTCGGTCTCGCCGGCGTGCAGCGCGACCAGGTACTTGATGGTGGCGACGACGTCCTGCTCGGTGAGCACGCCGTGCTGAAGCGGCTGCGTAAGGGCCAGCTTCTTGTTCACCTTGTAGCGGCCGACCTTCGCGAGGTCGTAGCGCTTCGGGTTGAAGTACAGGTTGTCCAGAAGGGTCTGGGCAGCCTCACGCGTGGGGGGCTCGCCCGGACGCAGCTTGCGGTAGATGTCGAGCAGCGCCTCGTCCTGGGTGGTGGTGTGGTCCTTCTCCAGGGTGGCCATCATCGACTCGTACTGGCCGAACTGCTCGCGGATCTTCGCGTCGTCCCAACCGAGCGCCTTCAGCAGCACCGTGACGGACTGCTTGCGCTTGCGGTCGATACGCACGCCGACGGCGTCGCGCTTGTCGATCTCGAGCTCGAGCCAGGCACCGCGGGACGGGATCACCTTCGCGGAGAAGATGTCCTTGTCCGAGGTCTTGTCGATCGCCTTGTCGAAGTAGACACCGGGCGAGCGGACCAGCTGCGAGACGACGACACGCTCGGTGCCGTTGATCACGAAGGTGCCCTTGTCCGTCATCAGGGGGAAGTCGCCCATGAAGACGGTCTGGCTCTTGATCTCGCCGGTCTCGTTGTTCGTGAACTCCGCGGTGACGAAGAGCGGCGCGGAGTAGGTGAAGTCCCGCTCCTTGCACTCGTCGATCGAGTTCTTCGGCGGCTCGAAGCGGTGGTCGCGGAAGGTCAGCGACATCGAGCCGGAGAAGTCCTCGATCGGGGAGATCTCTTCGAAGATCTCCTCCAACCCGGACTGGGTCGGCACGTCGTCGCGGCCGGCGCCGATAGCGGCGTCGACCCGGCCCTGCCAGCGGTCGTTGCCGAGGAGCCAGTCGAACGAGTCGACCTGGAGCGCCAGCAGGTTGGGAACTTCCAGGGGTTCGCGGATCTTCGCGAAGCTGATGCGCCGGGGGGCGTTGGTCGTAGCCGAGGGGGTGAGCGAGGCGGCCAAGAGTGGTCCTTCCGATGGCTCGCGAGCGGTTCGGCGCATGCACAACCACCCGTGTCAAAGACACAGGTGATTACGGCAGACAGCGCAAGGGGGCAGTTTAGGCCGAAGGCACGCCACTGTCCAGGCCGCAGGTAAATCCCTGCGGTCCCCTTGCGCGCGCAACACTCACGAACGCACCGAAAGAATGAAGGTGCGGCGCGCCCGCGTCAAGAGATCAGGCCAACAGTGTGAACGCGTAGCGGGTGGTTAACCGGACGGAACCGGACATTTCACCCCACGCTCGCGCTCGACGTTTGCCCAGGTCAGGGCGCTGCGGCGCCGTGCACCGGCAGAGCGGCCCCGGCGGCGAAGGATCCCGGCGGCGGAGTCACGCCGTTCTCCCGACACCACCGTCCCGGCTCCCGCTGGGTGGTGCGAATCACGCCGTCGCTGGGGAGCATCTGCAGCGGAATCGGCGGCAGCGGGGGCAGTTCGCGGCCGGATTCGGCGGCCAGTTCGTCGGCGTCCTTCTCCTCCGACATCCCGATCGGGCCCTCGCGCTGGGCGTTGAGGAACTGGCGGACGACCGGCTCGGTGGAGCTGAGCAGCATCTCCCGAGGGCCGAACATCGCCAGGTGGCGGTGGTAGAGCAGGCCGATGTTGTCCGGCACGGTCCGGGCGGTGTTGATGTCGTGGGTGACGATCAGGATGGTCGCCCCGATCCGCTGGTTCAGGTCGACGATCAGCTGGTTGAGGAACGCGGTGCGGACCGGGTCGAGGCCGGAGTCCGGCTCGTCGAAGAGAATGATCTTCGGGTCCAGGACCAGCGCGCGGGCCAGGCCGGCCCGCTTGCGCATCCCGCCGGAGAGCTCCCCCGGCAGTTTGTCCTCGGCGCCGATCAGGCCGACCAGGTCCATCTTCTCCATCACGATGGAGCGGACTTCCTTCTCCGACTTGCGGGTGTGCTCCCGCAACGGGAAGGCGACGTTGTCGTAGAGATTCATCGAGCCGAACAGGGCGCCGTCCTGGAACAGGACCCCGAACAGCTTGCGGACCTCGTAGAGGTCCCGCTCGCGCAGCCGGCAGACATCCCGGCCCTCAATGGTGATCGACCCGGAATCCGGCCGGAGCAGCCCGACCAGGGTCTTGAGCAGCACGGACTTGCCGGTGCCGGACGGCCCGAGCAGCACCGAGATCTCCCCCGCGGGCAGGGTCAGGGTCACGTCGCGCCAGATCACCTGGCGGCCGAAGCTCTTGGTGAGGCCGCGGATTGCGATCTCAACGCCCACAGTTACCTCTCGGGGAAGCTCTCGGTGAGCACAGTGACATCTCGATCTCGACGCCCATGGGCGCGAATCCTAGGCCGGTCCCGCCCGGGGCACGCAGAAGGCGGCCGCCGGGATCCGGTGGCCGCCTTCGCGGTGGTGCAGGTGACTACTTGAGGGTGACGGTCGCGCCTGCGCCCTTCCCGGGGAGTGCGGCCTGGCCGTTACTTCAAGGTGACAGTGGCCCCGGCACCTTCGAGAGCGGCCTTGGCCTTCTCGGCGGTCTCCTTGTTGACCTTGTCCAGGACGTTGGACGGGGCGCCGTCGACGAGGTCCTTGGCCTCCTTGAGGCCGAGGCTCGTCAGCGCGCGCACCTCCTTGATGACCTGGATCTTCTTCTCGCCGGCGCCCTCGAGGACGACGTCGAACTCGTCCTGCTCCTCGGGAGCCTCGGCCGCAGCGGCGCCGCCGCCGGCCGCGGCGACCGCGACGGGAGCCGCGGCGGTGACGCCGAAGGTCTCCTCGAACGACTTCACGAACTCGGAGAGCTCGATGAGCGTCATCTCCTTGAACGCCTCGAGCAGGTCCTCGCTACTGATCTTCGCCATGGTCGGCGGTCCTTCCGTTGAGTCTGTGCGTGATGTTGGGCAGGTGGGCGGTGGTCCCGCCCGGGGTCAGCTCTCGGCCGGGGTCTCGGCCACGGGGTCCTCCGCGGCTTCGGGCGATTCGGCAACGGCCTCAGCAGAGGCCTCGACAGCAGGTTCATCGGCGACCGCAGCCTCGGCGGCGACCGCCTCGGGAGCGCCCTCCTCGGAGGCGGTTGCCTCGGCAGGGACGGCCGGGGCGGCAGCCGCGGGGCTGGTCGCCTCGACCTGGGCACGCAGGGCCTCGATGGTCCGCGCGGCCTGGGACAGCGGCGCCTGGAACAGCGCAGCGGCCTGGGACAGCGAGGCGATCATCGCGCCGGCGAGCTTGGCCAGCAGGACGTCTCGGGACTCCAGGTCCGCGAGCTTGTTGATGTCGGCGGCCGACAGCGCCTTGCCGTCGAGCACACCGCCCTTGATCACCAGCAGCGGGTTCGCCTTGGCGAAGTCCCGCAGGCCCTTGGCGACCTCGACCGCGTCACCGCTGATGAACGCGATGGCGGACGGGCCCTGGAGCAGGGAGTCGAACGCGTCGACACCCGCCTCCTTGGCGGCGATCCTGGTGAGGGTGTTCTTGACGACGAAGTACTCGGCGTTGCCGCCCAGACTGCGTCGCAGGGTCTTCAACTGCGCCACGGTGAGACCGCGGTACTCGGTCAGCACGGCGGCGTTGGAGTTACGGAAATTCTCCGTCAGCTCCGCTACTGCGGCTGCTTTGTCGGGCCGGGCCATGACCCTCCTTCCTTGGGGTGCAACTGCGGGTCGACTCTCGGCGCCCTTGTCGGGGAAGCCCCCGGACGCACGAACGCCCCGGCGCAGGGCCGGGGCGTGAGGACCCGCAGGCGTCCGAGGTTCCGGTCACCCGCCCAGTCGCTCCGTGAGGAGCTCCTGGCAATACCTGCGCGGGCCGCCCACGAGTGGGGCCTTCGGTCACCTGGGTGACAACCAGCGGTCTTTGGCTGGGGCCAGACTACGGACCCGCAGGTCCGCGGGTCAAAACGAGGCCGACGACAGCGGTGCGGACTCGGCCCATGGGCCCCACTCTTGCCCTGGTTCAGCCGGCGGGGAACCCCGGCGGAGTCTGCGCGGACTCCGGGTCGTGATCACCCTCGGGGTCGTAGTGCTCGGGATCGAACTCCTCGCCGGGCGGCAGCGTCGGCTCGGGCTGCGGCGTGGGCGAGACCGACGGCTCGGGAGTCACTACCGGTTTGGCCTTCTTCTTGTGCTTCCGCGCCTTCGCCGGCGGCGGCGTCACCTGGGCGACCGTCGGACCGATGGACGGTGGGGCATCCCCGTTGACGTTGGGCTCAGAGTCCGAGCAGGCGCTCAGCGCACCGAGCGCGAGCGCGCCCGTGGTGAGCACGGCGACGAGACGCATGCGTCAACGTAACCCGGGCGCACGGGGCCGATCTGACCTGCAGGTGAACGCCGAACGGCGAGCACCCGCCGGCGGTCAGCTGGAGCCGAGCGCGGCCGTCTCGTCGGAGGAGCCCGAGGAGCCGGAGCCGGAATTCTCGTCGGAGTAGCTGTATTCGCCGCCGTCGAAGCCGTCCTTCAGGCTTTTCTCGATCTGCTCGCGCAGCTGGGACTCGAACTGCTCGGAGATGTCGGAGGAGAAGTTCGACCCGTCGCCGAACGATTCAGCGAGGTCCTTGCCGAACTCCTCGCCGAACGCGTCACCGAGTTCGCCGCCGAGCATGTCGCCGAGGTCCATCGCCTTGGCGTCGGCCGGGGCCTCGACCTCGACGTCCGACCCGAAGTCCGTGAACTTCATCGTCATCTTGACCTCGCCCAGGAACGGCAGGGTCATCGCCAGCTTGCGGGCGTGGTACTCGCCGTCGACCCAGGCGTCCACGGTCACCGGCTCGGACACCCCGAGCGAGTCACGGATGCTGTTCTCGAGCTGCTCCTCGAGCTGGCGGCTGAGCTCGTTGCTGTGGGTGGAGGTCTTCTTCTCGGTGACCGTCCCGGTGCCCGCGGAGTCGATGGTCGCGCGGTAGTGGGTGGTCTCGACCCCGTCCACGGTCTCGGTGCCGACCTTGGTGACGTCGTCGGTGTCGAGCATCTTCTTCAGCTGGTCCACCGGGTTGGCCATGGTCGGGTCCAGGCCGCCGAAGCTGTTGCCCTCGCCCTTCACCTCGTCCATCGGCAGCTTGACCCAGCCGCCGTCACCGACGCCCGGGATCAGGCCGCCCTTGCTGGACTTGAGGTACATGACGTCGTCGACCAGGCGGAACTCGGTGCCGGCCGGGATGCTGAAGCCGAGCATCTTCATCGAGTCGAAGGCCATCCGGGCGGCCGGGTGCTCGCCGCCGCGGTACGCGCCGGAGCCCTTCACCGAGACGCCGGAACCGGTCATCTCGAAGGTGTAGGCCGCGCTGTCGTTGCTCGCGGTGTCCGCGACCTTCGCGATCGCGGCGACCGGGGTCAGACCGTCGACCTCGGTGGCAGCCTCGTCCGAGCCGTTGCAGCCGGCCATCCCACAGACAGTGAGAACCGCCACGGCGGAGACGGCGGCGGTGCGGATCAGGCGGCTTGATCGGAAGGGCTGGCGCACGAAGAACTCCCAGGTCGGTCGCACGCACCAGTGTGCATGCCTTTCCTGAGACGAAAAGGCCCGATGCGGCGTTCCGCATCGGGCCCGATCGTGATGATTCTGTAGAAAACCCCAGGTCAGAGACCTGTGCATCGACCGTCAAGCGCCGTCCTCGACGGTCTCCTCGGTCAGGTTGCGCGTCTTGTTCGGGTCCACTGCGATGCCCGGGCCCATCGTGGTGGAGAAGACGGCCTTGCGCAGGTACCGGCCCTTGGCCGCAGCCGGCTTGAGCCGGAGCACCTCGTCCAGGGCGGCGGCGTAGTTCTCGACCAGCGCGACGTCGCTGAACGAGGACTTGCCGATGATGAAGTGCAGGTTCGAGTGCTTGTCGACGCGGAACTCGATCTTGCCGCCCTTGATCTCGTCGACGGCCTTGGCGACATCGTTGGTGACGGTGCCGGTCTTCGGGTTCGGCATCAAGCCACGGGGGCCGAGGACGCGGCCGAGCCGGCCGACCTTGCCCATCATGTCCGGGGTGGCGACGACAGCGTCGAAGTCCAGCCAGCCCTTGGTGATCTTCTCGATCATGTCGTCGGAGCCGACGAAGTCCGCACCGGCCGCCTCGGCCTCGGCGGCGCGGTCACCGGTGGCCAGCACCAGGACGCGGGCGGTCTTGCCGGTGCCGTGCGGCAGGTTCACGGTGCCGCGGACCATCTGGTCGGCCTTGCGGGGGTCGACCCCGAGCCGGAAGGCGACCTCGACGGTCGAGTCGAACTTGGTGGTTCCGGTCTCCTTCGCCAGCCGCGCGGCGTCCAGCGGGGCGTAGAGCTTGTCCGGGTCGATCTTCGCGGCGACTGACTTGTAGCTCTTGCCGTGCTTCATGAGCGTCTCCTGTTTCGAGAGCGTGGTCGGCGGACCGCGGCGGCGCGGCGGCCCTCCCACAGGTGCGGGATGGAGCGGTGCGGATCAGCCCTCGACGGTGATGCCCATCGAGCGGGCGGTACCGGCGATGATCTTCTCGGCGGCGTCGAGGTCGTTGGCGTTCAGGTCGGTCATCTTCGACTCGGCGATGCCGCGGACCTGGGCCCGGGTGAGCTTGGCGACCTTGGTCTTGTGCGGCTCGCCGGAGCCCTTCTCGACACCGGCGGCCTTGAGGATCAGGCGCGCGGCCGGCGGGGTCTTGGTGATGAAGGTGAACGAGCGGTCCTCGTAGACCGAGATCTCGACCGGCACGATGTCGCCGCGCTGGTTCTCCGTGGCCGCGTTGTAGGCCTTGCAGAACTCCATGATGTTGACGCCGTGCTGGCCCAGCGCGGGGCCGACCGGCGGCGCCGGCGTCGCGGCGCCGGCCTTGATCTGCAGCTTGATGATCGCTGACAGCTTCTTCTGCTTCGGAGGCATGTCTCGTCGTTTCCTAGTTCTTCTGGATCTGGCTGAAGGACAGTTCGACCGGGGTCTCCCGACCGAAGATCTCGACCAGACCCTTGACCTTCTGGGCCTCGGCGTTGATCTCGTGGATCGTGGCCTGCAGGGTCGCGAACGGGCCGTCGATGACGGTGACCGAGTCGCCGATGTCGAAATCGAGCACCTTGATCTGCGCGGCGGGGCCGCCCTTGACCCCGTCCTTGCGGGCCGGCTCCGGGGCGAGAATCTTCATGACCTCGTCGAGCGTGAGCGGCGAGGGCTCGTGGGTGTGGCCCACGAAGCCGGTGACGCCCGGGGTGTGCCGGACGGCCGACCAGGACTCGTCGGTGAGGTCCATCCGGACCAGCACGTAGCCGGGGAACTTGTTCCGGCGAACGTTCTTGCGCTGGCCGTTCTTGATCTCGACGACCTCTTCCTGGGGCACCTCGATCTGGAAGATGTAGTCCTCCATGTTGAGGCTGGCCGTGCGGTTCTCCAGGTTGGCCTTCACGCGGTTCTCGTAGCCGGCGTAGGAGTGCACGACGTACCAGTCACCGGGGGCCGAGTAGAGCGCCTTGCGGAACTCCTCGGCCGGGTCCAGCTCGTCCTCGTCGTCCTTGGGACCCTCGGCAAGCACCTCGACGGAGCCGTCCTCCGAGCCGTCCTCCGACGATTCGTCGGACGCCTCGACCGTCGTCTCCTCCGAGACCTCGTCCGAGACCTCGTCCGAGTGCTCGACGGGGGCGTCGACCGCCTCAGCCACCTCGACGTCGGCCGGCGCCGTGGCGTCGGCGGCGTCCGCGTCCGCGGACGCGTCGTCGAAGTTCAGGGGCGAGTCGGACACAGGAGGGCCTTCCTAAAGCAGGTGGTGGATCGATAGTGCGGGGCGGGGGCTACCCGAAGATCTTGAGCACTGCCTTGCTGAAGCCCAGGTCCAGCAGGGACACGTAGGCGATCATGATCGTCACGAAAATGAGGACCACCACGGTGTAGGTGATCAGCTCCTTGCGCGTGGGCCAGATGACCTTGCGCAGCTCGGCGACGACCTGCCGGTAGTAGAGGCCGATACGGGACGGCAGGCCCTTGAGCCCACCTCGACCGCCGTCTGATGCCGGGCGCTCAGGCGTTGCCTCAGCGGTCTCCGTCACTCGTCCTCACCTGGATCCTCAACCCGGCCCCCGCGGTGCGGGAGGTCTTCCGTGTGCGCCCCGAGGGACGCCGTACGTGTGCGCAGGGCCGGAGGGACTCGAACCCCCAACCGCCGGTTTTGGAGACCGGAACTCTACCAATTGAGCTACGACCCTAGATCGGTGTGCGACCGGACGCGGGCGTGCCGAGGCAACGGTGCGCTCACCGAGGGGTGAGTCTAGGCACAACGCGGACAGGCGTCGAACTGGTGCGGCTCCGCCGGTCTGAGGGCGCGGGCGGGGTGGAACGATACGACCATGACCTCCACACCTGGCTTCCCCCGCATCTCGTCCCGCATCTCGGGGATCACCGAGTCAGCGACCCTGGCCGTGGACGCCAAGGCGAAGGCCCTGCAGGCCGCCGGGCGACCCGTGATCGGCTTCGGCGCCGGCGAGCCGGACTTCCCGACCCCGGACTACATCGTCGAGGCGGCGATCGCCGCCTGCCGCGAACCGAAGAACCATCGCTACACCCCCGCGGGCGGTCTGCCCGAGCTCAAGGAGGCGATCGCGGCCAAGACGCTGCGTGACTCCGGCTACCAGTGCTCCGCAGCACAGGTCGTAGTGACGAACGGCGGCAAGCAGGCCGTCTATTCCACCTTCGCGACGCTGCTGGACCCGGGCGACGAGGTCCTGCTGCCGGCGCCGTACTGGACCACCTACCCGGAGGCGATCCGGCTGGCCGGCGGTCTGCCGGTGGAGATCGTGGCCGACGAGACGCAGGACTACCTGGTGACGGTCGAACAACTGGAGGCCGCGCGCACCTCGCGGTCGAAGGTGCTGCTGTTCTGCTCCCCATCGAACCCGACCGGAGCCGTGTACCCCCCGGAACAGGTCCGCGCGATCGGGCAGTGGGCGGCCGAGCACGGCCTGTGGGTCGTGACCGACGAGATCTACGAGCACCTGGTCTACGGCGGCGCCCGGTTCTCCTCGATCCCGGTCGAGGTGCCCGAGATCGCCGACCGCTGCGTGGTCGTCAACGGCGTCGCCAAGACCTACGCGATGACCGGTTGGCGGGTGGGCTGGCTGATCGGCCCGGCCGACGTCGCCAAGGCCGCGACCAACCTGCAGTCGCACGCGACCTCGAACGTGGCCAACGTCTCGCAGCGCGCCGCCCTGGCGGCCGTCACCGGCGACCTGTCCGCGGTCGCCACGATGCGGGAGGCCTTCGACCGGCGCCGCCAGATGATGGTCCGGATGCTCTCGGAGATCCCGGGCGTGAACTGCCCGGAGCCCTTCGGCGCCTTCTACTGCTACCCGTCGGTGGCCGGGGTGCTCGGCAAGGAGATCCGCGGGCAGCGCCCCGCCAGCTCGGCCGAACTGGCTGGCCTGATCCTCACCGAGGCCGAGGTCGCGGTGGTCCCGGGCGAGGCCTTCGGGACCCCGGGCTATCTGCGGCTGTCCTACGCGTTGGGCGACGACGACCTGGTCGAGGGCGTGTCGCGGATCGCCAAGCTGCTGGGCGAAGCGACCGCGTAGGTCGCGTGGCTTTTTCACGGCGTCCACGAGGGGCCGTGGACGCGTGACGACCGACCCGAGCCACCGGCCGGAGAAAGCAGCGCGGCGCGATCTCACCGAGCTGCCCAAGGCGCACCTGCACCTGCACTTCACCGGGTCGATGCGGCACGCCACGCTGCTGGAGCTGGCCGAGGCGCACCGGTTGCGCCTGCCCGACCAGCTCCGCAGCCCGGAGCCGCTGGAACTCGAAGCCACCGATGAACGCGGCTGGTTCCGGTTCCAGCGGCTCTACGACGCGGCCCGCGGCGTGGTGCAGACCGAGGCCGACGTCCGACGCCTGGTCCTGGAGGCGGCCCAGGACGACGCCGCGGAAGGCTCGGGCTGGCTGGAACTCCAGGTCGACCCGAGCACCTACGCGCGGCACCTGGGCGGGCTGAGCCCCACCGTCGAGCTGATTCTGGACGCGACGCGGGAGGCGAGCGCCGCGACCGGGGTCGGGATCGGCCTGGTGATCGCGGCCAACCGGACCCGGCACCCCTACGACGCCCGGACCCTGGCCCGGCTCGCGGTGCGCTTCGCCAACGCCGGGGTGGTCGGATTCGGGCTGTCCAACGACGAGCGGCGCGGGCGGGCCGCCGACTTCGAGCGGGCGTTCGAGATCGCCCGGGCCGGTGGGCTGGCCGC
>NZ_JACDFE010000286.1 GCF_013815995.1 Sporichthya sp.
CCGCTGGGCCTGCTCGCGCCGGGACTGCGCTCGGCCGGAGTGAAGCGATCGGTCGGCATCACCCACGGGCACGAGGCCGGCTGGGCGCTGGTGCCGGGCGGGCGCAGCGGGCTGCGCCGGATCGCCGCCGGACTCGACGTCATGACCTACCTCGGCGACTACACGCACCGGACGATCTCCCGGGCCGTTGCCCCGGCGGACCGGCCCAAGCTGGTCCAGTTGCACGCCGGGGTCGACACCGAGCAGTTCGCCCCCGGGACCGGCCGGGCGGAGCGTCGGGCCGCCCTCGGCCTGGGGGAGCGACCGGTCGTGGTCTGCGTCTCCCGGCTGGTGAAGCGCAAGGGCCAGGACGCCCTCATCCGCGCGCTGCCCGCGATCCGGGCCCGGGTGCCCGGCACAGCGTTGCTGATCGTCGGCTCCGGCCCCGACGCCGACCGGCTGCGCTCCCTGGCTGCGCGCACCGGCGTGGCGACGGATGTCATCTTCAGCGGCGGGGTGCCCTGGAGCGAACTGCCGTCCTGGTACGCCGCCGGGGACGTATTCGCGATGCCCTGCCGGACCCGACGGCGCGGGCTCGACGTGGAGGGCCTGGGGATGGTCTACCTGGAGGCCTCCGCCACCGGGCTGGCTGTGGTGGCCGGGGACTCCGGAGGAGCTCCGGACGCCGTCCTGGCCGGCCGCACCGGCCACGTGGTGGACGGCCGGTCGCCCGCGGCCGTGGCCGATCGGATCAGCGGACTGCTGTCCGATCCCGTGGCGGCCGCGGCGATGGGCGCCGCCGGGCGGGAATGGGCGCTGCAGGAGTGGAACTGGGATCTGCAGGCCCAGCGGCTGCTGGAGCTGTGCGAGGGCTGACGCGCCCCCGGACATCGGTCAGCAGCGGGTGGCCGACGCGGTGGTCTGCGCGCGGTTCGCGCAGTTCCTCTGGTCGTCGACCAGCTGGCCCAGGGCAAGGAACACCATCGCGACCAGCAGGGCGGCGGCGACGGTCAGGAGCACGTACTCCCGGGGCGTGGCCGGGCTACCCGCGCGCGATCCGCGGATCCTGGTGAGCAACGAGGTCGGCATGCACGTTCCTTTTCGGAGAAAGCGTGCGCTCAGAGTGGCCCCGTTGCGGGCCCTGGGGTATCGCGGGAACGTGCCAAACTCAGATGGGCCGAACGGCCGATGGCGCTGCGACACGGCGCATTCGTCCAGTGACGCCCCGTTATGCGCGTCGCCGCTAGAGCCAACATGTGCTGCGATGCGCGCCAATCCAGCGGTCCGGATGGGCGCGAAACGCAGCAGAAGTTGCACACGTGGGGGCTACGGCACGGCCTCCGCCGGCCCGGCGGCGGACGCGGCCTACGGCGCCTTGTCCGCGGTGATCAGGCCGAGGCGCATCGCGGTCATCAGCGCCTGGGCGCGGTTGCCGGCACCGAGCTTCTCGTAGAGCTTGGAGATGTGGGTCTTGGTCGTGGACTCGCTGATGAACAGCGCCTTGGCGATGCCGGAGACCGCCAGGCCGTCGGCCAGCAGCTTGAGCACGTCCCGTTCCCGCGGGGAGAGCTTCGGACCGCCCTGGGAGGCCTTGCGACGCATCGCGTCGGCCAGGTCGGCGGCGGAAAACGAACCGGGGGAGGCGGCGGCATGCCGCGCGGCGGCAAGCACCTCCTCGGCGGGGGCGTCCTTGTTCACGAAACCCGAGGCGCCGGCCTCCAGCGCGTCGAAAAGCTGCTGGTCACCGGCGTACATGGTGAGCACGACGATGCCCATCGTCTCCCCGGCGGCGCGGAGCTTCTTCACCGTGTCCAGGCCGTCGCCGTCGGGCAGGCGGACGTCCATGATCACGACCTCGGGCTTCTCGGCCCGGATCATCACCAGCGCCTCGGCGACCGATCCAGCCTCGCCCACGACGGTGAAGCCGGGGTCGCGCTCGAAGGCCCGGCGCAGGCCGTGGCGGATCAGTTCGTGGTCGTCCACCAACAGGACGCTGGTCATGATCCGCTCTCCTCGCTCTGCCCGCTGCTGGACATGGTGCTTGCGGCGGCGCTGGTCTCGGCACCGGTCCGAGCGGGCACCAGCGTGCCACGTCGGTCCGCCACCGGTGGCGGTGAACCTCCGGGCAGCCCTACCCGAACTCCGACATAAGTACCCCTGGGGTTCCGTGGCCGGATCTCGAGCATGGCGCGGGTCCGGGCTGCGCGCTCCTTCATGATCTCCAGCCCGTAGCTGTCCGCGCGCCCCGGGCCGAGGCCCGCACCGTCGTCCTCGATCACCAATTCGGCGTCCGGAGGATGGATCCGGCAGGTCACCCAGAGGTTGTCCGCGCCGGCGTGCTTGCGGGCGTTGTTGATCGCCTCCTGGGCGATCCGCAGCAGCTCGGCCTCGGTCTCGGCGGGCAGCCGGCGGCTGGACTCGTCCAGAGTGAGGTGGACGGTGAACCCGGACGTCGTGCCGATCGTGCGGATGTACTCCGAGAGCGCGGCACCCAGGCCACCGAAGCGGTCCACCTCCGAGCGCAGGTCGAAGATCGAGAGCCGGAGTTCCTTGACGATGCGGCTCATCTCCTGCCGAAGTCCGGTCAGGTCCTCGACGATGTCGGGCTGGCCGGCCTCGGCGGCGACCGCGGAGGTCTCGTCGATGATGTAGCCGAGCGAGGCCAGCTCCTGGGCGATGCCGTCGTGGATCTCCCGGGCGAGGCGGCGCCGTTCCTCGGTCGTGGCCAGCTCGCGGATCTGGTCGAAGAGCACGCCGGTCTCCAACCGCAGCGCGGCGTTGGACACCAGCTCGCCGATCTCGGTGCGGCAGGCCTCGTCGTAGGCGTCGATCTCGGGGGTCTCGATGCCGAGCAGGCCGGTGATCCGGTCACCGATGCGGATCGGCACCACCAGGGAGCTGCCCGGGTCGGTCGGCGGCAGTGGGTTGGGTCCGCGGCCGAACACCACGGGGCGGAGCTGGACCTCCTCGGAGTCCCAGGCGTCGGCGAAGGGGTTCTCCCCGGCCAGTTCGGTGTCCCACTCCAGGCGGTCCTCGCCGCGGAAGGCCAGCGGGGTCAGGCGGTCCCCGTCCGTGCGGATGAGAACCGCGGCGGCGCTGAACCGTGCCGTCCGCGCCACCGCCTCGACCAGACCCTCGGCCGTGGTCCGCGGGTCGAGCGAGCCGGGCAGCTGACGAGTCACCGTGTAGAGCTGGGAGAGCAGGCTGTGCGCCTCGGCGTAAGCGCTGACCTGCGCGTCGCCGGCGGCCTGTTGCAATCGCCGGGCCCAGGCCGCGACCAGACCGCCGAGCAGTGCGATCACCGTCCACTGGGCGGCGGCGATGCTGTAGTCCTTGGTGTCCAGCTCGTCCTGGGGGACCGAGAGGGTGACCAGCAAGGCGATCGCCGCCACCCCGGCGGCGATCGCGGCCCCGGCGAACCGGGCCAGCAGGCCACCGGCGAATACCGGCGCGAGCAGGTAGGGCAGCAGCGGGGACAGGTCGTGGCCGGTGGCGTTCACCGCGGTCGCCCAGACGATGACCTCCGCCGAGCGCCCGACCAGCCCACCGAGGTGGTTGCGCTCGAGCAGCGAGGCGGCCAGCGCGGCCGCAGTCACGGCGCCGATCCAGGCCAGGTCTTCGGTCGGGGTGTCCCCGACGAGCCACAGGGCGGTGCAGCCGATCAGCAGGATGACGCGCAACAGCCGCGCCGGCACGCCAGGGGCGGCCGCGAACAGACTCGCTGAGCGCCTCGCCACTGCTCTAACTTGCCACATCGCTCACGCCGGCACCGCCCGCGCGCGCCGCGCGGGCACCGGACGGATCAGCGGCGGCGGCGCCGGGCGTGGATCTCGCGGGCCACGTCGCGGGTCTCCAGCGTCTCCGCCAGCTCGTTGACGTAGTCCTCGATGCCCTCGTAGAAGACCCCCATCACGTCGCCCTCGAACGGGGCGCCGGTGCGGGCGGCGACCAGGATCGAGTTCGCGCGGGGCATCGGCAGCCCGACCAGGAACGGCCAGTTCGCCAGCGGGACGCCCGAGAGCTCGTTCTGCATCGTCTTCGTGTCGTCCAGGATCGCGACCTCTTCGCGCCCGAGCACCTCGCGGACGAACCAGTGCTCCTCGCCGAGGCGGTAGCGGATGTCCTTGAGCCCGATGCCGATGCCGATGCCGGAGGCGGTCGCCCACGCGTCGCCGTCCGGGATCATGATCGCGACGGCGTCGCACTCCAGGTGCTCCATCGCCACGAACGCCAGTTCTTCGGCGATCTGGGACGGGGCGGCCAAGGTGTCGGTCATCGCCATCAGCTGGTGCAGGTAACCGATGCCGGGGGGCTCGAGCTCGGGGCCGTAGTAGACGGGCCGGTTGGCCTCGGCGCGAGCCTGGAACTCGGCCTCGGCGTTGCGGACCGCCTCGTTGACGATCTTGTCGGCCTCGGACTTGATCTTTGTTTCCTGGATCAGGTTCTCGACCTTGGCGATGGTGTCCTTGCGGGCCGCCTCGGCGTCGATTTTCGCCTGCACACGGGCAAGCTCGGCGTCCTCGCGAGCCTTGACGGCCGCCTGGTGGGCGTCCATCTCGGCCTTGACCTTGGCCGCCTTGGCAGCCTCGACAGCGAGACGCGCGTCGACCTTGGCCTGGGCGTGCGAAGCGCGCTCGGAGACGATCCGGGCCCGCTCCTGGGCGCGCGCTGCCTCCAGCGCGGCCTTCTCGGCGGCCTTGGCGGCCTCCTGGGAGGCCTTCGCGTCCACCTCGGCGCGGGCCTTGGCCGACTTCTCGTCGGCGCGGGCCTGCAGGGCGGCGATCCGGGCGGCCTCGGCGCGGGCCTTCTCGACGGCCTTGGTGGCCTCGGCGGAGGCGCGGGAGTCGGCAACCGCCTTGGCCTGCAT
>NZ_JACDFE010000287.1 GCF_013815995.1 Sporichthya sp.
CCCATGCCGCTCGGCGAAGTGCCGGGCCGCCGGCAGCCGCCAGCCCGACGTACCGCCGAGGAAGGTGCCGCCGTAGTCGGCGACCAGCACCGCGACCCACAGCCAGGTCCGGGTGTCCCCGCTCGCACCCGCGGCGGCGAGCAGCAGACCGAGGGCGGCCGCGGCCGAGGCCCCGAAGCGCATCAGCTGCCGGCGCAGCCCGGCGTCGCCGGCCGAGAGCGCCCAGAACGTGGCGACGTGGACCGCGCGCAGCACGGCGTACCCGACGGCGATCGCGTAGGGCGCGGAGATCCCGCCCGGTGAGTCGTCGAAGGCTTCAGGGATCGCGAGTGCGATGACGAACATTGCGGCCATCGCGACCAGGATGGCCACTCGCGTCGCGCCCTCGTCGGCCTTGACCACGTTGCCGATCCAGGCGTAGCCCACCCAGCACCACCACAGCAGGCCGAGCACGAGCATGCCCTGGGTGAGTCGCTCGGCGCTCGGATCCTTCGCCATGAAGGCGGTGACCTGGGTCAGGGCGAAGACGAAGACCAGGTCGAAGAACAGCTCGATCATGGTGGCCGCGGACTCCGGGTGCAGCGTCTCGAAACGCAGTCGCCGGGCCGGCGCGGACTGGTGCTTGTCGGTCACTGGGCGCCGGTCAGCCGTGGCCCGAGGCCAGCTCGCGGGACCGGTCCCGGGCGGCCTCCAGGGCAGCGATCATCGCAGCGCGCACACCGTGGTCCTCCATCTTGCGGATGGCGGCGATCGTGGTGCCGGCCGGGGACATCACAGCCTCGCGGAGCTTGACCGGGTGCTCGCCGGTCTCCTTCAGCATCCGCGCGGAGCCGACCGCCGTCTGCACGATCAGCTTGTAGGCGACCTCGCGCGGCAGGCCGAGCAAAATCCCGGCGTCGGTCATCGCCTCGACCAGGTAGAAGAAGTAGGCGGGCCCGGAGCCGGACAGCGCGGTGACCGCGTCCAGCTGCGACTCGGGCACCCGGATCACCTCGCCCACGGGGGTGAGCAGACCCTCGGTCAGCTTCATGTGCTCACCGGTGGCGTGCGCACCGGCCGAGATCGCACTCATCGCCTCGTCGACGAACACGGCGGTGTTCGACATCACCCGGACCACCGGGACCTCGGCGCCGAAGTGGCGCTCCATGAACGCGGTCGGAATGCCGGCGGCCACCGAGATCACCAACTGGTCGGGGCGCACCACGTCGCCGATCTCGCCGAGCAGACTCGCCATGTCCTGCGGCTTGATCGCGAGCAGGATCACGTCGGCCGTCTTGACCGCCTCGACCGCATCCGCGGTGCTCACCCCGTACCGGTCGCGCAGTTCCGCCGCGCGCTCCGCGTGCCGCTCGGTCACGACGACGTCGGCCGCCGTGCGGCCCGCCCGCAACATCCCGGCGAGCAACGCCTCGCCCATCTTGCCGCCGCCGAGCAGGGCAACCCGCTGGCCCATGTGCTTCACCCTTTCGACAGGAGCGCCCGCGCGAAGAACACCACATTGGCGGGACGTTCGGCGAGCCTACGCATCAGGTAGCCGTACCACTCCTCGCCGAACGGGACGTAGACCCGGACGGTCTCGCCGGCGCCGGCCAGTCTGCGCTGCTCGTCCGGGCGCACTCCGTAGAGCATCTGGTACTCGAAGTCGCCCGGGTTACGTCCGGCGCGGGCGGCCAGGTCGGCCGCGATGGCCAGCATCCGGGGGTCGTGCGAGGCCACCATCGGATAGCCCTGACCGGCCATCAGCACCTTCAGAGCGCGCACGTAGGACAGGTTGACGTCGTGCGGGTCCTGGTAGGCGACCGAGGCCGGCTCGCGGTACGCGCCCTTGCACAGCCGGACCCGGGAGCCGGCGGAGGCGAGATCGCGGCAGTCGGCCTCGGTGCGGTGCAGGTAGGCCTGAAGCACCGCCCCGACCCAGGGGAAGTCCACGCGCAACTCGCGCAGCACCGACAGGGTCGCGTCGGTAGTGGTGTGGTCCTCCATGTCGAGGGTCACCGTGGTGCCGTGGGCGGCGGCCGCCGCGCAGACCTTGGCCGCGTTTTCGTGCGCGATCCGGTGGCCGTCCGGGCCGAGCGCCTGCCCCAGCGAGGAGAGCTTGAGCGAGATCTCGGCGCCGCCGGTCAGGCCGGCCACGTTCAGCGCTCCCAACGCAGCGATGCAGACCTCACGCATGTGGTCGGCCTGAGCCCGGTCGGCGGTGTCCTCGCCGAGGTGGTCCAGGGAGACCCGCAGGCCGGAGGAGACCAGATCCCGGGCCACCACGAGGGCAGCCTCCAGGCTCCGGCCGGCCACGAAACGGCGGACAACCTCCCGGGTCCCGGGCGCGCGCGTGATCAGGTCGCGCACGCGGGTGGAGCGGGACGCGGCGAGGAGTCCGTGGCGCAGCACGGCTCCATCGTGGCAGTCGAGGCCTTCGCGGGCCCCCTCCGACCTGCGAATACTCCCGAAACCCCGAACGATCATGAAGCGGATTCGTACTATTTCGCCCTCTGCTGCCTGCAGACCCCTGCTGTCTTCGAGAGAGCTGCCCGCCCCCCGCGCGCCCGCGGTCCGACCCCACAAGGGAGCTGACGATGCGCTACCGGCGTATCACCGCAGTCATCGGCGGTGCGGTGCTGCCGTTGATCGCCGGCCTGTTCGCGGTTGCGACGGCCGACCCGGCGGACACCGGCGCCGCGGGGCCGCCTGTCCGGTTCAAGGCGGCGCTGGTCGACGCGGCCTACACCTGCCCGCACCTGCCGGCCGGCCTGCAGGCCGCCCTGATCGACGTGGAGAGCGGCTGGGACGCCCTCAAGGAGGACGAGAGCGGCACCAAGGGCCTGGCCCAGCTCTCGTCCCGGATGTGGAACGCCTGGGGTGAGGACGCGGACGGGGACGGGACGAACAGCCCGTTGGACCCCGCGGACGCCATCGACACCCAGGCCCGGGTGCTCTGCGACTACTACCGGACCGCGGTGCAGTCCAACGAGCGCGGCGACCGGCTCTCCCTCGCCCTGGCCGCTTACCGGCTGGGTTGGAACCGGGTGGCCGACGTCGGTCTTGCCCGGCTGCCGGCGACCCGGGCGTACATCGCCGAGGTCAAGGACCTGGCGCCGCTCTACGCGCAGGGGCTCGGCGTCGCCAACTCCTCGCGCTCGCTGTACACGCCGCTGCCGAACCCGCGTTCCGCCTCGGGCGCGGTGAAGTGGGCGCGCGCGATGGCGGGCGACTACGGCTGGTACAACCTGTGCCTGAACTTCATGGCGCAGGCCTACGGCTGGGACCACTCCGGAACGCAGTACGCCATCGACCACTGGCTGTTCACCCCGAATTCGATGCGCCACCACCGCCAGCGCAACGCCCCCGCCGGTTCGCTGATGTTCTGGGACACCGGCCTGCGGGCCGGGCACGTCGCGATCTCGCTCGGCGACGGCTACGTCGCCACCAACGACGTCATCACGCCGGGCAAGATCAGCATCGTCTCGTCGTACACGATCGACGAAAGGTGGAACGCGCGCTACCTCGGCTGGACCGCGCCGTACTTCCCCGACGGGGCGTAGCCCTTACGGAGCGACATTACGACCCGTCAGATCCGCGTTCGACGGCCGCCGCGAGGTGCAGGCGGGTGAAGGCCAGGGCCTCGGCCAGGTCGGCTTCCCGCTCCCGCCGGTTCGAGCACCGCCGGGTGTTCACCTCGAGCACCACCGAACCGGTGAAGCCGCGCCGGGCCAGGGTCTCCAGCACCTCGGCGCAGGGCTGCGTCCCTCGGCCCGGGATCAGGTGCTCGTCCTTGTTCGAGCCCGACCCGTCCGCCATGTGCAGATGCCGCAGCCGGTCCCCGAGGGCATCGATCATCGCCAGCGGGTCGGACTGCGAGGTCGCGGTGTGCGAGAGGTCGAGCGTCACCTGCGGGTAGTCCCGGTCGACGATGTCCCAGTCCGGCGCGTAGGCCTGGACCTCGCGGCCACGGGCCCGCCACGGGTACATGTTCTCGACCGCGAAGGCGACGTCGGTCTCCTCGGCCAGATGCGCCAGGCCGGCCTCGAAGGCCTTCGCGTAGTCCCGCTGCCAGCGGAACGGCGGGTGCACGACGACCACCTCGGCACCCAGCAGCTCGGCCACCTCACGGGCCCGGTCCAGCTTCACCCACGGCTCCGTGCCCCACACCCGCTGCGTGATCAGCAGGCAGGGCGCGTGGATGGCGATGATCGGCATCTGGTGGTACTCGGACAGGTGCCGCAGCGCGTCCGCGTCCTGAGAGACCGGGTCGACGCCGACCATGACCTCGATGCCGTCGAAGCCGAGACTGGCCGCCATCTCGAAGGCCGCGCCGGTCGACTCCGGGTAGGTCGAGGACGTGGACAGACAGACCTTGGCGTCCGGCACCTGCACACCCCGGACGGGGGGAACTGCGGCCTCCCCAGCGGTCATGCGCCCAGCCTAGGGCGGACGCCCCGGATACGTCGGATTGCGTACGCGTAGAGCCGCTCCACGGCGGACGCGCGGGAGGGCCGGGATCGCGACGCTGGGTCCATGACGAACTCAGCAGTGAGCGTGTCCGGGCTCACCAAGAACTACGGCAGCTCATCGACCAGAACTGCGGTTGTCGACCGCCTGTCCTTCGAGATCCCCCGCGGCGTGGTGGCCGGCTTCGTCGGCCCGAACGGCGCCGGCAAGACCACGACGATGGCAATGCTGCTCGGCCTGGTCCGGCCCTCCGCCGGGGCCGGGACGGTGCTCGGCGCGTCGCTGGCCGATCCGCGCCGCTACCTGGGCCGGGTCGGCGCGATGATCGAGGGCCCCGCCCTGTGGCCCGGCCTGACCGGCGAGCAGAACCTGCGCGCCCTGGCCG
>NZ_JACDFE010000288.1 GCF_013815995.1 Sporichthya sp.
CTCCACGACGGTCGGGGGCCGGTCGGCCGTGTACTGCAGCCGGGTGTCCAGCCAGCGCACCCGGCCCGCCTCGCCGACCCGCACCCAGCCGGTCTTGCCGGCGGCCCGGTCGACGAAATCGAGGTTGTCGCGGAAGTTCGGGCTCTCGGAGTTGGCGAAGGCACCGCGGGAGTCGACGCGAAGGAAGTCCTTGCCGTCGGCGCCGACCACCACGACCCGCCGCTGCGGCGGGGAGACCAACAGCAGGGCCGGCACCCGACCGGGAGCCACGGTCACCTGCAGGCCGTCGTCGCGCGGGTCGACCGAGGGGATGAAGGCCCCGGTCACCGGCTGCCGCTCGAGCGTGCCCGAGACCGTCATCGGGTCGGCGCCGAGCCGCATCCCGACCTGCCACTGCGAGACCACCCCGTCGGCCGCTTCGGTGCCGGGTGCCGCCGGGTGCAGCCGAGGCTCGAACCAGCCGAACTCGCCGCGCTTCGCCAAGGGCACCCAGCGCGCCTTCGCGCCGTCGCGCGCGGAGCCCGGGATGCGCGGTGGCACGTCCGGCGGGTTCAGCGTCCGGTGGAAGAACGGGTTCGCGACATTGCCCGACACCCCCGCCTTCGACACCCGCAGGAAGGGTGTTCCGGCCGGGTCGAGGACGGTGAGCAGCTCCCCCGTCGGGTTGGCCAGCAGCATCTGCTCGCTCACCCCGGTGCGCACCTGGACCACCACGCCGGCCGGCAGCGCCGGCGACACCGCCGTGATGACCGGCACCAGCGTGGGATCGGTGCCGTGCGCCAGGGCCGGGGTCGCTCCCGGCAGTCCGAGCAGGATCACCCCGCCCGCGGCGAGGAGCAGGCCGCGGGCGCGCTTCACCGGGCCCGGCGGACCAGCGTCGCGCTGCGCCGTCCGGGCGTTGAACGACGGGAGGCACGGCGCGAGGCCGAGGTTCGGATGGCCGCACCGGGCAGGGTCGCGTTCTCCCGACCGTTGTCCGGCAGCGGCAGGGCGTCGCCGCTCGGGTCCGCGGTGACCGGGACCGTCGGCACTCCGGCGCGGAGTTCCTGCGCCACCAGGCCGGCCTGACGGGCCATCAGGTCCCGCGTGTGTGCGGCCGGCAGTTTGGTGTCGACGAACACCTGGCGCGAGACCGAGGGGATCTCGCCCTTGTCCGACATCGTGTGCGCGAAGAGGTGGTAGGGCCCGGGCGGGAGGTAGGTGCTGCCCGGCACCTGGACCTGGACCGCGTTCTTGGTCCGCCCCACGATCGCCAGCTCGACGTTGCGCTGGTCGCCGTCGATCAGGTGGGTGACGGTCGAGTTGCGGAGCAGGCGGATGCTGGAGATGGCGGCCGGATCGTCGACCTTCACCGTCAGCACCTTGCCCGTGCTCACCGCCGGGTTCACGCCGGTGATGACCGGGCGCTTGCCCCAGAACAGGTAGGGCGGGCTGAAGATCTGGAACGAAGGATCGGCGCTCTGGTGCGAGGTGCCGAAGGTCTTCTCACCGGCGTCCGTGGCCCGGCCGTAGCCCATGTTGACCGGCGCGTGCCCGCCGACCAGCACCCGTGCGTCCGGGAGCAGCATCGCCGACGGGTGGTAGGTCCGGCCGTGGGACTGCGCCGCGGTCACGGTCCACTGACCGGTCGCCGGGTCCCACAGTTCGCTGGTCCGGTTCGCGAAGTCCATGCCCGGGGTGAGCAGGTGATCCCGGTCCCCGCCGTTGACCACCCAGACCCCACCGGTCGGCAGCATGACGCCGTCGTTGTACCAGCGGGGCGAGTGAAGGCTGCCGCTCGGAACGGAGCTGAAGCTGGTGCCGGGGCCGACCTCGGTGATCGTGGTGGCCGACTGCCCGACGTAGCCACCCGGCCACGGCAGCGGAACGCCGCCCACCCCCAGGAAACGCGCCGTGGTGTCGCCCGGCTTGAGCATCAGCATCATCGAGAAGCCGGAACCGCGGAAGCCGAGCGGCAGGCCACCGAAGTCGTTGGGGCCCAGGTCGGTCCAGCCGTTCGTCTTGGGGTCGAAGATCGAGGTGAAATTCCAGGTCGCCTCGTCGTAGGAGTAGCCCATCGGGTTGGCCACCTGGCCGGCCGCGTTGTAGAAGGTCCGGCCGTCCGGGAGCAGGTGCATCCGGGGGAACAGCGGCAGCGACTTGCTCGCCGAGCCCGGCAGCACCGTCCACTTGCCGGTCTGCGGATCGAACCGCTCGAGGTGCCGCTCGTTCGCGGCCGAGTCCCCGGGCCGGTCGGGGTAGACCGGCTTGATCATCTTGGCCACACCGCTGAAGGTGAGGATGGAGCCATCCGGCTGCGTGACCATCGTCGGGTACCAGCGCGCGTAGGTCATCTTCCCGGCCTCGCTCCACCCGTTGGTGCGTGGATCGAAGATCCGGGTGTTCTTGAGGCCGTTGAGTTCGATGATCCCGTACTGGGTGCCCGGAACGCTTGGCTCCGAGTAGTAGCTGGTGCCGCCGTTGGTGATCAGCCGGCCGTCGGCGAGGAAGTTCAGGTCGGCGCAGAACAGGTCGCCGTCGTTCGCCGTGTTCTCGTTGCTGTGCGGAACCCCGGGCAGGTACTCGTTGTCGTCATTGCCGCCCGAGTTGACCCCGGAGTCGTACGGCGTCGGCACCACCCACTTGGGCGCCTTACCGCGGAGGTCGAGCAACCGGGAGCCACTGTTGGTCGAAAC
This sequence comes from Sporichthya sp., assembly GCF_013815995.1. GTDB lineage: Bacteria > Actinomycetota > Actinomycetes > Sporichthyales > Sporichthyaceae > Sporichthya. The sequence goes on from NZ_JACDFE010000288.1 coordinate 2,676, forward strand.
CTCGCCGTACTCGAAGACGACGCTGGCCTGGACGTTGTCCATGCCCTCCAGGCCGCTCCAGTAGATCTGGCGGCCGTCGGTCAGCTGGGAGATCGCGTTCGCGGTCGGCTTGCAGCGCGGGCGCGGATCGAAGGGAGCCTCGCAGTCGGTGCCGTACTGGCCCGCCGGCTCCTCGAACAGCGCACCGAACAGCCCGGTGTCGGCGGCGGTGACGGTCCGGGGCGCCGCGAACGCGGGAGCGGCCGGGGCGAGCAGGGCGGCGGCGCTGATCGCCAGGATCGGACGGCGCAAGGGATCACCTCGGGATGGCCGCTCCGGTCGTCGGGGGACGTCGGTGGGACGAGCGGCCTGTGGGCGCCATCGTGGCACCCACAAATCCGATGAAGCTAGGGCGAAGCGGACTTTTCCTCGTGTCCAGGAGCGTCAGCGGCCCTGGAACCGGGCCTTGCGCTTGTCGACGAAGGCCGCCTTGCCCTCGGCGTAGTCCAAGCTGCCGCCGTGCTCCTGCTGCCGGTCGGCCTCGATCGCGAGCTGCTCGGCGAGGCCGACCTGGGTGGTCTCGTTCAGGGTCTTCTTGATGTTGGCGAGCGCCAGGGTAGGCCCGGCGGCGAGCCGCTGGGCCAACGCCATCCCTTCGGAGTGAACGGCGTCATCCGGCACGACGCGGTTGACCAGGCCCCACTCCAGCGCCTTCGCCGCGGGCAGCCGTTCGCCGAGCATGCACAGCTCGGCCGCGCGCGCGAGCCCGACCCGCTCCGCGAGGAACCGCATCGCGCCGGCGTCCGGCATCACCGCGATGTTCACGAAAGCCAGCAGCAGATAGGAGGACTCCCCCACGACCACCAGGTCGCAGGACATCGCCAGCGAAGCACCGAGCCCGGCGGCCGCGCCCTGGATCGCCCCGATCACCGGCTTGGGCGCCTCCCGAACGGCGAGGACGACCGGGTTGTAGTGCTTGTGTAGCCAGGACGACAGGTCCGGGTCGCCGTTCGGAAGGATCTCGCGGGGGCGCGTCACATCAGCACCGGCGGAGAACGCGCGCCCGGCGCCGGTGATCAGGATCGCCCGGACCTCAGGGTCGGCGGCCGCGCTGCGCAAGGCGTCCGCGACCTCGTCGGCGAACTCCGGCAACCAGGCGTTGAGGGCCTCCGGCCGGTTCAGCTCGACGTGCGCGACCGCGCCGTCGCGGGTCGCCCGGACGTACTGGTACTCCACGGATACGTTCCCCTTCTGACGGCCGGTCAGCGACGACCGCGTTCGATGTAGCGGACCAGGTCGCGGGTCAGCGCGGTCTCGATCCGCCGGGACAACAGTCGGTCCACCCGCGAACCCCGCGGCTGGGTCAGCGTCCCGGACAGCTTGACGTCCAGCCGGCTTCCCGAGCCGACCGGGTCGAACCGCAGCACGCCGCTCATCCCCTGCAGGTGCTCGCACTCGGTCAACCCGAAGGTGATCGCGTGGTTCACCGGGTCGGGAACGATCTCCACCGTCCCGTCGAACTCCTCGCCGAAGATCTCGACGACGACGGTGACCCGCAGCGGCCCGCCGTCGGGGCCGTGGGGATGCACGACCACGCGCTCGAGGTCACGCGCCCACTCGGGCCAGCGCCCGACGTCGGCTAGCACGGCGAAACCGGCCTGCGGCGACGCCTTCAGCGACGCCTGGCACACGCACTCGATGGACACCGCGCCCCTTCCAGACCGGCACACCGTAACCAATGCCACACCCTGTCCTCGCGCCCGGAACGGGATCGCCCCTTGACACCGGTTACGCGTTGTGTAAATCTAGCTTTATTACGCAGTGCGTAACCATCCACCCGACGAGAAGGACGACTCCCATGGCCCGTCGCAAGAACACCCTCACCCGTTTCGTCGAGGACCTGGTCGACAACACCAAGGACCTGGTTGACGATCTACTCGACCGGGCCAAGGACGTCGAGGAAGACCTCCGCGACGCCGCCAGCAACGTGGTGGACGACGACGAGGACGCGAAGAAGTCCACCTCCCTCTCCGCCTCCAACGGGGTTTCGAAGGCCGACATCAAGGCCATCACCGCCGCGCTGGCCGAGCTGACCGAGACCGTGAACGCGCTCGCCGAAGCGCAGGCCGCTCCCGCGCCGCGCCGCGCGACCAAGTCCGCTCC
>NZ_JACDFE010000084.1 GCF_013815995.1 Sporichthya sp.
CGGCGGCGACGGCGGCCGAGACCTTGCGCAGGCTCTCCACCGGCGGCAGCAGGGGCGCGCCGGGGCCCGTGCCGGCCGCGACCTTGGCCACGGCCTCCGCGGCCGCGGTCAGCATCGAGTCGGTGACCCGGGAGGCCCGCGCGACCGCGACGCCGAGGCCGATGCCGGGGAACACAAGGGCGTTGTTGGCCTGCGCGATCGTGTAGGTGCGCCCGCCGTACTCGACGGGGGCGAAGGGGCTGCCGGTGGCGATCAGTGCGCGCCCGTCGGTCCAGGCCAGCAGGTCCGAGGGCAGCGCCTCGCACTTCGAGGTCGGGTTGGACAGCGGCATGATCACCGGCCGTGCGCAGTGCGCGGCCATGTCCCGCACCAGCGACTCGGTGAACGCGGCCGGCTGGGCCGAGGTGCCGATCAGCATCGTCGGGTGCACCTCGCGGACGACGTCGGCGAGCTTGGCCACCGTGCCGGCCGGCGCCCACCCGGCGACCTCGGCAGCCGGGCGCGCGTAAGGCACCTGGAAGTCGCGGATGAGCGCGGCCTGGTCGTCGCTGATCAGGCCCTTGCTCCCGATCGCGTAGAACCGCGCAGTGGCCTCGTCCGGCGAGAGCCCTTCGGAGATCATCAGGTCGCGCATCATGTCCGCGATCCCGATGCCGGCGGTGCCGGCGCCGTGGATGACGACGGTGTGGTCGCGCATCCGGGTGCCGGACTCGCGCAGCGCGGCGATGGCCGCGGCGACCACGACCGCAGCGGTGCCCTGCATGTCGTCATTGAAGGTGCAGCACTGGTCGGCGTACTTGCGCAGCACGCGCCGCGCGTTCGAGGCGCCGAGGTCCTCCCAGTGCAGCATCGCGTGCGGGAAGTACTGCCCGGCCGCGGTGACGAAGGCATCCAGCAGGGCGTCGTAGCGCTCGCCGCGGACCCGGGCGTGCCGGTTGCCCAGGTAGAGCTCGTCGTTGAGCAGCTCGAGGTTGTCGGTGCCGACGTCGAGCATCACCGGGACAACCCGGGCCGGGTGGATGCCGGCTGCGGCGGTGTAGACGGCGAGCTTGCCGACCGCGATCTGGGCGCCGCCGACGCCCCAGTCCCCGATGCCGAGGATGCCCTCGCCGTCGGTGGCCACGATCAGGTCGACGTCGTCCGGGTCGAGGTTGAGGTTCGCGAACGCCAGCGGCACCTCGTCGATGAAATCCACCGACAGGTACAGCCCGCGGGGGCGGCGGAACTCGTGGCTGAACCGCTCGATCGCGGTCCCGATCGTCGGGGTGTAGACGATCGGCAGCATCTCCTCGAGGTGATCGGCGAGCACCCGGTGGAAGAGCACCTCGTTGCGGTCGCGCAGGTTCGTGAGGAACACGTGCTTGTCCAGCGGCGTGGGCTGGCGCGCGTACTGGGCGTAGACCCGGCGCACCTGGGTGCTGATATCGATCGTGCGCTGCGGCAGCAGGCCGGTCAGACCCAGGTCGCGGCGCTCGGCGTCGGAGAACGCGGTCCCGCGGTTCAGCAGCGGCAGCTGAAGCACCGCATGCCCACGTACCCGGACGTGCGCGGTCCAGTTGTCCGATCCCGACGTGAGTTCGTACGGCTGTTCCGGCATCTCGAAGATCCTCCCCAGGAGTAGCTTCCATCCTGGCCCACCCGGACGAGTGTTTGACGCCTGGTGTCAGCGGCGCGGCCACCCGAGGTGCTGGACCCGGTCCATGTCCAGCGGGTCGATCGGCGCCACTGTGAAGCAACTCTCACCGCAGCGGTCGGCCCGCAGCCCGTCCAACAGGAGCTCCAGGTAGCGCTGCCACAGGTCCGGGCGGACCTCCCGCGTGGCCTCCCCGATGCCGGCCAGCATCCGCAGCATCATCGGGAAGTCGGTCGGCGCGACATCGGCGCGCAGGTGGCCGTCGGCCTGGGCCCGGCCGAACACCGCGGTGACGATCGGCAGCATCGTCTCCCGCACCGCGGCGCGTCCGCCGCCCCCCGGCCGGCAGATCAGCACCTCGAACAGACCCTGGTCAGCGGTGACCACCGCGCCCATCGTCTCCAGCAGGCGGCGCAGCGCGACCCAGGAATCGGGCTCGTCGAGCACCAGCGCCGCCATCGTCGCCACCCCGGCCAGGCGCTCCTCGAACAGCGCCTCGACCAGGGCGTCCCGGTTGGGGAAGCGCCGGTAGACGGTCCCGATCCCGAGCCCGGCGTGGGCCGCGATGTCGTCCAGCGTCGCCTCCAGCCCGCGGGCGGCGAAAACCTCCGCAGCCGCAGCCAGGATCCGCTCCCGGTTGCGGGCGGCGTCCGAGCGCAACGGCTTCTCCGCAGGGGCGTTCTCAACAGCGGAATCGGGGGACATGTGACGAGCATATCAAATAAGCGGAGGCGGAACCTCCGGTTACGTGCTAACGTCTCAACGGAAGCGGAGGTTACCCCTCCACTTAGAGGCAGCACCTCCACTTAGCTCGGGACGAAAGAAGGCTCCGATGTCAGTTCTCACGCTTCCGCTCCCCGCGGCGAAGCCGGCCACCCCGGCGTCCGCCCTGGATGAGGCGGCCCGCGCCCACGCCCGCCGCTGGCTGGTGCTCGCCGTGCTCGGCGTCGCCCAGCTGATGGTCGTGCTGGACGCCACGATCATGAACGTCGCGCTCCCGTCCGCGCAGACCGCGCTGGGCTTCTCCGACACCGACCGCCAGTGGGTGGTCACGGCCTACGCGCTGGCCTTCGGCAGCCTGCTCCCGCTCGGCGGGCGGCTGTCCGACCTGCTCGGGCGCCGGACCACCTTCCTGGTCGGCCTGGTCGGCTTCGCCGGCGCCTCCGCGCTCGGCGGGGCGGCGCAGAACTTCGAGACCCTGGTGACCGCCCGGGCGCTGCAGGGCGTCTTCGGCGCGCTGCTCGCCCCGGCCGCCCTGAGCCTGCTGACCACGACCTTCACCGACCCCAAGGAGCGGGCCAAGGCGTTCGCGATCTTCGGCGCCCTCGCCGGTACCGGCGGTGCCATCGGCCTGTTGCTCGGGGGTGCCCTGACCACCTACGCCTCGTGGCGCTGGGCGATGTACGTGAACGTGGCCTTCGCCGCGGTCGCCTTCGCCGGCGTCGTCGCGCTGCTGCCGAAGCTCGCCCGCGTCGGCAAGGTGAGCCTGGATCTCCAGGGCACCCTGGCCGTCTCGGCCGGACTGTTCTCCTTGGTCTACGGGTTCTCCCGCGCGGAGACCGACGGCTGGAGCAACGGCGTCACCATCGGGTTCCTCATCGCGTCCGTCCTGCTGCTCGCGGCGTTCGCCGTCCTGCAGACCCGAGTCGCGAACCCGCTCCTCCCGCCTCGGGTCCTGATGGACCGCACCCGCGGCGGCTCCTACCTCGCTGTGCTGTTCACCGGGGCCGGGATGTTCGCGGTGTTCCTCTTCCTCACCTACTACCTGCAGGCGATCCAGGGGTACTCGGCGATCCGCACCGGCGTCGCGTTCCTGCCAATGGTGGCCGCCCTGGTCGTCACCGCCCAGGTCGCAAACCTGGTGCTGCTGCGCCGGGTCGGGGCCCGGGTGCTGGTCACCCTCGGCCTGGCCGTCTCAGCGCTCGGGATGAGCGACTTCACGGTGCTCAGCGTCGACGGCGAGTACGCCACCCAGGTGCTGCCCGGCCTGCTGGTGCTGGGCATGGGCATCGGCCTGGTCTTCGCCCCGGCCATGCAGGCCGCGGTGAGCGGGGTCGAGGCCCGCGACGCGGGTGTCGCCGCAGCCATGGTCAACACCATGCAGCAGGTCGGCGGCTCGGTCGGGCTCGCCCTGCTCGGCACGGTGGCCGCGGACAGCTTCACCTCGCACCTCGGCGACGGTGCCTCGGCCCAGCAGGCGATGGTCGAGTCTTACGTCACGGCCTTCTGGTGGGCCTCCGCGATCTTCGCGGTCGGCGCCGTGGTGGTCGGGTTCCTGCTCAAGTCGGGCAACCTGCCGCAGGCGGCCGAGGGCGCCGAGCCCGTGCTGGCCCACTGACCAAGATCATCTAGCGAGAATCCTTCACGTCGAACGACCAAATGTCGGCGGCCGTCGGGGACCCAGCTGATGGTGGTGCTGGACGCGACGATCATGAACGTCGCGCTGCCCTCGGCGCAGGACGCGTTGGACATCTCCGACGCCGACCGGCAGTGGGTCGTCACCGCCTACGCCCTGGCCTTCGGCAGCCTGCTCCTGCTCGGCGGGCGGATCTCCGACCTGGTCGGTCGACGGGCCTCGTTCATGCTCGGGCTGGTCGGGTTCGCCGCCGCCTCCGCGGTCGGCGGGGCGGCCCAGAACTTCGCGACGTTGGTGTCGGCCCGGGTCGGGCAGGGCGTGTTCGCCGCCCTCCTCGCCCCCGCCGCCCTGAGCCTGCTCACCACCACGTTCACCGACCCGAAGGAACGGGCCAAGGCCTTCGGCGTCTTCGGTGCACTGGCCGGCACCGGCGGCGCCATCGGCCTGATCCTCGGCGGCAGCCTCACCACCTACGCGTCCTGGCGCTGGGCGCTCTACGTGAACATCGTCTTCGCCGCCGTCGCCTTCCTCGGCGCCACCGTGGTGCTGCCGAAGATCCCGCGTGGGGCGCGGCCCAAGCTCGACCTGGCCGGCACGGTCACCGCCTCGGCCGGCCTGTTCGCCCTGGTCTTCGGCTTCGCCCGCGCGGAGACCGACGGCTGGTCGGACAACCTGTGCGTCTACCCGCTCATCGCGTCCGGGGTGCTGCTGGCGGCCTTCGTGGCCCTGCAGCGCACCCTGGCGCGACGCGGGGGCAGTCCCCTGCTGCCGCCCTCGATCGTCAAGGACCGCAACCGGGCCGGGTCCTACCTGGCGATGCTCGTGGTCGGGGCCGGGATGTTCGCGGTCTTCCTGTTTCTGACCTATTACCTGCAGGTCGTGATGGGGTACTCCGCCATCCGCACCGGCTGCGCGTTCCTGCCGATGGTCGCGATGATCGTGACCTTCTCCCAGCTGACGAACCTGGTCCTGCTGCCGCGGATCGGGGCGCGGGTGCTGATCACGCTGGGCATGCTGATCTGTGCGCTGGCGATGAGCGACTGGACCACCATCGACGCCCGCGGCGACTACGCGACCGAGGTGCTGCCCGGCTTCCTTGTCATGGGCATCGGGCTGGGTCTGGTCTTCTCCCCCGCGATCCAGGGCGCGGTCTCCGGCGTCGATCGTCGCGACGCCGGCGTCGCCTCGGCGATGGTGAACACCATGCAGCAGGTCGGCGGCTCGATCGGGATCGCGCTGCTCAGCACGATCGCGGCCACCGCGGCCGAGGACCGGCTGGGGGGCCGGACCCCGACCCCGGCACTGATGGCCGACGCCGCGGCCCACTCCTACGTGGTGGCGTTCTGGTGGGCCTGCGGGTTCCTCATCGGCGGTGCGGTGCTGGTCGGGCTGCTGCTGCGGCCCGGTGTGCCGGCCTCCGTCGCCCACGGGGCCGGCGCACCGGACAAGACGCCGACGCCCTCTAGCTCGCGATAAGCAGTTCGCTCACCGGACGACGCTCACGCGGCGCCCGCTCCCGCTCGAAGAACGGCTCGGGCAGGTCGGCGGCCGGGTCGAGCCGGCCGACGGCCACCGCCGCGATCGGCTTGAGCTCGGCCGCGAGCCCGAACCGCTCGCTCACCCCGGCGGCGTCGAAGCCGCCCATCTGGTGCACGGCGAGGCCGAGCTCCTCGGCCTGAACCGAGAGGTGGGCGACGGCCTGGCCGGTGTCGTAGACGGCCCACGGCGCGGTGGGGGCCTCGGTGGTGTCGGCCACCGCAACCATCAACAGCGACGCCCGCGGCGCCCAGGCCTGGTTGCCCGGCATCAGCAGCTCGACGATCGCGTCGAAGGTGGCCGCGCCGCGGCGCCCCACGAGGAAGCGCCAGGGCTGGGCGTTCGCCGCCGACGGCGCCCACCGGGCGGCCTCCAGCAGGGCAGTCAGCTCGGCGTCGGTCAGCTCGTAGGAGGCGTCGAAGCCCCGCGGGCTCCAGCGGCCGGCGAGCAGCGGGTGCAGCCGCACCGCGCTGTCGGCACGACGATCGGGAAGCGTGAACACCGGTGTTGCGGACATGGGTCTCCCCTAGAAATGACGGATGGTCAGCGGGTTCGCGGCGGGGGATGTCATCCCTCTCGACACCGAGAACCCAGACAAATCGGACAATTCGCGGTCGTGGGGGATGACATCCCCCACGACGCGGTCAGCTCGCGAGCGTGGCGTGCATCTCCCAGACCAGGACCTCGGCGGGCTCGGTGCCGGCGGTGACCCGCTGGCCGCCGGTGGCGGTGAAGCGCACCGCGTCCCCGGTCGCCAGCACCCCGGCGCCCTCCAGCTCCACCGAGCCGCGAGGCACGAACAGATGCAGGTACGGAGCCTCGGGCAGCGTCACGCTCTGCCCCGGCACGAGCCGGGCCACGTGCAGCGCCGCGCAGGAGTTGTTGATCCGGATGGCGGACGCGCCGGCGTGCTGCGGCATCCCGGAGGCGACCGGTACCAGGCCCCCGGCGAGCAGCTCGCCGTCGATCTCGAGCTGCTCGTAGCCGGGGGTGATGCCGTTCTCGTCCGGCACGACCCACATCTGCACGAAGTGCACGGGGTCCTCGTGCTTCTCGCCGCCGAGGCGCCAGGAGTCGTTCTTCTCCGAGTGCTTGATCCCGCGGCCGGCGCTCATCCGCTGGGCCAGCCCGGGGTAGATGACCCCGGAGTGCCCGGTGGAGTCCTGATGGACCAGCGACCCGTCCAGCACCCAGGTGACGATCTCCATGTCCCGGTGCGGGTGGGTGTCGAACCCGGTGCCCGCGCTGACGATGTCGTCGTTGTTCACCAGCAACAGCCCGTGGTGGACGTTGCTCGGGTCCCAGTGCGACCCGAAGGAGAAGGAGTGCTTGGAGTCCAGCCAGCCGATGTCCGTCGCCGCACGGTCCGTGGCGCGACGGATGTCGACCGAGGTCTGCAGAGTGGTCATCGAAGGATCCTCTCGCTGGTGGCTGTACCGATCTGGGACGACTAGTTGCGACGGTGTCAGTTCCGAATGGCGGAGATGTCGAACTCGAGGGTGATCTTCTCCGAGACGAGCACCCCGCCGGCCTCGAGCGCCGCGTTGAAGTTGACGCCCCAGTCCTTGCGGTTGATGACGGCCTTGCCCTCGAAGCCGGCGCGCTGGTTGCCCCACGGGTCGGCGGCCAGGCCGGTGAACTCGAAATCGACGGCGATGGACTTGGTGATGCCCTTGATCGTCAGGTCGCCGGTGAGGCGGTGGTTGTCCTCGCCCAGGGCCTCGGCCTTGGTGGAGACGAACCGGATCTCCGGGTAGGTGGCGGCGTCGAAGAAGTCGTTGGTGCGCAGGTGCTCGTCGCGCTGGCCGTTGCCGGTGTCGACGCTGGCGACCTGGATGGTCACGTCGGCGTGCGAGCGGCTGGGGTCCTCGGCGTCCAGCACCGCGGTGCCGGCGAAGTCGGTGAACGACCCACGGACCTTGGTCACCATCGCGTGCCGGGCGACGAAGCCGAGGCGGGAGTGGGTGGTGTCGAGGGTGTAGCTGCCGGTCAGGGCCGGGTTGGTGGTGGAGACGGTGGCGGTCATGGCAAGCTCCTGCGCTGATCGGTGGTTGATACATCATCTACTGTAGGAGTAAGTCGATGATGTGTCAACTACATCCGTGCAAGAATGATTCCGTGACGCCCCCCACCACTGATCAGGCCACCAACGAGGCCACCGATCAGGCCGCCAATCAGGCCGCCGGGCCGGCCACCCAGCCGACGGCCGAGGACGAGGCCTGGCTCACCGACAGGGAGCAGCTGGCCTGGCGGGGCCTGCTCGCGATGTGGACCCGGCTCAACGCCCAGCTCGCCCGCGAGATGGCCGCCGAATCCGACCTGTCGATGGCCGACTTCTCGGTCCTGGTCGCGCTCACGGACACCTGCGCGGGCAAGACCCGGGCCTTCTCCCTCGCCGACGCGTTGCAGTGGGAGAAGAGCCGGCTCTCCCACCAGCTGGCGCGAATGGAAAAGCGCGGTCTGATCGAGCGGACCGAGTGCTCGGAGGACGGCCGCGGTCAGTTGATCGGGGTGACGGACGCCGGGCGGGCCGCGATCGAGGCCGCCGCGCCGGCTCACGTCGCCGCGGTTCGCCGGCTCTTCCTCGACGCGCTGAGCGGGGAGCAGATCGACAGCCTGGCCGAGATCGCCCGCGTCGCACTGGCCCGGATCGACGGCACGACCGTCATCCCGGGGCTGAAAGAGATCTGTACAGAGGCTGCGGCGACCTTCGGATCCGATGAAGTGGACGACGCCCGCGTATAGGGTCGGGTTTCGTGATTTTCAAGCGCGTCGGTGAGGGCCGTCCCTACCCCGAGCACGAGACGTCCCAGCGGGCCTGGTCGGTCGTCCCGCCCCGTGCCGTGCGGCTCGATCAGCTGATCACCACCAAGAGCCAGCTCGACCTGGCCACGCTGCTCTCCGAGGATTCGACGTTCTACGGCGACCTGTTCGCCCACGTCGTCGACTGGCGCGGCGAGCTGTACCTGGAGGACGGGCTGCACCGGGCCGTTCGCGCGGCCCTGCGCCAGCGCACCGTGGTGCACGCCCGCATCCTCGAAATCGGCGACGAGTGACCATCTGACCGTGCCCAAGGCCTGGATGGCCGGGGTTCACCTTCGCGGGCGCAGCCGTTCGGGTGATCTCGATTTCGCGACTGAGCGCCCCGGGGGCGACCCTTCGCCTAGCCTGAGCACTACAGCTTGGAGATCATCTTCGGGACGCAGGTCAGGGGAGTGCCGTGAACGTGTTCCGACCGCCGGGGAGCAGCACACTCCCGCGCTTCCGGCCGGTCAACACGCGCAAGCGGGCGCGGAATGTCGCCATCGTGCTGGCGGCCTGCGTCGCCCTCGGCGGCGCCGCCTGGCAGTTCGGCGTGAACTCCGAGGACGACTTCAGCACCGAGTGCGAGCGCGACGAGTACGTCGCCCCGGTTCCGGACCCGACCGTGGTCAACGTCTACAACGGCACCGGGATCATCGGCCTCGGCGCGACCGTGGCCGAAGATCTGCGCGCCCGCGGGTTCCTCATCGGCAGGATCGAGAACGACCCGCTGCGCCGCAAGATCCGCGGCACCGGTGAGCTGCGCGCCGGAATCTCCGGGGCCCACAACGTCGAGGCGCTGCGGTCGTGGCAGGCCGGCATGTCGGTCGTCGATGACGGCCGGCGCGGCCCGGAGGTCGACTTCGTGCTCGGCGCGAAATTCGACACGCTGAACGACAAGGCGGCCCCGCCGCCCGGGACCCCGCAGACGGCCTGCAAGCCCAACACGGCCGCAGGCTAGAGAAGCTCACTCCCAGTTCACCCCCGCGGCCCAACGCCGGGGGAACGTCGGCTGCGCGCCTGTGCCTGCCGTGAGTTCCTTAACGGCGAAGCCCCGGTGACACCGTCACTCGGACGGGTCCCGGGGCTTCGGCCGTTCGGCTGAATTGTGTTGCCGACCTGGTCACCGCCGATGGGCGGTTCCGCTAGGTCTGCAGCGTGTGGAATCCGGGGAGGGACCGGAGACCGACGCCGCGGCGCAGGTGTTAGCTCAGTTCTCGAGGCGGCTGGACTGCTGGGGAATGGTCCCCTGCAGGAGCTGACGAACCTCGGACTCGCGGTAACGACGGTGCCCGCCGAGGGTGCGGATCGAGGTGAGCTTGCCGGCCTTGGCCCAACGCGTGACGGTCTTGGGGTCAACGCGGAACATGGTCGCCACCTCTGCAGGGGTGAGCAGGGCCTCGGTCTCCGGGGTACGTGCGTTCATGGCGGGCTCCTCCTAGTCGAGCGGCCTTGGTGCCGTCTCGTATAACGATGGTGCCCTAGGGGCCGGATGTCCGTAATGGTCCTCTCGGATCATTTTGGACTCTCCGACCGGCCCCGGGGCGGGTCAACCGAACGGACGATGCCTTTCCGATCGTTGGCACCCTTCGGGCAGCCCCATCCGGTAGGACCCGGCCTGCGCTTCGTTGTGCCTGATCAGAGATTACCTTTGGTATGTCGCAGGTCAACAAGCATGGCCGGAGTGGGTGGCACCGCCAACGAATGGTCAATTAATTGTTTTGGCCCCAGAGGCCCTGACAAGTACGCACGAGCACGCTCAGCGAGGACGAAAACGGACTGCTTTTCGCGGCCCTGCAGCGAAACGGATTCACCACTCCGGCCGTACCCTGAACGGCGCAAAGGCAGTTGAAAGGAAGGGGTTCGCCCCGTGACCGAGGCCCTTAAAGCGGGACTGTTCGGCGAGCTGGGAGCTGCGGACACCCGCCACGAACAGGTGGTTTTCTGCCAGGACCCGGACAGCGGGCTGGCCGCGATCATCGCGATCTACTCCACCGCGCTGGGCCCGGCGCTTGGCGGCACCCGGTTCTACCCGTACCCGAGCACCGAGGCCGCCCTGGCGGACGCGCTGAGGCTGTCCCGGGCCATGGCCTACAAGAACGCGCTCGTGGGCCTGGACCACGGCGGCGGTAAGGCCGTGATCATCGGCGACCCCACCCGGGACAAGTCCGAGGCGCTGCTGCGCGCCTACGGACGGTTCGTGCAGTCCCTGGGTGGGCGGTACGTGACCGCGTGCGACGTGGGGACGTTCCCCCCGGACATGGACCTGGTGGCCCGGGAGTGCGCCTTCGCCACCGGCCGCTCGCCCGAGCACGGCGGCGCCGGCGACTCCTCGATCCTGACTGCCTGGGGCGTCTACCAGGGCATGCGCGCCTCGGCCGAGCACGCCTGGGGCGGGCCTTCGCTGGCCGGGCGCCGGGTCGGCATCGCCGGCGTCGGCAAGGTCGGCAGGCACCTCGTGGAGCACCTCTCGGCCGAGGGAGCGGACATCCTGGTCACCGACGTCTCCGGGCACGCGCTGGCGCTCGTGCAGGCGGCCCATCCCGACGTGCGGGTGGTGGCGGACACCGAGATGCTGATCCGGTCCGACCTGGACATCTACGCGCCCTGCGCCCTGGGCGGCGCCCTGGACGACGACACCGTGCCCGCGCTGACCGCCCGGATCGTCTGCGGCGGGGCGAACAACCAGCTAGCCCACCCCGGGGTCGAGAAGGTCCTGCAGGACCGCGGGGTGCTCTACGCCCCGGACTACCTGGTCAACGCGGGCGGAGTGATCCAGGTCGCCGACGAGCTGGAGGGCTTCAGCTTCGAGCGGGCCAAGGCGCGTGCGAGCGGCATTTTCGAGACCACCAAGCGGGTGTTTGCGCTCGCCGAGGCCGAAGGCGTGCCTCCGGCGGTGGCCGCCGACCGGCTGGCCGAGGCGCGGATGTCGCAGGTCGGACGCCTGCGCGGAATCCTGCTGCCCGGCACCTGAGGAGGGCGCGTGTCACCGGGCCGCGCAACCAGGTAAAGTTTGCCGCAGTTGACGCGCCACACGGGGCACTGCCCCTGCACAAAGGGGGTCGAGCCATGGGGCGCGGCCGAGCGAAGGCCAAGCAGACCAAGGTCGCCCGCGAGCTGAAGTACAGCAGCGGCGGGACGGATCTTGATCGGCTGCGGGCCGAACTCGTCTCCGGCGAGACCAATGGGTCCGCCAGCGAGCCGGACGAGGTCGAGGACGACGAGGACGACCCGTACGCGCATTACGCCGCTGACGGCGACCCCGACGACGCGGACGACGTCCAGCGCTGAGCGGCGCTGAGCGGCGCTGGGCGGCGCTGGGCGGCGCTGGACGGCGCTGGGCGGCGCGGCGTCTGCCGAAAGTGCACTTCTACAGGCGGAAACCGCTTCTTTCGCCTGCACAACTGCGCTTTCGGCGGCACAACTGCGCTTTCGGCGGCTCAGGTGTGCGTTCGGCGGCTCAGGTGTGCGAGCCCCGAAGCGCGGCCCGGCCGGTGCCAGGCGTGATCTCGCCCAGCACCCAGGACGGCAGCCCGCGCGCGTCCAGGCGTGCCAGCACCGCCTCGGCGACCTCCGGGGCCACCACGGCAACCATCCCGACGCCCATGTTCAGAGTGCGCTCCAGTTCCAACTGGGCCACTCCCCCTAGCTCGCCGAGGAGCGTGAACACCGCGCCCGGCGTCCAGGTGGACCGGTCCAGGACGGCGTCGACGTTCTCGGGCAGCACCCGCTCCAGGTTCGCGGCGAGCCCACCGCCGGTGACGTGGCACAGCGCGTGCACGTCCAGCTTCGGGCCGGCCTCCGAGCGGCGCAGCAGGTCCAGGCAGTCGAGGGAGTAGATCCGGGTCGGCTCCAGCAGCTCCTCACCGAGGGTGCGGCCGAACTCGGGGACCTGACGGTGCACGTCCCAGCCGGCGGTGGCGAAGAAGACGTGCCGGGCCAGGGAGTAGCCGTTGGAGTGCAGGCCGGACGACGGCATCGCGATCACCACGTCGCCGACCCGGACGCGCTGGGCGCCGATCAGGTCCGGCTCGTCGACCACCCCGGTGCCGGCACCGGCGATGTCGTACTCCTCGGGTCCGAGCAGACCCGGGTGCTCGGCGGTCTCGCCGCCGACCAGCGCGCAGCCGGCCAGTCGGCAGCCGGTGGCGATGCCGGACACGATCGCCGCGATCCGCTCCGGCACGACCTTGCCGCAGGCGATGTAGTCGGTCATGAACAGCGGCTCGGCGCCGCAGACGACCAGGTCGTCCATCACCATCGCGACCAGGTCGATGCCGACGGTGTCGTGGACATCCATCCGCTGCGCGACCGCGACCTTGGTGCCGACCCCGTCGGTGGCGGTGGCCAGCAGCGGCGAGGTCATGCTCTTGAGCGCGTCCGCGCGGAACAGCCCGGCGAATCCGCCCAGGCCGCCGACCACCTCGGGCCGCCCGGCGCGCGCCACGGAGGCCTTCATCAATTCGACGGCCTTGTCGCCGGCCTCGATGTCGACGCCGGCCGCGGCGTAGGTGGCGTTCTCGGGCTCGCTCACGGGTTCGAGATCGTGGTGATCTCGTGGGTGGGGGTCTGGATCACCGGGCCGGATTCCAGCACGTGCTTGCCGAGCAGCTCGGGGTCGGGCAGGTCGATCGGGTACTGGCCGGTGAAGCAGGCCGAGCAGAGCTTCTCCTGCGGGATCGTGGTCGCGCGGTAGAGCCCGTCCAGCGAGATGTAGGCCAGGGAGTCCGCGCCGACGGACGCGCAGATCTCGTCCACCGACAAGCCGTTGGCGATCAGCTCGGCGCGAGTGGCGAAGTCGATGCCGTAGAAGCACGGCCACTTCACCGGCGGGCTGGAGATCCGGATGTGCACCTCGCGGGCACCGGCCTCACGCAGCATGCGGACCAGCGCGCGCTGGGTGTTGCCGCGCACGATCGAGTCGTCGACTACGACCAGCTTCTTGCCCTCGATCACCTCGCGCAGCGGGTTGAGCTTGAGCCGGATGCCGAGCTGACGGATGGTCTGCGACGGCTGGATGAAGGTGCGCCCGACGTAGGCGTTCTTCACCAGCCCCTGCCCGAACGGGATGCCGCTCTCCTGGGCGAAGCCGATCGCGGCCGGGGTGCCGGACTCCGGGGTGGCGATCACCAGGTCGGCCTCGACCGGAGCCTCGCGGGCCAGCTGGCGGCCCATCTCGAGGCGGGCGGCGTTGACGTTGCGACCCGCGATCTCGGTGTCCGGGCGGGCCAGGTAGACGTACTCGAAGACGCAGCCCTTGGGCTCGGCCTCGGCGAAGCGCTGGCTACGCAGGCCGGCTTCGTCGATCGCGATCAGCTCACCGGGCTCGATCTCGCGGACCCGGGCCGCGCCGACGATGTCCAGCGCCGCGCTCTCCGACGCCACCACCCAGCCGCGGTCGAGCCGGCCGAGCACCAGCGGGCGGATCCCCTGCGGGTCACGCGCCGCGTAGAGCGTGGACTCGTCCATGAAAACGAAGGAGAACGCGCCCTTGAGCTGCGGCAGCAGGTCCATCGCCGCGGCTTCCAGCGAACGGCTCGGGTGCGAGGCCAGCAGCTCGGTGACCAGGTCGGTGTCGGTGGAGGCGGCCTGTCCGCCCTGGCGCCGGACCCGCTCGCGGTCGAGGTTGCACTGGTTCGCGACCAGCTCGGCGAGGTCACCGGTGTTGGTGAGGTTGCCGTTGTGCGCGACCGCGGCCGACCCGGTGGGCGTCGAACGGAACGTCGGCTGGGCGTTCTCCCACACCGAGGATCCGGTCGTGGAGTACCGGGTGTGGCCGATCGCGAGGTGGCCGATCAGGGAGTTGAGCGTGGACTCGTCGAAGACCTGGGGCACCAGCCCCATGTCCTTGTAGACCACCACGTTGCGCCCGTTGCTGACCGCGATGCCGGCTGATTCCTGGCCGCGGTGCTGCAGGGCGTACAGGCCGAAGTAGGTGAGCTTCGCCACCTCTTCGCCGGGGGCCCAGACTCCGAAGACCCCGCAGGAATCCTGCGGGCCCTTCTCGCCGGGCAGAAGGTCGTGCGAGAGCTGTCCATCGCCTCGGGGCACGGGCCCGATTCTACGTGGCCCTGGGGACTGCTGCGGACGCCGGGCCGTCACGCCTTGGTAAGGCCCAACCCCTTTCGGCCCCCCTGTCGCAGGGAGTTTGCTTGGCGTCACGGAACGAGGCCCAATCCCCCCAGAGGAGCACGCCATGTCGTTCATCCAGATCATCGACAGCCGCACCACGAAGTTCGAGGAAATGTCCGCGCTGGACGAGCAGTACGAGAAGGACACCGCGGGCCGGGGCACCTACCGGCGTTCGATCACCTGCCGGGACCGCAACGACCCCGACCGCTACCTCGTGATGGTGTTCTTCGACTCCTACGAGGACGCGATGCGCAACTCCGAGCTACCGGAGACGCAGGCGCTGGCGGAGAAGATGGGCGCGCTCGTGGACGGACCACCCAGCTTCATCGACCTCGACATCCTCGAGGACAAGGCTTTCTGAGGGTTCGTCAGCCCTGGAGCAGGTCGCGTGCGGCCGCCACCACACGCGGCCAGGCCGCCGAGCCGGGCGTGACCAGCGAGAAGTGTTCCTCCCAGTCGAGCACGCGCAGCTCGGCCGGATCCCCGGCCTCCAGGGCGGCGGCCACGTAGGCGGCAGCGCAGTCGACCGGCACCTGCTCGTCGAGTCCGCCGTGCACGCAGATCGCGCGCAGCCCGGTGGGCAGCAGCCGGGCCGGGTCGGCGAGGACGTACCGGCCCTCCGGGTCGCGCTCGGGTGGAACACCGACGAACGCCTCCACGGCGCCGTCGCCGAGACCGGCGGCCACGGCCCAGCCCAGGTCGGCGACGCCGGCCAGGCTGATCACGCCGCGCAGGGGCGGCGGGGTGCTGCGGTGCCCGGGAGCGCCCTCCGGCAGCCGATGCCTGCTCGCGGCCCACAGGGCCAGGTGCCCGCCGGCGGAGTGGCCCATCAGGATCACCCGGCCGGGGTCGACCAGGTCCCCGAGCAGGTCGGGCACAGCGTCCAGGCCGGTGGCGAGGTCGGTGAAGGTCTGCGGCCAGCCGCCGCCCCCGCCGACTCTTCGGTACTCCAGGGCCGCGACCACGTAGCCCTCGGCGGCCAGCGCGGCGCACTGCGGTGCGGTGTGGCCGCGGTCGTACTGGTGACGCCAGAACCCACCGTGGATGACGACGACCAGCGGCAATCCGGTGCCGTCGGCCGGCGAGAGCACCTCGGCGAGCTGATCGGAGTGCTTGCCGTAGCGGACCTGGCCGTGCCGCAGACCGGCCGGCGCGGCGGCGCGACGAAACTCCGGGTGCATGCCGCGGAGCCTGCCACGGCCCGGCCCGGCGGCGCGGCGCGCAGCTACCGGGTGTACCGGGTTGACTGCCCAACGCGACGGCGGTCAGCCTGCAACCATGCACAGGTCCTTGCTCGCCGTCGGTACCGGTGCCCTTGCTCTCGGGAATGTTTTCGCCTCGATGAGCGGACCCGCGGGCGCGGCCGGAACCGCCTCCGAGGCGGACGGGGCGATCAAGCTGTGCGTCACCGGCGGAGGCCCGCTGAGCGTCTTCGCCGACGGGCCGGAGCTCCGGACGGCGACGCTGACGAACAAGTGCAAGGCGTTCGAGGTGAAGCCCGGCCAGTACTACGTCGGGATCCAGGGCTACGCGGTCCCGGACAACTGCTCGCTGAACGGCGCGACGGTCAAGCGCGGCAAGTACGTCTACCGGGCGCCCGAAGTGCTGTTCACGCACGTCGTACCGACCAAGCTCACCAAGGTGACCTTCGCCCTCGACTGCTCGCTGCCCAACAAGTAGCTACAGCAGGTCGGAGATGTCCGCGCGGTCGCCGCTGGCGCTGACCGCGCCGGAGTCCACGGCCTCGGCCCAGGTCAGGCGTCGGGTGAGCAGCGAGAGCCAGGTCGCCGCGTCGGTCTCGACCACGTTGGGTGGCGTCCCGCGCCGGTGCCGGATGCCTTCCAGACACTGCACCGCACCGATCGGCGGGATCCGGACCTCGACGGCGTGACCGGGGTACTTCTCGGCCAACTCGGCCAGGGTGTGCCGGACCGCGGTCGCCACCACCTCGCGGGAGGCCGCCGCCGGGTCGGCGTCCCAGGCCGCGAGGG
>NZ_JACDFE010000085.1:0-10818 GCF_013815995.1 Sporichthya sp.
CTCTGTCCCGGCGCGTGGGCCGGCGGCTGCGCCGGCCAGCCGGTGTACTGGGCCGCCTCGGTCGGCGGCTGGCCCACCGGCTGCTCGGGCTGGGCGTAGCTGTAGTCGGTGCCGTAGACCGGCGGCGGGGCGGACTCGTAGGGCTCGGAGGATCCGTAGGGCGGCGGTTGTGACCCCGGCGTCCCGTAGGCCCCGTAACCGGGGTCCGACTGGCCGTACCCCGAACCGGAGGACCAGGGGTCCTCGTTCGGCGGGAAGTGCCCCCCGCGCTCGTCACTCACAGGTACGTCTCCCTCACGACCCCAGCCGGGTCCCGTCGTCGTCATGCCATCACGGTGCCGACCCTTACTATGCGTCGGCTTAAAGATCCGTGTGAGTCACCGACGAAGAGTGTGGCAGCCGCATCTTGAGCAATGCCCCGCCCCCGGGGGCTCTATCCGCGGTCACCGAGCCGCCGTGCCGCTCGGCCGCTTGACGCACGATCGCCAGGCCGAGGCCCGATCCGGGCATGGTGCGGGACTCCTCGGCCCGGTAGAAGCGGTCGAACACGAACGGGAGGTCGGCCTCGGCGATGCCGGGGCCCTGGTCGGTGACGGTGATCACGCCGTCGGTCAGGCGCACCGTCACGGTGCCGCCGGGCGGGCTCCACTTGCCCGCGTTGTCCAGCAGGTTCAGTACCGCCCGCTCCAGCGCGCGGGCGTCGCCGTAGACGGTCCAGGGCCGGATCGTGACGTCGAACTGCACGGTGGGGGCGCGCCGCCGGGCCCGCTCGGTCGCGGTGCTGACGATCTCGGCCATGTCGAGCTCCCGGCCCTCAAAGCGGTCGACCTCGTCGCGGGAGAGCTCGACCAGGTCACCGACCAACCCGGTCAGCTCCTCGGCCTGGGCGCGGACGTCGTCGAGCAGCTCGGCCCGGTCGGTGGCGGACAGACCGACACGGCCCTCGGCCTGGGCGAGGAGGTCCAGGTTGGTGCGCAGGCTGGTCAGCGGGGTGCGCAGCTCGTGGCCGGCGTCGCCGACCAGCCGCCGCTGCAGGTCCCGGGAGCGCTCCACCGCGGTGAGCATCTTGTTGAAGCTGGAGCCGAGCCGGGCCAGCTCGTCCCCGCCGTGCACGTCGATCGGGCGCAGCTCCCCGGTGCGGGCGACGTGCTCCGCGGCCTCGGTGAGCCGGCTGACCGGGCGCAGGCCCTGCCGGGCCACGTACACCCCGGCGTAGGCCGCCAGGCCGACGCCGGCGCCGCCGATCACCAGCAGGGCGGTGGCCAGCGAGCGCAGGGTGCGGTCCACGTCGCGGGTGGTCTGGGCGAGCACGAACGCGGTGCGGGGCTCGGATTCGCGGATTGAGGGGATCGCCACCACCCGGAACTTCTCACCGTTCGCGGCCCGCACCGTGCGCAGCGAGAAGTCCGAGGCACCGAGCGCCACCTCGAGCTCGGGCTGCCCGGTGGGTGGGGCGTCGTCAGGTCCTTTGGAGAAGAACGGCGTGCCGTCGGGGTAGACGATCGCCAGCCGGGTACCGGCGGCGGCGAAGGTTCCCTCCGGGAAGCGGACCACCTGGGTCGGGTCGGCGGCCGGGGTCTGCAGCAGTGCGCGGGCCCGACTGACCAGGGTGTCGTCGAAGCTGTTGTAGTACTGCACGCGCACAGTCACCCACACCGCGAGCGAGGTGATCGCGACCGTCGCCCCGACCACCAGCGTGATGAAGGCCGCGACCCGCACCCGCAGGCTGAGCCGGGTCCACATGGTGCCGGCCAATTGCTGCGCCACCCGGCGGTGCCGTCGGGGCTTCGGCTCCGCGCCGGGCGGTC
The DNA here is from genome assembly GCF_013815995.1 of Sporichthya sp. Classification (GTDB taxonomy): domain Bacteria; phylum Actinomycetota; class Actinomycetes; order Sporichthyales; family Sporichthyaceae; genus Sporichthya. The sequence continues at coordinate 1,809 of NZ_JACDFE010000085.1, forward strand.
CAGCCGGCGGAAGATCCTGCTGACTCATCGTCAGATCCCTTGTCAGGGGGGCGTTTCGCGTAGCACGTAACCGACCCCGCGCACGGTGTGGACCAGCCGCGCACCGCCGTCGGCCTCGGTCTTTCGGCGCAGGTACCCGACGTAGACCTCAAGGGAGTTGGCCGTGGTCGGGAAGTCGAAACCCCAGACCTCCTCGAGGATCCGTTCCCGGCTGAGCACCTCCCGGGGGTGACGCAGGAACAGCTCGAGCAGGGCGAACTCGGTGCGGGTCAGCCGCACATGGTGCTCGTCGCGGCGCACCTCGCGGGTGATCGCGTTCAGGAAGAGGTCGGCGAAGGTCAGGGGCGCGTTGGTGTTGCCCGGGTCCGCGGGGTTGATGCTGCGGCGCAGCAGGGCGCGCAGCCGGGCCAGCAGTTCCTCCAGGGCGAATGGCTTGGGCAGGTAGTCGTCGGCGCCCGCGTCCAGGCCGGCCACCCGGTCCTCGACGGAGTCCCGCGCGGTGAGGACGAGGATCGGCACGTCGTCCCCGCCGGCGCGCAGTTGGCGGCACGCCTCCAGGCCGCCCAGGCGCGGCATCATCACGTCGAGAATCAGGGCGTCGGGGCGGACGGCCGCCACCTGGCCGAGCGCCTCCTCACCGTCCGAGGCGAGGTCGACGTCGTAGCCGTTGAAGGTCAGTGACCGGCGCAGAGACTCCCGCACGGACCGGTCGTCGTCGACCACGAGGATGCGCATGGGCCTCATCCTGCCCCCTCCGGCGCCGGAGGGGGCAGCACCGCGGGCCGTTCGGCCAGGTCAGGGTCGTCGATCGCGAAGGTGCGGATCCGCCCGGGCGGGGTGTACCGGGTCTCGAAGCGGACCGTCACCCGCCCCACGCCGCTGCCCTGGACCCAGCCGTCGCCGTGCTCGGCGTGGTGGACGTCCTGGCCGGGAAACCAGCGCCGCACTGCTGGTTCGGCCGGCTCAGGTTCGGGTTCGGGCTCGGCCTCATCGGGGTCCTCGGCGAACAAGTCCTCCTGCGCCCAGTCGACCAGCCCGGACACCCCGACCCCGAGCAGGCGGATGCCGTCGGTGGTATCGATCTCGCCGAGCAACCGGCGGGCGGTCGTGGAGATCGTGCGGGCGTCGTCGGTCGGGCCGGGCAGCGTCGAGGACCGGGTGTGGGACTGAAAGTCGTGCCGCCGGATCTTCACGGTGATCGTCCGCCCCGACAGCGAGGCCGCGCGCAGGCGCTTGGACACCGTCGTCGACATCCGGTCACAGATGTCGGTGAGCACCGCGCGCTCGACCACGTCGCGTTCGAAGGTGTCCTCGACGCTGACCGACTTCGACTCCCGGTTGGGTGAGACGGGGCGGTCGTCCTCGCCGTGGCTGAGTCGGGCCAGGAGTCGACCGTGGGACTGCCCGAGCAGGCCGACCAGTTCAGCCTCGTCGACCGCGGCCAGGTCGGCGACGGTGTGCACGCCCGTCCGGCGCAGCCGTTCCGCCGTGGCGGGCCCGACGCTCCAGAGTTTGGTAACCGGCATCGGGTGCAGCAACGCCAGTTCGGTGCCCGGCTCGATGATCACCAGCCCGTCCGGCTTCTGCAGATCGGAGGCGATCTTCGCGATCAGCTTGGTGCTGCCGGCCCCGACCGAGGCGGTCAGACCGGTGCCCGCGTGGACGTCGGCCTTGAGCTTGGCCGCGACCTCCCGCACCCGGTCCGAGGGCCAGCCGGAGTCCGTCAACGCCAGGTCGGCGAAGGCTTCGTCCAGGGACAGCGGCTCGATCGCGGGGGAGAGCTCGCGCAGCAGGCCCATCACGATCTCGCTGACGGCGCGGTAGGCGTCGAACCGGCCGCCGAGGAACGCGGCGTTGGGACAGAGCGCGCGGGCCTGAGCGCTCGGCATCGCCGACCCGATGCCGAAGGCCCGGGCCTCGTAGGAACAGGTGGCTACCACCCCGCGGGGACCGATGCCGCCGACCACCACGGGCTTGCCGCGCAGCGAGGGCTTGTCCCGTTGCTCGACGGCGGCGAAGAACGCGTCCAGGTCCAGATGGAGGACGGACGGCTCGGCGCGCACGGGCCCATCATGCTGCCGCGCCTCGGCCCGGACGAGTTGTCGGCTTACTGGGCCAAACTACAACCGCAAGAACTGATGTGACTGGGCGGCCTCGGGGTGCCACGTCAGTAACGGTTGTGGTTTGGCCCGGTTGTCCACAGGCTTCCGGCCATCCACAGATTCCGCGACGGTTGTCGGCGTCCCGGCATTTGGGGCCACCCTCCACCCGTGGATCCCGTCACGGCCCTGCAGAAGTGCGGCGGCGCAGCGCGCATGCCTGCGTTGCGTGCCCTCGGTGTCCGTGACAGCGGCATCCGGGCGGCGGTGAAGCGCACCCTGATAGTCCGGGCCGGGCGTGGGGGCTACGCGTTGCCCAACGCTTCGCCCGAACTGGTCAAAGCAGTCGAGCTGTGCGCCGTCGTCTCGCACGCCTCGGCTGCGGCTCTGCACGGACTCTGTCTCTGGTGTCCTCCGGCCGTCCTCGAGCTGACGGTCCCGAGGAATACGCAGAGCGTCGCGGAGGGCGTCCTGATTCATCGCGCCGATCTCAGCGACGCGGACCGCGACCAGTTCCGCGCCGTCACCAGTGTCGAGCGCACCCTGGTCGACTGCGGCCGGACGATGGGCTTGCTCGTTCACCTTCCGGCCGCTGAAGGTGCTCGAGGCCATCGAGGCGATGCTGCGGCTGGGTCCACCGCGTGGGTGACTGGCGCAGACCACAACCGCAAGAGCTGAGCCGACGGGGCGGCCCAGGGCCGCTACGTCAGTAACGGTTGTGGTCTGGCCCGGTGCGCGGGCGTCAGGCGTTGACGTCGACCGGCTTGGAAGCGGCGTCGGAGCCGGTGTCCTTGAGGCGGTAGGTGCCGTCGCGCGAGGTGATGATGTAGGTGGAGTAGCTGCCGTCGCTCGAGGCCTTCGCGCGAGCTGGGAAGTCCTGCCAGCCGCCGGACTCCTTGCGCTGCACCACCAGGCTCGCGCCGGGCTCGGCGCCTTCGCCGGTGATCACGACCCGCTTGCCCTGCCGGACCGCCTCGGCCGTGAAGCCGCCGGCGGCCTTGGGGGTCGGAGTCGCGGCGGTGGGCTTCTCGGCTGAAGTGTCCGGGCTGAACGGGATCGACGTGCCGCTGGCGGTGTCTCCGCCGCCGCTGAGCAGGATCCCGCCGCCGACCGTACCGACGATGAAAGCGACCGCGAGGGCGGCGACGGTATGGCGCGGTTGGGGCATGACGAACTCCTGGAGCCTTTCGATAAGCACGGGGGAAGCCACGATAAGCGCGGGCGGGTCCAGGCCGGGCGTGAGCCCTATTACCCGTTTTCGACCCGGGTCAATCCGGAGCGTGCCCGTACCCTCCGCCGCCCGGAGTTGTGATCACCAGCACATCGCCCGGGCTCGCTTCGACCCGGTCGCTGCCGCCCAGTTCGATCCTGGAACCGTCGGCGCGTTCGAGTGCATTGCTGCCCAGAGCGCCCGGTTCGCCCCCGGCCATCCCGTACGGCGGGATCCGGCGGTGGCTGCTCAGCAGGCTGACGCTGACCGCTTCGGTGAACCGCAGTCGGCGGACCGCGCCGTCACCGCCGCGATGCGCCCCGCCGCCGCCGCTGCCGCGCCGGATCGAGAATTCCTCGACGAGGACAGGGAACCGGGCCTCCAGTACCTCGGGGTCGGTCAGGCGGGAGTTCGTCATGTGGGTCTGCACCACGTCGGTGCCGTCGAAGTCCGGACCGGCGCCGGACCCGGAGGCCACCGTCTCGTAGTACTGCGCGCGGGCGTTGCCGAAGCTGACGTTGTTCATCGTCCCGCTGCCCTCGGCCGCCACCCCGAGCGCGGCGTAGAGCGCGCCGGTGATCGCCTGCGAGGTCTCGACGTTGCCCGCCACCACCGCGGCCGGGTAGGTCGGCGCGAGCATCGAATCCGGCGGGATCACCAGGCGCAGCGGGCGCAGGCAGCCGTGGTTGATCGGGATGTCCTCACCCACCAGCGTGCGGAACACGTAGAGGGCGGCGGCGGTCACCACCGAGGACGGCGCATTGAAGTTGTCCGCGCGCTGCGGTGAGCTCCCGGTGAAGTCGAGCGTCGCGGTGCGCTCGGCCCGGTCGACGGTGACCTGCACCGCGATCACCGCACCGCAGTCCATCTCGTAGCGGTAGGCGCCGTCGTCGAGGGCGTCGATCACCCGGCGCACCGCGTCGGCGGCGTTGTCCTGCACGTGGTCCATGTAGGCGGCGACGACGTCGAGCCCGTGCTCGTGCACCGCGCGCGTCAATTCCGCAGCGCCCTTGGTGTTGGCCGCCACCTGGGCGCGCAGGTCGGCCAGGTTAACCTCCGGGGCCCGCGAGGGGTACGGGCCGGACGTCAGCAACTGACGGGTGCTCAGTTCGTCGAACTCGCCGCCCCGCACCAGCAGGTGCGCGTCGAACCGGATGCCTTCCTCGTCCAGGGTTCGGCTGTCGGCCGGCATCGAACCGGGGGAGATGCCGCCGATCTCGGCGTGGTGGCCGCGGGAGGCGACGAAGAACAGTGGGACCTCCGGCACGTGCGGCGCGGGCGCAGGGCCCAGGTCGGCCGGGAACACCGGGCTCACCACGGTGACGTCGGGCAGGTGGGTGCCGCCGCGGTAGGGGTCGTTGACGACATAGACGTCGCCGGCCCGGATGGCGCCGCCGTGCTTGGCCACCACCGCCGTGACGCTGGCGCCCATCGAGCCCAGGTGGACCGGCATGTGCGGGGCGTTGGCGATCAGATGCCCGGCCGCGTCGAAGACCGCGCAGGAGAAGTCCAGACGCTCGGCGATGTTCACCGACTGCGCTGTAGCCCGCAGCCGCGCCCCCATCTGCTCGGCGATCGAGGCGAACAGGTTGGCGAAGATCTCCAGCCGCACCGGGTGCACGACCGTCGCGTCGCCGGTCCGGTCGCTCCGCCGCTCGAGCCGGCGTAGCACCAGGTGTCCGGTCGGCATCGTCTCGGCGGTCCACCCGGGCTCGACCACCGTGGTCGAGCCGTCCTCGACGATCAGCGCCGGCCCGGTCACCGGCTCGACCACCGCGGCCCGCTCGACCAGCGGCACCTCGTGCCAGGCCCCTTCGGCGTACATCCGCACCGTCGTCTCCGCTGCGGATGACATCCCTTGCGATGGGGGCGGCTCGCCAAGGGATGTCATCCCTTGCGAGGAGGAGGCGGTGGCCTCGACGGTCACGGCGCCGACGACCAGCGGGCGGTCGAGGCGGAAGGCGTACGTCTGCTCGTGGGCGGCGATGAAGTCGCGAGTCATCGAGGCCGCGTCGGCCAGCGGAACCTCAAGCAGGGTGTCGGTGCCGTCGTAGCGCAGGTGCGCGATCCGCTCGACCCGGACGTCCGCCGCGGGCACGCCGTGCCCGACGAGTTCGGCGGTGGCCTCGGCCGCGAGCGACTCGATCAGCACCCGCAGGTCCGCCTCCAGCAGGCGCTGCTCCACAGCCTGCGTCCGACGGGCCGTCAGATCCGCCAGCCCGATCCCGACCGCGGACAGCAGCCCGGCCAGCGGCGGCACCAGCACCGTGGTCACGCCGAGTGCATCGGCCACGGCGCAGGCGTGCTGCCCGCCCGCGCCGCCGAAAGTGGTCAGGGCGTAACGCGAGAGGTCGCGGCCCTTGGCGACGGTGATCCGCCGGATCGCGTTAGCCATGTTGTCGACCGCCACCGCGAGGAAACCCGCCGCCAGTTCCTCGACACTCATCGACGCTGCGGATGACATCCGTTGGGAGAGGAGGGCGGCGTGGGCGGCGTCGGCGTCCAGGGGCTGGTCGCCGGCCGGGCCGAAGACGGCGGGGAAGTGCGCGGGGGAGACCCGGCCGAGGACGACGTTGGCGTCGGTGACCGTGGCCGGGCCGCCGCGGCGGTAGCAGGCGGGGCCGGGGTGCGCGCCCGCGGATTCCGGGCCGACCCGGTACCGGCCGTCGACCACGCGCAGGATCGATCCGCCGCCGGCGGCGACGGTGGAGATGTCCAGCATCGGCACCTGCAGGCGCGTCCCGGCCACCTCGGACTCGGTGACCCGCTCGTAGGTCCCGGCATAGTGCGAGACATCGGTCGACGTGCCGCCCATGTCGAAGCCGATCACCGCACCGAACCCGGCGGCGGCCGAGGAGCGCGCCATCCCGACGATCCCGCCGGCCGGGCCGGAGAGCACCGCGTCCTTTCCGCGCACGGTCGCGGAGTCGGTCAGTCCGCCGGTGGAGCGCATGAACAGCAGGCGCACCCCGGGCAGTTCCGCGGCGAGTGAGTCGACGTAGCGGCGCAGCCCGGGGGACAGGTAGGCGTCCAGCAGCGTGGTGTCCCCGCGCGGGACCAGCTTGCGCAGGGGGCTGACCTCAGCCGACGCGGCGACCTCCGCGAACCCCAGCGAGCGGGCCAGGGCAGCCGCGGCGGCCTCGTGGGCCGGGTGCAGCGGGGCGTGCAGGGCGACGACGGCGACGGCCTCGATCCCGTCGGCCCGGGCCTTCTCCAACGCAGTGCGTAGCGCGGGCAGGTCGGGCGGGCGCAGCACGGTCCCGTCCGCGGCCACCCGCTCGTCCAGGGCGATCACCCGCTCCGCCGGCGGCGTGGTCCGCTCGATCCGGCGGGCGAAGATGTGCGGCCGGTTCTGGTAGCCGATGGTCAGGGCGTCGGTGAAGCCCTGGGTGATGACCAGAGCGGTGCGGGCGCCCCGGCGCTCCAACAGCGCGTTGGTAGCCACGGTGGTGCCCAGACGGACCTCCTCGACGATCCCCGGCGGGATCGGCGAGCCCGCCGGCACGCCCAGGAGCGCCCGGATCCCGGCCACCGCCGCGTCGTCGTAACGCTCCGGGTCCGTGGAGAGCAGTTTGTGGGTCAGGACGGCCCCGTCCGGCCGGCGGGCGACGACGTCGGTGAACGTCCCGCCCCGGTCGATCCAGAACCGCCAGCTCACGTCCAGGCCACCTTTGCCACATCGAGGAATCTCGCAGCCGCGAGCCTCCGAGGTTTCTTCTGTATCGCTAGGTAACTTCAGTACCACGCGTGTCGGTCCAGAGAGGTGGCTCGCAACCATGATCCAGGCGCGGAACCTGCGCAAGAAGTACGGCGGCATTGCCGCCGTCGACGATCTGTCTTTCGACGTGCGCCCCGGCGTGGTCACCGGCTTCCTCGGCCCGAACGGGGCCGGCAAGTCGACCACGATCCGGCTGATGCTCGGCCTGGACAGCGGATCGGGTGAGACCCTCTTCGACGGGGTGCCCTACGCGAAGCTGCGTCAGCCGCTGCGTGAGGTCGGCTACGTCTCCGACGTCCGCGCGATGCACCCCGGCCGCCGGGCCCGCACGCACCTGCGGATGCTCGCCGCCTCCCAGGGCATCAACCGCAAGCGCGTCGACGAGGTCATCGACTGGGTCGGCCTGTCCGCGGTGGCCCGCAAGCGGCCCCGTGCCTACTCGCTCGGCATGGTGCAGCGCCTGGCGTTGGCCGGGGCCCTGCTCGGCGACCCCCGCGTGCTGATCCTGGACGAACCGGCCAACGGGCTGGACCCGGCCGGCATCCAGTGGCTGCGCGGGTTCCTCAAGGCCTACGCCGCCGAGGGCCGCACCGTGTTCGTCTCCAGCCACCAGCTCGCCGAGATGTCGCAGGTGGCCGACCACCTCGTGGTCATCGGCCAGGGCCGGCTGATCGCCGACGAGCCGGTCGACGTGTTCACCGGCCGCAGCTCCACCGCGGGTCGGGTCCTGGTCCGTACCCCGCACGTCGAGCGACTGCGTCGCCTCCTCGTCGAGGTGGGCGCCGACGTCGATCGCGGGGAGAACTCCGAACTGGCCGTCGGCGGGGTCGAGCGCGCGCTGATCGGCGAGCTCGCCTTCCGCAACGGCATCGTCATCCACGAGCTGACCAACCGATCCGCGCCGCTGGAGGACGCCTTCCTCGAGCTCACCGCGCCGCGTCCGAGCCACCGCGCCGAGCGCTCAGCCGAGCGCTCAGCCGAAAGGACAGAGGACCGGGCCTCAGACCACCGGATCCCGGCCCAGGGCACCGGCACCGGTCCGGAGGACTGGGACACCCAGAGCTTCGACGTGATCGGCGAATTCATCAGCGACGAGATTGCTGCCGGCGGCGCCGCTGCCGGCCAGGCCGCCGGAAAGGGCTTCTAGAGATGCACACCTTCCTCGGCGCCCTGCGCTACGAGTGGATCCGGCTGCGGTCCATCCGCGCCACCTGGTTGCTGGTCCTGGCCGCCGTCGTCTCGGCGGGTCTGGTGGCCTGGATCGTCGCCCGGGAGATCATCCGGGGCGAGGAATTCCTCAGCGAGCCGGAGACCGTGGTCAGCCTGCTCAGCGGCTCCTCCGGGGTCGGCCCGCTGTCCTTCCCCGCACTGTTCGTCGGCCTGATCGGGGTCGCGGCACTCGGCACCGAGTACCGGCACGGCCTGATGCAGACCACGCTCTCCGCGATCCCGCGGCGCGGGGTGCTGCTGACGGCGAAGCTGCTGGTGGTGGCGGTGTTCGCGGGCCTGACCGCAACGCTGTCGATGGGCGCCGCCTACGCCGTCGGCCGCGCCGAGATCGGCCCCGGCCTGTCCACCTCGCTCCTCACCGCCGGCGACACCGAGCGCGCCCTCGGCGGCTTCATCGCCCTGGTCGTGCTGACCTCACTGCTCGGTGTGGCGCTCGGCGCGCTGCTACGCAGCGCCAGTGCGGCGGCCGTCGTGCTGGTCGCCCTGCCGGCCCTGATCGAGCCGTTGGCGATCTGGGCTCTCACCGGTCCGAACTCCGCGACCGGCGAGGACATCGCCGCTCACCTGCCCTTCACCGCGGGCGCCCAGATGGTCAACCTGCCCGGCGGCGACGGGCCCGGCTTCGACCTGGTGGCGCTCGGTGCGATGGCCGGCGGGCTGACGTTCCTGGCCTTCGTCCTGGCCACCACGTTCGTCTCCAGCGCGGCATTCGCCCGTCGCGACGCCTGACCACCGGTGCCGTCACCCTCAACT
>NZ_JACDFE010000085.1:10828-16323 GCF_013815995.1 Sporichthya sp.
CTACAGGTTGAGGGTGACGGCACCGTCAGGTCCGATGTGATTCCCTGGGAGCCATGGCGGCTACGAAGACGAAGAAGCAGGCTCCGGCCCGGTTCTGCATCGCCCAGGATCCGGCGGCTGACGAGGTGCTGGGCAGCGACCCGTTCGCCGTCGTGGTCGGGATGATGCTTGACCAGCAGTACGGCATGGAGCACGCGTTCCGGGGCGGCTACAAGGTCCTGCGCCGGTTCGGCACGCTCGACCCGGCGACGATCGCGACCGCCGACCCGGACTACTTCAAGACGGTGTGCAGCACCCCGCCGGCGATCCACCGGTACCCCGGGTCGATGTCGACCCGGCTCCAGGAGCTCGCCACCCACGTCGTGGCCACCTACGACGGGGACGTCACCCGTCTGTGGACCGAGGCGAGCACCGGGGCGGACCTGTTCAAGCGGGTCCAGCAGCTGCCCGGGTTCGGCAAGCAGAAGGCCCAGATCTTCGTCGCCCTGCTCGCCAAACAATTGGGCGTGCGCCCGGAGGGCTGGGAAACGGTCTGCGGCGACTACGCGCTGGACGGGCACCGGTCGGTGGCCGATGTCACCGACGTCGAGTCGCTGCGGAAGGTGCGCGAGTACAAGCAGCAGAAGAAGGCGGCGGCGAAGGCGGCCGGAACCTAGTTTTGGGCAGCTCGGCCGTGGCCGCGCTATACAGAAGTCAGGCACCCCGAGCCGGGTGTCGGCGCGCCCCGGAGGGGGCGGGTCCGACACGGACCTGGATCACGTGTCAAAATGCCGTGCGCCGGAACGTGACTGCGCCAAGCTCGACCGGTGCTCCCTCCGGACGCGCCTCGATCGTCGGAAGGTAGTTCGTGTCGGCTTCCCCCAGCCTCCCCCCTGAGTCCACTCCGTCCACCGCCGCGGGTTCGCCTGCACGCGCCGTGGCGGCACGTGCGGCCACCGCCCCGGCCGCCACCGCGAGTGTGGCCAAGAAGGCGCCTGCGAAGGCCCCGGCCGCCAAGGCGGCTGCTCCGGCCAAGAAGGCTCCGGCCACCAAGGCCGCTGCTCCGGCCAAGAAGGCTCCGGCCGCCAAGGCGGCTGCTCCGGCCAAGAAGGCTCCGGCCACGAAGGCCGCCGCGGCGAAGAAGGCCCCGGCCGGCAAGGCCGCCGAGGCCCCAGCCGGCGGCCCTGCGGAGGAAGTGCCTGCGGGCACTGTCGTCGCGGATCCCGCGGCCGCGACGCCTGCGGCCGAGGGTGAGACCGAGGGCGGCCCGGCCGACGAGGAGGTCGAGTCGGAGGCGTTCGTCATCTCCGACGACGACGATGACGAGCCTGCGGCCGTCGTCGCGCAGGCCGGCGCCACCGCGGACCCGGTCAAGGACTACCTCAAGCAGATCGGCAAGGTCCCGCTGCTCAACGCCGAGCAGGAGGTCGAACTCGCCAAGCGCATTGAAGCCGGCCTGTTCGCCGAGGACCGGGTCAACGGCGAGGAGAAGCTCAACGCGAAGCTGCTGCGTGAGCTGCAGATCATCGCCGAGGACGGCCGCCGCGCGAAGAACCACCTGCTCGAGGCCAACCTGCGCCTCGTCGTCTCCCTGGCCAAGCGCTACACCGGCCGCGGCATGCTGTTCCTGGACCTCATCCAGGAGGGCAACCTCGGTCTGATCCGCGCGGTCGAGAAGTTCGACTACACCAAGGGCTACAAGTTCTCGACCTACGCGACCTGGTGGATCCGTCAGGCCATCACCCGCGCCATGGCCGACCAGGCCCGCACCATCCGCATCCCGGTGCACATGGTCGAGGTCATCAACAAGCTCGCCCGCGTGCAGCGCCAGATGCTCCAGGATCTGGGCCGCGAGCCCACTCCGGAGGAGCTGGCCAAGGAACTCGACATGACCCCGGAGAAGGTCATCGAGGTCCAGAAGTACGGCCGCGAGCCCATCTCGCTGCACACCCCGCTCGGCGAGGACGGCGACTCCGAGTTCGGTGACCTGATCGAGGACTCCGAGGCGATCGTCCCGGCCGACGCCGTGTCCTTCACCCTGCTCCAGGAGCAGTTGCACTCGGTGCTGGACACGCTCTCCGAGCGCGAGGCCGGCGTGGTCTCGATGCGCTTCGGCCTCACCGACGGCCAGCCCAAGACCCTGGACGAGATCGGCAAGGTCTACGGCGTCACGCGTGAGCGGATCCGCCAGATCGAGTCGAAGACGATGTCGAAGCTGCGCCACCCCTCGCGCTCGCAGGTTCTACGCGACTACCTCGACTAAGTCCGAACGACACGAAGCGCCCCGCGGGTATCCGCGGGGCGTTCGTCGTGCCGGGCCCGCCACTGAGCGACAGGGTTGAAACCAGTGGGGCAGTCCCGCGGCCACCTGGGCGCCTCTCACGTCACAACCCTGTCGCTCAGTGGACTCCCGAATTCGATCAGGACTGCGGAGCGTCGGTGTTCACCATCCACGGCACGCCGAAGCGGTCGGTGCAGGTGCCGAACGCGGGGGAGAAGAACGACTCGCTCAGCGCCATGGTCACCTCGCCACCCTCGGCGAGGGCGTCGAAGACCCGCTTGGCCTCGCCGACGTCGGGCGCGGTGTAGCTGACGGCGATGCCCGTCTTGGGGCCGCCGTCACCGGTTGGGTCGTCCGAGGCCATCAGCAGCTCGTCGCCGATCTTGAGCGCGGCGTGCATGATCAGGCCTTCGCTCCCAGCGGGCAGGTTGCACTCGGCCTGGTCCGCGGCCGGCATCTCCGACATCGGGAGCAGCACCAGTTCGCCGCCGAAGATCTCCTGGTAGCGGGCGAACGCCTCCCGGCAGGTGCCGCTGAAGAACAGGTACGCGTGGAAGCTCATGGCCGTCTCCGATGTCCGGTGGTCGCTGTCCAGGTGATGACCGTGCCACGAGCCGAAACTCATCGCTCCTGCGGTCGGCCCCAGGCCTGCGGCCACGCGCTGCCGGGGCCGGCGGTGAGGCGCCGGACCTCGGTGCCGTCGGCGGCCATGACGTAGACGTCGATGGTGCCGTCGCGCCCGGAACTGAACGCGATCTGCTTCCCGTCCGGGGAGAAGACCGGGTCGTCATCGGTCGCGAGGTCGGTGGTGAGCGGCGCCAGGTCGGTGCCGTCGACGTTCATCGTCCAGATGTCGCCGTTGCCGCTTCGCAGACTGTGGAAGGCGATCTTCGGGCCGGCCGGGGAGAACGCCGGGTGGTTGTCGGCTCCGGGGGAGTCGGTCAGGCGGACCCGGTTGGTGCCGTCGGCGTTCATCACGAAGACATCGCCGACGGGGTCGGTCGCATCGAATGCGGTGTAGACGATCCGGGTCGCGTCCGCGGCGAAGGCGGGATCGAGACTGTGCGAGTTCAACCGCCGCGGGGTCGCCCCATCGGCGTTCATCAGCCACACCGCGTAGGCGCCGTCCCCGCGGTTGCTGACGAACGCGATCACCCCGTCGCTCTTCGCCGGCGCGGTCGACCCAGCGGGTGCCAGCGTAACGACGCCGACCAGCCCGGCGGCGGCCAGGCCGCTCACGGTGAGGACCCGGTTCCGACGCACCCGGCCACGCTGGAGCGCCCAGGTGGACGGGAGGGGAACGAGCGGTCAGCGCCGGATGTCCGCGCTCGGGTCGTTCAGGCGGTAACGACGGCGCCGGCCAGCCAGACTCCGGCGCACAGCGCGGCCGCGGCGAACTCGATCGCCATCGACAGCAGCGCGCCCCGCAGCGCCTCCTTCGTCGAGGGCCAGGCCAGGTCGTGGCTGCCGAGGCGGGCGCGCTCGGCCAGGTAGACGCCGAGGACGAACCCGATCAGGGCGCCGAGCACCGGCACCACGAAGAAGCCGACGACGCCGAGCGCGGCGCCCAGCAGGAGCGTCCGCATCGGCACCCCGGCGGCCTGCATCCGCCGCCCGGGCACGAGGTACTTCACGACCTGCCCGGCCAGCGCGACGACGCTGACCAGACCGAGGACCACCCAGCGGCCGTCACCGTCGGTCGCCAGGGCCCAGGCCAGAACGGCGAGGAAGACCAGCAGCAGGCCGGGCACGGCCGGAATGACGACGCCGACCAGCCCGATCAGGATCGCCGCGCCCACCAGCAGGTTCAGCGCGAGCGTGTCCACGGCCCGAAGCTAGCTCACGGGTCCTGGAAGTTGCGGGTCTCGCTGATCCCGTTCTCGCTACGCGGCTCCCAGTGGGTCGCGCCGTAGCTCATGCCGCCGACGACGCCGAGCAGCACCATCAGAAAGGCCACCCGCACCGCGAGGGTGTACGTGAATTCCTGGACCGACATGGCCCCTTTGACGTCCCGGTTGTCCCTTTGGATCCCGACGATCTTGCTTTCTGGGTAACCCAGATCCCATCGCCGGTGATCTGCATGGCGCGTAGCCCAGGCGATTGACCTCGATGGACCCCAGATGGACGGTGCCGGCGCGCCCGGCTGCTGTCCCTGACTCATGCCAGGGGAAAGTACCCAGACGCGCCCGCACATTCCCTCTAGCGCTGGTTGAGCGGCAGCGCGAGGCCGATGATCTGGCCCTTGTTCTTCGTGAACTTGCCGAGGGACTTCAGGCTGCCGTCGAGCAGGTCGACCCGGTAGAGCGAGCTGCGGGTCCCGTTGCTCAGCGCCGCGTAGCCGACGTTGTTCCTTGCCTGCCCGCCCTTGAGGGAGGAGTAGACGTCGAACCCGCTCGCCGCAGCGGCGTTGATGCCGAGCTTGCCGGTGGGCGCCAGGGTGCCGGCGTTCGCCGGGGACTGGATCGCAGCCCGGTCGAGGGCGGTGTCGAGGTCGAACAGCGTGGTCGCGGTGTCCGTCTTCGCGATCTTGTCGTTGTTCGTGTACGCCGCGCCGGTCACGCCGGTGGCCTCGGTGGTGCCCATGCCGGGGGGCGGCACCGGGTTGGTGAGTCCGGTGTCCTTGGTCGTCGCCCCGTTGCTCACGTCGACGCGCAGGTTCTGGCCGGTGTCGCTGACGATCCGCAACCGGTCCACGACCGGGTTGAAGTCGACGCCGAAGGATGCGCCGGACGGGGTCTCGCTCATCGTGGCGACCTTGGTGGCCTTCGCGTTCTTGGCGCTGATCGTGTAGATCGAGCCGTTCTTGGCGACGCCGTAGAGCTTGCCGTTCTCCGGCCGGTAGTCGATGCCGATGAGCTCGGTGCCGGAGTCCAGGCCGGACACCTTGCCGAGGGTGCGGGCGTCGGCCGGGTCGTCGACGTCGACGCAGAGCAGCGCGCCGCTCGCCGTCAGTGCAACCGCTTCCAGACCGACGGAGCGGTCGGTTCCGCACGCCTTGGCGGAGGCGGCTCCGGCGGACGGGGCGGAGGTCAGGGTCAGTGCGCTCAGGGCGGTGCCGACGGCGAGGGCCGCGGTCAGAGCCTTCATGGGTGTCTCCTGGCGTGTGGGGGCATTTGCTGGCCCCTATACGCCGCCGCGCGGCGACCCGGATGGCGCGCGCGGATGTGAGGGGCGCGACCCCCGAATCGGGAACTTTCGGGCAGGTACTCCCTATGGCGTACAAAAGGGGACGGGG
>NZ_JACDFE010000086.1 GCF_013815995.1 Sporichthya sp.
GTCCTGGACAGCAACGGCTCCCCCGGCCTGGCGCTCTCGCGCGTCGCGGTCCGCGTGGAGCTCACCCGCGTCGCGCTGCTGGACGGGACGCGCCTGCGCGGCGCGTGGGGCGACTGGCCCGAGCCCTCCGAACTCCTCGCCGGTGTCCCCGATCCATTGCCACCCGACCTCGATCGCGTTCCCGCGCGTCTGCGCCCCTTGCTCGCCGCCGACAGCGAGGCCGCGGTCCTCGGCTGGCACGGGCCGCACGGCCCGTTCGCCCTGCCGGGCTACTGGGACGCCACGGGCTGGGCGCAGGTCCCGACCGTCGCGCTCCGACTGGGTGGCGCCCTGAGCGCCGGCCCCGCGTGCCTCACCGTCGAGACCTCGGGGACGCGGCCGAGCAGCGTTCGCGGGCTCCAGCTGAACGGACTGGGGCGGGCCCGGAGCGACGACGCGACAACCCGCGTGACCATCGCGGCCGAGCGCACCGTGTGGTGGTCGGGCGATGACTCCGGGACGCTCCGGACTCCGGTGGCACCCAACGCTTGAGGGCACCCTACGCAGCGTGTAATTTGAATGGGATGAACAATCAGTCCAGTCGGCCGGAGGGGGCGTGATGGCGACGAACCGCAAGCGCCGCACGAACAGCATCACCAACCTCCTGGGCGACGTCATCGACGACACCAAGGACCTGGTCGACGACGCGCTGGACCGCGCCAAGGACGTCGAGCACGACGTCCGCCGGGGCGCCCGCCGCGTGGTGGACGGCGACAGCGGCTCAAGCCGTTCCCGCGCCAAGGCCGAACCCGTGGACGAGGTCGACAGCCTCAAGGCCGCGATCGAGGAACTCACCGCCAAGGTGAACCGGCTGGCCACCCTGCGCGGCGAGAACGGCTCGTCGACGCGATGACCTTCGAGCCCCCCGCCGGCGCCCGGATCATCAAGCGCTACGCCAACCGCAAGCTCTACGACACCGGCGCCGGTGAGCTGACCTCGCTCAAGCGCGTCGAGGAACTGGTCCGTACCGGGGTCGAGATCCGCGTCCACGACCACGACACCGGCGCCGACATGACCGGCGAGATGCTCGCCGGCATCCTCGCCAGCGCCTTCGTCGAACGCCCCGCCGAGAGTGACATCCCGCTGCTGACCGCGTTGATCCGCGACCCCGGCGAGCTGCTGCAGGTCATGCTCCGCGACGAGCAGCGGGCCGGCGAGCTCCGCGCGATGGGCGACCGCGTCCGCCTGCTGTCCACCACCATCGACGCCCTGCTCTCGACGATGGACCCGGACGACGCCCCGGCGGCCAAGACTCCACCGGCCAAGAAGACTGCTGCGGCCGCGAAGACCGCGAAGCCCTCCGCCAAGGCCGCCACCACGCGCGCCCGCACCCCTCGGAATCCGGGAGCCTGACGTGGAGCTCAGCTTCGAGCGCAACGCCCGGGTCCTCGCCCCGGTGGCGATGGTCTGGGCCGAGATGGACTCCCTTCAGGCCTTCCTGGCCAAGTCGCCGCAACTGCGCAACGCCGTTTCGCACTCCGACGGGACCCGGGCGACGTTCACCGCGAAGCTGGCCTGGGGCCCGCTGAAGTACGAGGTGGACGGCACCGCCGCCGCCGAAGAAGCCGTGCCGAACCAGCTGTTCGTCTACTCGATCTCGGCCGCGAGCCTCGGGGCGCGTTACGTCGGCCATTCGACTCTGGCGCAGGCTAGCCCGATGGAGACCACCCTCGACTACGTGGGGCACCTGGATCTGAATCATCGGATGGCGACTCGAATGCGCGGCCTGTTCCATGAGGTCATCGAGGAGCACATTCACGGCTTCATCGGCCGGGTGAAGGCGCGCGCCGAACAACGCCGGCTCGCCGACGAGAGGCTGCTGAAGTGAGCGCGCCCGAGCAGCGCGTCGCCCTGGTGGCCAACGGCGGCTCCGGTGTCGGGGTCGCGATCGTGCGCGGTCTGCACGAAGCCGGCATGACGGTGGCCGTAGGACGCCGGCCCGACCGGCCGAACGACAACGACGTTCCACCCGAGGCCGCGAGCGTTCACGAGGGCTCGCTGGGCAACGCCGCGGACTGCGAGCGGGCG
Source organism: Sporichthya sp. (assembly GCF_013815995.1). Lineage (GTDB taxonomy): Bacteria > Actinomycetota > Actinomycetes > Sporichthyales > Sporichthyaceae > Sporichthya. The sequence goes on from NZ_JACDFE010000086.1 coordinate 2,068, forward strand.
GTCAACGAGGTCCTGGCCAAGCACGGCCGGCTGGACTCCGTGGTCTGCGTCGCGATGCGTCGCGGTTTCACCATCGAGACCCCGATCGAGCGTCTCGAACCCGCCGAGTGGGACCGCGTGATCAACGCGTACTTGTCCGGGCCGTACTACCTGATGCGCGCCGCCCTCGGCCCGATGCTTGAGCAGGGCTACGGCCGCATCGTCACGGTCGTCTCGACCGACGGCGGTCCCGGCTCGGAGGGACAGGCGGCCAACGGGGTCGCGACCGGCGGGCTGATCACGCTGACCCAGCGCATCGCGCGTGAGGTGGCGGGCCGCGGCGTCACCGCGAACGTCGTGATGACCGGCCTGGTGGCGAGTCCATGGGTGCACGACGAGCTGCCCGAGGAGTTCCTTGAGCAGCTCGCTCAGGTCGTTCCCGCCGGGCGGCTGGCAGACACCGCCGAGGTCTCCCGGGCGATCGGTTTCCTGTGTGCCCCCGACGCCGGCTACGTGACCGGGCAGGTCCTCGGGGTGGATGGCGGACTGCGCACCTAGCGCCCGAAAGGGCCGGCCCGCTTGGTGTGCGGACCGGCCCTGAGTCGTTCTGGTGGCGCGCAGGTCAGGCGGCGACCTTCTGCTTCGCCAGCTCGTTGACCTTCTTGGTGAGGTCGACGATCGCCTTGTTCAGCGCGTCGATCTCGGAGCCCTTGGTCGCGGGGGTGTCCTCGTCGTCGTCCACCAGGTTCTTGGCCGCGTCCCGCACGTCCTCCTCGACGTCCTTCGCCCGGTCGACCAGGTCGTCGACGAAGTCCTTGGTGCTGTCGACGACGTCCTCGATGAAGCGGGTCAGGGTGTTCTTGCGACGGGCCATGGTGGGCTCCTCAGGTAGATGGTGCTTTACGCGATGCGTAATTATTACACAGCGCGTAAGTCCAGCGCAAGTCGAGGTCCGGATTCTGCGTGTGGTTCAGGACACCTGGTCGCCGGCAGCGGGGTCGCGTCCGCGCATCTCGTACAGGCGCTCGCCGGGCTCGTGCAGGTCGCCGCGGGCGATCCCCTCGAAGAGCCAGACCAGCAGTTGCACGGTGGGCGCCGGATAGCCCAGGTCGAGCGCGACCATCTCCTCGCGGGTGATCACGCGGACGTCGGAGGCCTCCGCGCTCGGCGCGTAGTCATGGCCCGGCAGCGGCGCGACCACGGCGATGTAGATCTCGTCCAGGTCGGGCAGGGACAGGACGCCGTAGAGCGCCCACCGGTCCGGCCGCACCTTCAGGTGCGTCTCCTCGCCGACCTCCCGGCTCGCCGCCTCGCCGAGCGTCTCGCCGGACTCCACGAAGCCCGAGGGGAGCGTCCAGCATCCCTGGTACGGAGTCATCGCCCGCTGCACGAACAGGATCCGGTCGCCCTCGTAGAGCGCGCAGGTGACCACGATCTTCGGGTTGTCGTACGCGACCGCGCCGCACCGTGGGCAGGTCGCCCGCGGCAGGGTGTCCCCCGGGGGGATCTGCCGGGTGGTCGCGGATCCGCACCTCCGGCAGTGCTCGGCCAGCGCCTCGGGGACCACGGGCTCAGGCAATCAGCCGAGGTCGGCGACATCAAGGCCTGCGAAATAACAGAAGGCCGGACCGCGTCGATCGCGGGCCGGCCTTCTGGGGTGGTGGGCCAAAAGTCGATGACCTACTTGGAGCTCTTCTGCAGCTCGGCGACCTTGGCCTGGAGCTCCTTGAGCGTGGCCTGCAGGGCGGCGACGTCGGCCGGCGGGGTGACGTCCTCGTCGTCGTCCACGAGGTTCTTGGCGGCGTCGCGGGCGTCCTCCTCGACGTCCTTGGCGCGGTCGACCAGGTCGTCGACCAGGTCCTTGGTGCTGTCGACGATGTCCTCGAAGAAGCGGGTGAGGGTGTTCTTGCGAGCCATGCGGATCACTCCTGGGGTGTGGGGGCGTGCTGGATGGGGGTTGGCGTGCAGCGGGGCGGCGGTGCGGTGGAGCTGCGGGTCAGGCGGCCTTGGCGAGAGCGTTGACCTTCTTGGTCAGGTCGGCGATTGCCCGGTTCAGCGCGTCGATCTCGGAGCCCTTGGCCGAGGGGGTCTCGTCCTCGTCGTCCACGACGTTCTTGGCGGCCTTGCGCACGTCGGTCTCGACGTCCTTGGCGCGGTCGACGATGTCGTCCACGAAGTCCTTGGTGTTGTCGACGACGTCCTCGATGAACCGGGTGAGGGTGTTCTTGCGGGCCATGGGGGGCTCCTTCTGAGTGGATGTTCCGACCGTGTTTTACGCGATGCGTAACTATTACACAGTGCGTAAGTTCCCGGCAAGAGGCATCGCAGAGTTGTCCGTGTGGTCCAGGACACGTAGGCGGAGCCGGGCCGAGCAGGGCGATTTCAGCCCCGGCGCTTGCGCTCCATCAGGTAGGCGGCGCCGCCGGCCGCCAGGGCCGCGCGCCGCCAGGCTCGGGCCCGGGCATCGGCCCGGTCCTCGTGCCGCGAGCGCATGCCCATGTCCTCACCGAGCCGCATCGTGGTGTCGCGGTTGGCCATGTCGGCCAGGATCGACCGGACCTGGCCCGGTCCCTGAAAGGCCATCAGAAATGCCTGCGCGGCCTGTCGTGCCATGGCCTCCTTGCCCAGGGCCGCACGGGCGAGCTCCTGGGCGATGGACTTGAACTCGTCCTCGAACACGTCGGTGATCGACAGTTCGGGGGCCAGGTACCGGATCGATCCCTCGACGTTGGCGAAGGCCTTGCCCAGGATGGCGATCATCGGGGAGGTCGCGATGCCGCGCTTGGTCGAGTACTTCAGGATCGCGCTGAGCTGCACCCCGAAGTTGAAGCGCTCCAGCGACTGTCCGGCGATGCCCGGCACGAACCGACCCATGTCGCCGACGAACCCGCCGATGTCCGCGCGCTTGGTCGCCCGGCCCATCTCGATCCAGCTGCGCGCCAGCGTGGTGCCGTCCCCCATCCCCATGCTGAGCAGGACCACGATCAGGGACATCGCCAGGTTGAGGTCGACTTGGCCGACCATCCCCCAGTCGATGATGTTGGCCTCGCCGTCATCGGAGATGAAGACGTTGCCCGGGTGTGGGTCGGCGTGGAACTTCCGGTCGACGAAGAAGCCCCAGAACATGAACGCGAGCAGCTCGCGACCGATGGTCTCGCACTGCTCGGGGGTGAGCTTGGTCTTGTCGAAGTCGCGGATCGACTTGCCCTTGGCCAGCCCCTGCACGAGGACGCGGGGCGTCGCGAACAGCACCTCGGGGATCTTCAGGGTGTCGAAGTCCGCGACCCGGTCGCGGAAGTCGTCCATGTTCTCGCCCTCGAGGGTGAAGTCGAGTTCGGGGCGCATGGAGGTGAACACGACGTCGAGCATCGCTTCGAGATCGAGCACCTCGTTGAGGTCGGGCATCCGCTTGGCCAGGCGGCGCACCACCTTGCCCAGCAGGGCCATGTCCTCGAGCATGTCCTGGCGCACGCCCGGTCGCTGGATCTTCACCACGGCGTTCTTGCCGGACTTGAGCTGCACCTTGTAGACCTGTGCGAGCGAGGCGCACCCGATCGGCTCGGTGTCGATGTCGCGGAAGTAGCGCTTCCAGTCCCCGCCGAGCTCGTCCTCCAGGACCGGCTCGAAATCGGTGAACGGCGAGACCGAGACCTTCGCGTGCAGGTTCTCGAACTCGGTCATCAGGTACTCGGGGCAGATGTCCGGCCGGGTCGAGAGCATCTGGCCGACCTTGATGTACAGCGGGCCCAGGTCCTCCATCCCCTGCCGGATCGCGCGGGCGCGCTGCGCCTGCTTGTCCGAACCCACGAAGTCGTCAGCGCTGCTGCTGGCCCGCAGTCCGACGGTCCGGCGGATCTCGCCGCCGACCAGGCCACCCAACGTGCCAACGACCAACCGGGCTCGGGCATTGCTCACGGGGCGTCCGCCTCGGGCCAGGCCTGCTCCGCATCGGTCGGGCCGTCCGGCTCGGGCCGGAACTCCTCCCGCGTAGCCCGGTGCCGGGCCCGGGACTCCGAGCGTGACGGCGGGGCCGGCGCGCGGTCGTTGCGGTGGTTGCGGTCGTCGAAGTCCAGGCGCGAGTTCCCGCTGAACATCGAGGCCAGGCCGGCCAGCTGGCTGATCCCGGTCAGCGAGGTCAGCCCCGACAGTGGTCCGGCTGCACCGGCGCCGCCGCCGGTGAAGGCGTCCAGGCCGGGAGTTCCCATCACCCGGCGCAGCACGTCGTAGGTGCAGTCCCGCCCGGTCTCGGTCTCGGCCTCGAAGTGGCCGCCGTCGAGCAGGTGGTCGCGCAGATCCTCCACCGAGATGCTGCGACGGGCGGCGGTGTCGTACATCGACCCGTCGGTGCGGCAGACGATCTGGCGGCGCTCGCGGCGTCGCGCGGAGACCCGCTCACCCATCGCGCACCGCCTGTCGACCTGACGAGAGCTCACCCTCGGCCCCGGCTGCCACCGGCGCGTCCGCCAGCGTAGCGGCGTGCCGGCCTCACACCGTCGCGACCGCGTCCGTTCCGACTACCTCGCTTGCCTGCTCCTCGACCCGATCGACTGTTCGGGCGAGTGCCTCGAGCCGGACCGGGATCCCGTTGAGCACCGAGGTGCCCGAGATCCGCTCGACCCGTGAGGACAGGAAGTTCGACGTCGACCCGCCGGCCGCGTTCGCCCGCTGCCACCCGCCGGCGTGACCCCATCCGTGCGGCAGCTCGACGGTGCCGCGGATCATCTCCGGGTTCAGCGTCACCTGGACCTCGATCAGGCCGCCCTCGGAGCTGAGGTTGGCCACGTCGTCTCGGCCAGGCCGAGCACGGCCGCGTCGTCGGGGTTGAGGTGCAGGTGGTGGCGGCGCTTGTCCGGCATCAGCCGCGGCGAGTTGTGCATCCACGAGTTGTGCGAGTTCATCTCGCGCAGGCCGATCATGCGCAGCGGGAACTCCGCGCTCTCGGCGAGGGACCCCTCGAGCCGTTCCAGCTCGGCGAGGAACCGCGGGTCGGCCAGCGCGATCTTCTTGTCCTTGGTCTTGATGACCTTCTTCACCGAGGAGATCGGCTGCTCCTCGTGGAACACCACCCCGCGCGGGGCCTTCTCGGCGCACTTCTTCCACGACCAACCCGACCGGCGCAGGCCGAACAGGTCGCCGCCCTTGCCGGTGCGGATCAGCAGGTCCGCCATCTGATGGGGCTTCATGGCCAGACCCCGCTTGGCCAGGGCCCGTTCGATGCCGAACATGTGGGCGCCGCCGAGGCCCATCCGCTTGCAGATCTGGTTGAGGACCTCCCACTCCTCGCGGGTCTGCCCCATCGGCTCGATGCGGTGGGACGGACAGGGCTCCATCCTCGCCGAAACGCAGCCTAATGGCTATAGATAAAGCGGGGAATTCGCCGTAGGCCACAGATCAACGTTGATGCGGATGTGGCGGCGGATCCGCAGATCCGCGCCACGTGCGTAACAACCCTGATCTGTGGCCTACGCCTGCGGATCGGCAACACGGGAGCTGCACAAGGCTCCGGAGGAAAGCGGATCATCCCTCGGGAAGCTGGAGAACGCCCTGCTGCACCAGGGCGGAGATCGCGTCCTTCTCCAGGCCCAGCAGCTCGGAGCAGATCTCGACCGTGTGCTCCCCCGGCAACGGCGCGGGCCGCAGCGGCGGATCGGCGATCGTGGAGAACCGCGCGATGTGGGCGCTGGTCGGCACCGGGCCGGACAGGTGCGGGTGCGTCATCGTGCTGAACGCCCGGCGCTCCTGCAGGTGCGGATCCGTCAACTGCTCGGGCAGCCGCAGCATCGGCCCGGCCGGGACACCCGCAGCCTGCAGCAGCGTGGTCACCTGCGACGGGGTGCGTTGCGCCGTCCACTCGGTCACGTCCTGGCCGCCGGTCGCCTCGGCCAACCGGGCCAGGTCGGCCCCGTCGCGGACCTCGATCACGCACCACTCGTCGTCACCGGCGCAGGCGAAGACACCGGGACCGAACGCGCCACCGAGCACGCCCTGCTCGGCCGGGCGGACCGTGCCGGGACGGCGCGACTCCTGAGCGAGCAACGGTCCGAGATGCATCACGGCCACGTCGGCCTGGGCCAGTTCCAGTGCGCTGCCCTGGCCGGTGCGCGCCCGGTTGATCACGGCGGCCAGCACCGCCACGGCGCCGACGTGCGCGGCGATGTGGTCGGGGTAGACCGTGGCGCCGTCGCAGTACGTCTCGTGATTGGGGTCGCCCTCGGGGTAGCGCCACAGCGTCGAGACGCCGCACGCGCCGCGCACCAGCGGGCCGTAGCCCATGCGGTCGCTCCACGGACCACGCGAACCGAAGGCGCTGCTGTCGGAGACGATGATCCGCGGGTTGATCTCGGCGAGCTTCACCCGGGACAGCCCCAGGGACTCCAGCGTGCCGGGCTTGAAGTTGCCGGTGACGACGTCAGCAGTGCGCGCGAGTTCGCGGACGATCTCGGCGCCCTCCGGGCTGCGCAGATCCAGTCCCAGACCGCGCTTGTTCCGTGCGCCCCAGGCGAAGGAGGCGTTCATCGCCGAGTTCTTGCGGGTCTGGCGCAGTCCGTCCGGGAACGCCGAGTTCTCGATCTTGATCACGTCGGCGCCCTGGTCGGCGAAGAGCCGGGTCAGTTCCGCGCCGAAGACGATGACGCCGAGGTCGAGCACCCGCAGACCGGCGAGCGGGCCGGCACCGGCCTCGCCGGGGAGATCCAACCCGGTCGGGCCCGTCGCCGCCGGGAAGGGCTCGGCGTCGTGCTCCCCCACCCGCGGGGCGCGGTGCCGCAGGCCCGCTCGCACACCGTCGATGGAGAGGTACCCGTGCGGCACGCGCGCTTCGACACCGTCGAGGATCTCGGCGTCGACCAGGGCGCCCGAGGCGGCGAAGTGGTCGGCGACGAGGACCTCCGCCGGACTGAGTACGGCGGCGATCGGGATACCGCGACGCGTGCCCTCGGCCACGAGCTCCGCGCGGGTCGAGAACGCGAAGTGCTCCGCGATCAGCGGGTGCAGCCGGTCCGCCGCCTCAAACCGCACGGCGATGTGGCCGTACCTGGGGTCGGCGAGCTCCTCCGGCTGACCGAGCCACTCGAACATCGAGCGCCACTGACGCGGGGCGAGAAGCGCGATGCGGACGTGCCCGTCGGCGCACGCGAACACGGGATAGAACGCGGCGGCGTCGGGCCGGTCACGCGGGAAGGTCTCCTTGCGACCGGCCGCGGCGGAGCCCTGGGTGCCGAAGCCAGGGTCGAAGCCCCCCACGACGGCCTCGAAGGCGGAGACGTCGACGATCTCGCCCTCGCCGGTCCGCAGGCGCTTGGTGTACGCGACCAGCGCCGCCCACGCGGCGTGCACGGCCACGGTCTGCGCGACGATGCCGGCCGGCGGGAGCAGCGGCGGCGCTCCCGGAAGACCGGAGCGGGACAGCACTCCGCCCATGGCGGCGAGCACCGCGCCCGTCGCCACGTAGTCGGCGTAGGGCCCGGTCCGGCCGAAGTCGGTGACGGAGACGACCACCAGCGTCGGGTGCGCAGCCTGCAGGGCCTGCGGCGTGATGCCGGTCGATTCCGCGAGCGGCCGCGGCAGGGACTCCACGACGATGTCGACCTCGCCGGCGAGGTCGACCAGGCGGGCGAGGACGCCGGCGTCGTCCGGATCGAGCACGATTCCGCGCTTGTTGGCGTTGCGCAGTCCGAAGCCGATCGCGTCGACCCGCCCTGCCGAGCCACCGGGCGGTTCGACGAGGACGACGTCCGCGCCGAGGTCGGCGAGGTAGCGACCGCAGGCCTCGGCCGCGCCGTGGGTCAGGTCGAGGACGCGGAGGCCCGCCAGAGGCAGGCTGAGCACGCGAGGGCCGGAGCTCATGCGCTGCCCTCCGCCACTTCAGGCCCAACGTCAGACACAACGTCAGACGCAGTCAGCCGGAACACCGGCAGCAATTCCCCCGTGTTCTCCTCTGCGCCCGAGCGCACGAAGTCCACTTGCACGCGCGCATCGGCGTGAATCTCGGCAGACCCGGCCTCGATCAGACGGACCATCAGCCACGGGCCTTCGTCGAGTTCGACGACGGCCGACAGGTAGGGCACGGCGCCGGCGAGCGCCGGGATCGGCGCGTGCCGCACGACCACCCAGCTGACGAGGCGGCCCAGGCCCGCGGCCTCCGCCGCGTCGAGGTCGACCGAGCCGCAGGACAGGCAGGTCCGCGCTTCCGGCGTGAGGACGGTGGCACACGAGGTGCAGCGCTGGACGAGCAGCACGCCCCGCGCGGCCGCGTCGAAGAACGCGGCGCTGCCGGCATCGCGGGCGACCGCGGGGAAGGCCGGCAGCTCGACCTCAGCGGAACTCATGCCGTCACCTCGGCCGGGAGTTCGCGGGCGTGCGGACTGAGTACCAGCGTCGAGTGGTGCTCGAGGATGCCGCCGTTCCCGCTGACCATCAGGATGTCGTTGCGCGGCGCTTGCCGGGCCCCGCCCTCGCCGCGGGCCTGGATGACGGCTTCGGACAGCGGCGTCATGCCCCACATGTAGTAGGCCGAGAGCTGACCGCCGCCGGTGTTCACCGCGAGCTTGCCGCCCGGCGCGAGCCGGCCGCCCTCGACGTAGGAACCACCCTCGCCCTTCGGGCAGAAGCCGTAGTCCTCGAGGGTCACCAGAACCGTGTAGGTGTAGCAGTCGTAGAGCTCGGCGATGTCGACATCGTCGACACCGATGCCGGCCATCCGCAGCGCCGCCGGCCCGGACCGCGCGGCGGGAGTGACCAGACCCCAGTCCGACCCGGCGTGCATGCGGCGCACCTCGTGCGCCTGGCCCCAGCCCCACACGTGCACCGGTGGCTTCTCGAGATCGCGCGCGCGGTCGCCGGCCGTGACGATCACCGCGACCGCCCCGTTGCTGACCAGGCAGCAGTCGAGCAGGTGCAGCGGCTCGGCGATCCACCGCGAGGCCTGGTGATCCTCGATCGTGATCGGGTCCCGCATCGCGGCGAGCGGGTTGTGGGCGGCCCACGCGCGCTGCGCGACCGCGATCGCGCCGAGCTGTTCGGAGGTGGTGCCGTAGCGCTCCAGGTGCCGGCGGGCGCACATCGCGTACAGGATGTTCGGATTGACCGCGCCGCCCGCGAGCGACCAGCCGCCCAGGCCGGCGATCTCGCGGCTGTTGAAGCGGGGCGACCCGTACGCCGTCCCGGCGCTCTCCTTCGGCTTCAGAGGTGCGTCGGCGAAGACGCACGCAACCGTCGTAGCCTCGCGGGCCGCGATCGCCTTGGCCGCGCTGGCGACCATGACCCCCGCGGTGGCACCGAAGGCATTCATCGTGGCGCAGACGCCCAGCGGTCCCGTCGACAGCACGTTGGCGAGCTGAATCCCCACGTCCTGCTTGTTGCCCGAACTGACCAACAGCCCGTCGACGGCGGACAGCGGGAGTCCGGCGTCGGCCGCAGCCAGACGGACGGCCTCTGCGGCCAGGCTGGTGGCCGAGCGCCCGTACACCTTGCCGAGCTCGGTGATGCCGAGCCCGGCGATCGCGGCGGAGGTCATACCTACAGGGTATAGATTAGGGGTCGCGCGATCAACCGGCGAACACCTCGACCGGAACACCGTTGAAAACGGCGTTGCCGGAGAACTTGTCGACCACCCCGGCATCGGTCAGGGCATTCGCGTTCACGCCGCCGGCCTTGCGGGCCACGTCGAGCGCGACGTCCGGCAGGGCGTGGCCCCACCCGTGCGGCAGGCTGACGACGCCGTCGCGCAGCCCCGTGATCGGCTCGGCCGGCACCCGGACTTCACCGACCGCAGAACGGACGCAGACCTCGTCGCCGGCGGCGATGCCGAGCCGCGCAGCGTCGGCGATCGAAAGCTGCAGGGTGCACTTGTTGGAGCCGCCGACCAGGTCGGGCAGGTTGTGCATCCAGCTGTTGTTGGAGCGCAGCGAGCGGCGCCCGATCAGGACGAACTCGGGCCAGGCGTCGTCCAGCTCGGCGGCCAGCACCGCGACCTCCGCAGCGTACTCGGCCGGGCAGAGCTGGACGCGGCCGTCGGTGTGCACGACGACCTCGGCCAGCCGCGGCTCCATCGGACCGCAGTCGATGCCTTCGGGGTGCTCCAGCATCTGTTGCAACGAGCCGCCGTCGGGATCTGCGCCGAAGCCGTCTCCGAACGGGCCGAGCCGGATCAGGACGTCGAGGTGGCGCTCCAGCGGGTTGCGGCCGGTCACCATCGCGGCCAGCTCGCCGGGGTCGCGGCCGTGCACCGGCGAGCCGGGCAGCGCGACCATCCTGGCCAGCACCCCGTCGACCAGCTTGGTGCCGATCGCAGCGACCGCCTCGGGTGAGTCCTCGCCGGCGCAGATCGCGGTCAGCCGGGCGAGAATGTCGGCCTCGGAGAGCTGATCCCCCGTCAGATCCACCAGGGGCGGGGAGTAACGGAGCACGGCGCGCACCGCGAAACCGGCCAGCAGCCAGTCGAAGTGCCCGCTCTGCATCACCCGCGGCGGAGGCAGGATCACGTCCGCGTGCCGGGTGGTCTCGTTCACATACGGGTCGACGCAGACCATGAACTCCAGCGAGTCCAGCGCAGGAGCGAGCCGGTCACCGCCGGGAGCGGAGATCACCGGGTTGCCGGCCACGGTGATCAGCGCCCGGATCTGTCCCGGACCAGGCTCGGTGATCTCGTCGGCGAGAGTCGCGACCGGGAGTTCGCCCAGCGCCTCCGGCAAGCCACGGACCCGGCTGTGCCAGCGCCCGGTGCGGAGCGGCTTCTCCGGCAGGTACGCACCCCGGGTCGGGTTGCGGCCGAACATCGCGCCGCCCGCGCGGTCCAGGTTCCCGGTGAGGGCGTTGAGCGCGACGATCAGCCACTGCGTGAGGGTGCCGTGCCGGGTCGTGCAGGTGCCGATCCGGCCGTAGACCGCGGCGGACGGTGCGTCGGCCAGTTCGTGGGCGACGGCGCGGATGTCCGCCGGGTCCAGACCGGTGGCGCCGGCCACCCGCTCCGGGGTGAAGGGCGCAGCCAACGAGAGCAACCCGTCGACGCCGTCGAACAACCCGGCGTGCGGACCCGGGTTCAACCGATCGGTGGAGCTGAGTTCGGCCAGCACCGCGAGCAGGAACAGGGCGTCGGTGCCCGGCCGGATCGCCAGGTGCCGGTCGGCCCGGCGGGCGGTCTCGGTGCGCTTGGGGTCGACCACGACCAGGCGCCCGCCGCGATTGCGCAACTCGCGGACCCGGCGCGGGAAGTCCGGCGCAGTGAACAGGCTGCCGTTGGACACCATCGGGTTGGCCCCGAGCATCAGCAGGTAGGACGTGCGGTCGATGTCCGGTACCGCAATGGACATCGGGCTGCCGAAGACCGCGCAGCCGGCCACGTGCGCGGGCATCTGGTCGGCGGTACTCGCGGTGTACTGCTGCTGGGTACCCATCGCCGCGACCAGACCGCGCAGGTAGGGCACGGCAGCGAAGTTGTGCGCCGTCGGGTTGCCCCGGTACAGCGCGAAGGACTCCCGGCCGGTGGTCTGGCGCACCCGGTCCAGCCCGGCCCGGACGACGGCGAAGGCCTCGTCCCAGCCGACCTCGAGGAAGCCCTCCGGCGTGCGGATCAAAGGCCGGCTCAGCCGGTCCGGGTCACCGTCCAGTGCGCCGAGGTTCACGCCCTTGGGGCAGATGAAGCCCTCACTGAAGACGTCGTCGTCCGCGCCCCGAACCGACACCACCTGCGGGCCGTCGAGAGTGACCTCGAGCCCGCAGGTGGCCTCACAGAGCGGACAGATCCGGTGGCCCGTTCGCAGTGACATGCCCGGGCCTCCGTCTGCCGAATGCCGTCCCTAGCTGAACTTACCCTTCGCGAGGTAGCGCGCGTAGGTCTCGCAGATGGTGCGGAAACCGATCGCGCCCTGCTCCCAGGTCAGCGTCGAAGCCACATTCCGGGCCGCGATCGCAAAGGTCTGTCCCGTGTCGGAGGGCGTGATCCCGCTGTCCACGAATGCCTCGGACACGCTGCGGACGAAGGGCTCGTAGACGTTCGACTCGGCGACCGCAAGGCCGCCGGCGACGATCGCCTGCGCCAGCGCGTCGTGGGCGGTGTAGAGATTGTTCTTCTGGATCAGCGCGATCGCCTTGGCGGTGTCGCCCTTGACGAAGGCGTTCGCCAACGCGTCGAGCACCTTGTCACCGGTGGGCTTGGCCGCGACGTCGCACGACTCGTTCACTGCTTTGGCGTCGCGGGCCGACTGGGCGAACTCGCGCAGGCTGCGGTCACCGGGCTGGATGAACGGCCCGAAGGTGGTGGCGCCGGTGTCCAGGCCGTCGGCGAAGGCGTCGATGAACGCGTTGGCGTAGTCGTTGTAGACCGCGAACGCCTCGAAGTAGGCCCGGCTGTCCTGGAAGTTCTGCGGCACCGAGTCGCTGAAGCCCTCGACCGCGGTCGCGCCCTGGGCGATGAACTGCCCCTGGTACTGCGCGAACGGGTCCGGCAGCGGTGTACCGAGCACCGCGAGCGACGCACCGAAGAGCACGCCAGGTCCGGCTGAGGACCCGGTCTGGAAGGCGTCGATGAAGTAGGAGAACCCGGCGGCCCGAGCCGGCCCGCAGGCGTCCTCCGCCGACGGCCGGGCGTAGCCCGCCGGAGCAGCTGTGGCGACTCGCGGCCGAGCCGGGATCACCCCGACGATGTCCGGAGCGCCGATTGGCAACCACGCCTGCGATGCATGCGCGGCCGCCGGCGCGTTCTCACGGAGTGCCGCCCGGGTCGGGGCCGCCTGCTCCGACGGCTGGACCGAGTCCTGAATCGAGGACGTCTCGACCGAGCCCGACGCCCCCGGCAGCAGGCCACCGCAGCGCAGCGCCTGGCCCGGGAACTTGGAGTACTGCTTGTTCGCGATGACCACGACGCCGTAGCAGAGCTGCCGCTTCATCGGCTGGCCCTTGGTCATGGTGATCGGGAACGTCATGCCCTGCAGGTTGTTGTTCTTGATCTTGTAGACGCCCTCTTCGACGTCCGCCTTGGTGACGGCGCCGTCCGGGAAGCTCGCGCCGGCGGCGGCGAAGAACTGGCCGAGGATCCAGCCGTTGGTGTTACCGCCGGTGGGCATGGCGCCCGGTGAGTACTGCGCGAAGGCCTTGGTCACCTCGGCGATGCCCGGGACCGACGTGTCGGTCCACGGCGCCATCTTGCTGGCGACGATCAGGCCGTCGACGTTCGGGTCAGAAGGCAGGCTCGAGAGCGCCAGCAGGTCCGCGGTGCCGAAGATCGGCCTGTAGTTCTGCCGGGCGCAGTCGCCGGCGAAGCGGCGCAGACTCGCAGTGTCGAGGGCGAGCATGACCACCTCGGCGCCACCGTTCTTGGCGGCCAGGCACTGCGCGGTGTAGTCCGGCTGGGTCAGCGACGGGCGACCGCGGGCGACCACCGCGTCGAAGCCCACGGCCTTCGCGGCTTCGGCGTTGCCCCAGCGCTTGTCGAAGTTGTCGCACAGACCGAAGTCACTGCAGGCGAACTCGGCGAACTTCTTCTTGCCCAACGGACGGGCCACGTCACCGAGCGCCTTGAGGATCGAGTCGGCGTTGACCAGGCCGGTCGGGGTGGCGGTGAGCACGTACGGGTTGGTGTACGCGGTCTCCAGCCCACCCTCGGTACCGAAGGTGAAGATCTTCTGCGAGTCCAGGTACTTGTTGTTGCCGTTCGGCGAGAAGCCGAGCGTGCCGTAGAGGAAGGCGACGACGCCGTCCTTCTCGACGAACTGGCGCTGGATGGAGATGTAGCGCGCGGGGTCGCCGCCGTCGTCCCCGACGAGGACCTCGACCGGGTGGCCGTTCACCCCACCGTGCGAGTTGGTCCACTGCTGCCAGACCCGGATGCCGTTGATGGTGTCCTTGACCAGCGCGCCGACGGGGCCGGAGAAAGTGCCGACCGCCCCGACCTTGATCAGCGGCTTGGTGGCCGGACCCGCGGCCGCCAGGGCCGCACTGGCACCCGGCTTGGACGCCGTCGCGGCACCCTGGCCCTTGGTGCCGTTCGTCGCTGCCGTACCCGCGCCGGTGGACGTGCCGGGCGCGGTGCCCGTCGTCGTTCCGGGCGCGGCGGCAG
>NZ_JACDFE010000087.1 GCF_013815995.1 Sporichthya sp.
CTGCGGGGCATCGCGGAAGTTCGAGCAGATTAGCCGAGGCCGCCGAGCAGGCCGCCACCGTTGGAGCTGCCGCCGAGGACGCCGCCCTGGCTGCCGCCCACGACGTTGCCGACGGTGTTGCCGAGCTTCGCGACCAGGCCCTGCTCAGCCGCGGCACCGGAGCCGACACCGAGGGTGTCGGTGACGGGCTTGAGCACGCCGCCGGTCGCACCGGTCACGGTGTCGACCACGCCGTCAGCCGTGCCGCCGACCGTGTCGACAACGGGGCCCACGGTGGTGCCGACGCCGGGAGCAATGCCGTCGAGCAGGTCGGTGACCGGCTTGGTGACGGTGCCGACCGGGCTCGCCGGCTTGTCAGCCGGGGTCGACGGGGTCGACGGGTTCGACGGGTTCGAGGTCGTCGGGTTCGACGGGTTGGTCGTGGTGACCGGCTTCGTCGTGGTGGTCGGAATGGTCACCGTGCGGGTGATGCTCGGCGCGGTGCGCTCCGACGCGCCGATCGGCATGTCGGCCGAAGCGGGCTCGAACACGACCGGCACCTCGACGACCGGCGCAGCGACGGCGTTGGGACGGCCCAGCGCGTCGAGACCGTCGCCACCCGGCAGCACGGCCGGAGCGACGAGAACCATCGCCTTGAGAGCGAGGAGAAGAGCGCCGGAGATGCCGGCGACGGCAGCGGTCTGTCCGAGAACCCGGACGGAACCTTCGGCGCTGCCCTTGTGCTTGGCCGTGATCGCGGCCGCGTTGATGCTGGACATTGAAATCCCACCCCTGGGTTAGAACGTGATGCTGCGGACACCGAGCTGCAGCGTATTCCCCTGAAAGAAGCCCGTCGCTCCGATTCCCCAAATCGGGTTGACTTGCTGTCCCGCCTTTGACGCGACGCTGGGCTGTTCGGTTCCCGAGGCTCTGACCTGCGAAAACTTGCCTTCCCGACACCCCCGAACCGGGGCGAACCTGCTCTAGCGGTAGCGGCGCCAGGCTCCGAGGGCCAGCACAATTCCGGCAACCGCGGCAATTTTGATCACGCGGTCCTTCTTCAACGAACCGTCGGAATTCACCACGACGGCGCGGACCTTAGATTTTGCTTCCGCCGCGACATTCGCCGGCGCAACGCGCTCGGCGATCTGGTCGATGGTCTCGGCGAGCCCGTTGCGGGCGGCCTCGATCTGCGCCTCGAGCCGCGCGGTGTGCCCGGTCCCGGGCTGCTCTTTCGACTGGGATGCCCCGCTCGCGCCCACGACTGACCTCCATCCGCGCTGGTGATTCGTCAGTGTGTCAGGTTGCGGCGCTCGCCCCGGGTGCGACCCACGCCGGGTCGGGCAGCAGGATGATCCGCACACCGACTGACAGGGAGTCCGAGCCGTGACGAACGCCCGCCTGGCCCCCGGCGACACCGCGCCCGACTTCACGCTGACCGACGCCGACGCCGACGGCAAGAAGCACAAGCTGAAGGACTACCGCGGCAAGACCGTCATCCTCTACGCCTACCCGGCCGCGATGACCCCGGGCTGCACCAAGCAGGCCTGCGACTTCCGGGACAGCTTCGCGCGCCTCACCGACGCCGGCTACGTCGTCCTCGGCCTCTCGCCGGACCACGAGGCCAAGCTGGCGAAGTTCCGTGAGCGCGACGCCGTCCCGTTCCCCTTACTCTCCGACCCGGACAAGGCCGTGCTCACCGCCTACGGCGCGTTCGGCGAAAAGATGATGTACGGCAAGACCGTCACCGGCGTCATCCGCTCCACCTTCGTGATCGACCCGAAGGGGAAGCTGCAAAAGGCGATGTACGGCGTGAAGGCCACCGGCCACGTCGAGCGTCTGCTGCGCGAGTTGGGTGTTTGAGCGGACGCGGAGGCTTGGGGCGTGAGCACGGTCGTCGACGCGGCGTCGGCCACGGATCGACGTTGTGACCGCTGAGGTGTCCCACAGCTAATCCACGCCCCACCAGTTTCAACGTTGATCTACAGCCGACAGGGCTATCCGGGCACCCCGATACCCCTGCCGCTCGGCCAAAGTGTGAGGATCCGGTGCTGCCTTACGCTCTTCCGCACGCGGGAGTGGCGGAATTGGCAGACGCGCCAGACTTAGGATCTGGTGTCTTCGGACGTGGGGGTTCAAGTCCCCCCTCCCGCACAGCTAGGAGCTAAGCGGATACGAACACCCAGGTCAGCCGATTGCCAGGGGCGTAATTCGGGGTTGCGCCAGTTGGCCGTTGACAAGGCCCTGGCTGACTGTGTGTACGCGGCGCAACCGTGCCGGGATCTCTAGGTCTGGGTTGCCCGCCAGGACTACCGAGGTAACCGGCGGCAATCCGCGGCCAACCGGTGACAGCGTGGGCCAAGACCACTCGGAGTGGGCGATCGTGGGTGACACGTTGACGCTCGAGCGGCTTCGAGTCTTCGATGCCGGCGTTCAAGGGGGTCCCGGAGGGGGTGTTCCAGCGTGCGCTCTACATGACCGCCGAGTTCACGCCGACCCTGACTCGGAGCTCGTCGGCTGACCAGCTCATCGGCGAGTCCCCCTCCGAGGCCCGCGGCCGAGCGCGTCGGGCGCGACAACTGGCCCGGATGGCCCCGGCCTGACGATCCGTCAGGTCTGCGGCACCTGCGCGACCGAGACGCCGCGCTTCACCTCGTCCCGCCGGAGCTTGCGGTCCTTCAGCTCGGCGAGGTTGCGCGACCTGCGGTCCCGGAGCTCGGCCTTGACGTGCGCCGCGATCAGCTTCGGCGCCGGTCGGGTGGTCTTCGGAACCTCGTAGCCCTCGGCGCGCAGGCGCTTGCCGGAGACGACGTGCATGAGGTTGGACTCCCACGGCTCCAGGTGCTTCTCCCAGCCACCGATGCTCGTCGTGGTCACCGAGCCGGAGAGCATGCCGTGGAAGGCCTTGCGGCTGGGCATCACCTTGGCGCCGACCTTGGCCGGCTCCAGCATGTCCGGCACGAAGTCCTCCTCGAGGAACGCGCACAGTTCCTTGAGGCGCCCCTCGGGGTCGCTGACGAGCTCCTCGTAGCGGACCTCGTGCCACTGCGCGGCCGGCACCGATGTGCGGGCCTTCCTGCCGTAGTCGATGGCCCGGTTCCAGACCCCGATCGCGTCCGGGGTCGAGCGCTTGGACCATTCCTGGCGCTTGAGCGAGCCGACGCAGTCCCGGCCGTCGCGCAGCACATGCACGAGGTGGGCGTCGGGGAACATCTCCAGCAGCGGGCGGACGTGCTCGATGTAGGTGGGCAGCTTGTCGCCCCAGCGCGGCTTGTCGAAGCGCGCGGCGTACTGCTCGTAGACCGCCGCCAGCGCCGAGCCCACGGTGGGCGGGGCGTCCAGGATGGCCTGCACGGTGGCGTCGCGGTCGGTGTCGTGGTCGGACCACCGCAGGGCCGGCTTGCCGGTGAGGAATTCGGCCAGTTTGCGCCGGTTCGCCGCTTGCGTGAGGTCGCCGAACTTGGTCCGCTCGAAGTAGGTCGGCAGGGCGAAGCGGGTCTCCGGCGGGATCGCGATCCGCGGGTGCGCGTTGAGCATCAGCCGCAGCAGCGTCGTGCCCGACCGTGGGCAACCGAGCACCAGGATCGGCCGCTCGTGCTTGGGTCCGGACGTCGCGCGCTCACTCATACGGGCAGTCTGCCCTGATCCCGGGTCGGGCGCGGGTCGGCGTGCCCATTCTCTCCATGAAGCGAGCTTCCCGCTGTTTACCCGCTCACGCCCTAGGCTCACCCGGTGGACTTCGACCAGACCGCCTACGGACAGGCCGACCCCGCCGACACCCCGTCCGACGCCGTCGGGCCGGTGCTGAGCATGGTCGAGGTGGCCCGGTACTGGAACCGCCGCGAGGGCGGTTCGATGCGGGTGGACCTGGCCGCCGAGGTGGCCGAGGCCCGGGAGGCCCGTCAGCTCGCGGTGGTGCTGGAGCTGCTCGGCGAGGTGTCGAGCCCGCTCGCGCCGCTGGAGGTGCTCGAGGTCGGTGCGGGCACCGATTGGAGCGCCCGCGCACTGGGCCGTCTGGGCTACCGGGTCGAGCGCACGGACGCCGATCCGGCCCAGGTGAGCAGCGCCTGGCTGTTCGACCTGGTCCTGGCCCCCCAGGTGCTGCGCGCCCTTGACGGCGAGGCGTGGCGGGCGGCGGCCGTCAACCTCTCGTCCCTGGTGCGGCTCGGGGGACGGCTGGTGGTTGGCGGGTCGGAGGCCGCATACCGTCAGGTGCTGGAGCCACGGGGGTTCCGGCTGGACAGAGTCCAACCGCTGGATGCCGGTTCACACAATGAAACGGGCGCCTTGATCGCCTGGACGCGGGAGAGCTGACCGTGCGCCTGAACGACCTGCTGCAGCCCCACCTCGGCGGCGTCCACACCGTCGTCGAGGTCGGCGCCGGTGCGCTCACCTTCGGCGGCGCACTGCCGTTGCCGCCCGAGGTGCCGCGTTCGCGCGTCGCCGCGCCGGGCGCGGGCGACACCTTCACCGCCGGGACGCTGGTGATCGCGATCTACGGCCGCGACCCGGACCGGCACGGCGACCCCGCGAACTTCGCCAAGGCAGCGGCGCGCATGCAGCCGGGCGCCAAAGCGGTCCTGTTGTTCGAGCATCGGATCGACGCCGTCCCGTTCCACCAGGTCCTGGAGGACCTGGTCGGCGCCGCGCTCAAGGTGCTCGAGGTCGGCCCGCTCGATCACGACGAGGTGCAGACCGCCGCTGTGCTGGTTCGCGTCGACCCGGACGACCCGACCGGCGCCGGTCTGCCGGTCCTGCTGCGGCTCCAGGCCGAGCACGCCTTCGACTCCGTCGTCGGGCGCGCCACCCGGGCCCGGCTCGCCGAGCTCGAGGCCGCGCAGCGCTCGCACACCGGGGGTCCGTCCAACGCCGCCGACGTCTCCGACGCCGCCGTCACCGCCAAGCTGCGCCGCACGCTGACCGCCAAGGAGCGCCAGCTGCAGGCGGTGGAAGAACGTCTCACCGCCCTGGAGGGCTCGGCCGCGATGGTGCTCGGCCGCACCCTGGTCGGCGCTGCCCGCAATCCGAGGCGCGGTGCGCGGCTGTTGCCGCGCGAGGTCAAGGCGCTCTGGCGTCGGCGGTCCGGACGGACCATGCCCGGCGCCCCGATCGACGAGGCGCTCCTCAAGAGCCTGCGTGGGCCGACGGCCCTCGACGTCGACGAGATCGACAACGCCGACCCCGCGCTGCTGACCATGCTGCACACCTCGGTCGCGGTCGGGCCCCGGACGGTGCCGGTCATCGCCGGCATGCTGACCGCGCAGACGGCGGCCCTGCTGCGTGGCCCGATCGACAACCCGCGCGCCGTGGTGAACACGCTGCTCCCCCACGACGCCGAGGTGATCGTGTCCCGCGCCGACCCGGACGTGGTGCTGATCGAGTCCGCCGCCCTCGGGTCCCCGGGCCCCTGGGCCTACACGACGCAGTCGGCCTACGGCGCGCGTGACCGCGCGATCCTCGATGTGCTGGTCGCCTCGCGCGCCGTGCGCCGCCCCGTGCTGATCTGGTGGAACTCCCCGCGCTCGGCGACGCCGGGCCTGGCCCGGATCGGCGCCCGGGCCGATGCGGTGTGGACCTCGGCCGAGTGGCACCCGGGCACGCCGGCACCGGAAGGCGCCGCCCCGGGGTCAGAGGCGTTGCGCATCTGGTTCAGCACCGATGCCCCCGCGGTGCGGCTCGCCGAGTTCTGCACCCGGATGAACTTCCCCTTCGAGCCGCTGGCCCGGCGCCGGGTCGGCGTGGTCTCGAACCTCCCGGCCGACGCGTTCGCCAACCAGGGCCACGCGCCTGCGCGCGTGGTCACCGACGCCTCCGCCGTCGCCGACCTCCCGCTGGTCGCCCACTGGGACGGCGATCAGGCGCCACCGGAACACTGGTTGCTCGACCTGGTCGCCGCGGCCGAGGCCTCCGACGAGCGCAACACCGACGGCCCGCGCGTCCTGCGCGAGGTGGCGAAGTGACCCGGCAGAAGCGGGCGATGGTCTACGGCCACGTCGACCTCAATCTGATCGATGGCTCGGCGATCTGGGTGCAGGGCATCGTGCAGACCCTGGCCGCCGCCGGGTGCCAGGTCGACCTGGTGCTGAAGTCCCCGATCGAGACCGGCCGCCTGCTCGACCCGCTGGCCGCGCTGCCCAACGTGACGGTGCGGAAGCCGTACGAGGAGTCGCTGCTGCCCGACCTGAAGGCCGCCAAGGGCGCCGGTCTGACCCCCTCTCAGGTGGCCAAGGTCCTCGGCCAGCTGGACGCGCAGAACTCCTACGACCTCGTCGTCGTACGCGGCCTGCGCGCCGTGCACCAACTGGTCACGAGCAAGGTCGCGACCGGTCGGCTGTGGACGTATCTGACCGACGTCCCGCAGTCCTACATCGAGGCCGACCCCGAGTCCGTCGAGGTGCTCACCCAGGTCGCCAAGGCCTCGCGCTACCTGCTCTGCCAGACCGAGGAACTGCGTGGCTTCCTGGAGGGCCTGGTCCCCGAGGCCTGCGGCAAGTCCGTGCTGTTCCCGCCGGTCGCCCCCGAGGTCGACGGCGTCAGCCCGCCCGCGCCGCCGGCACCGGGCGAGCCGATCCGACTGGTCTACACGGGCAAGTTCGCGCCGCGCTGGAACACCGAGCAGATGGCGGCGCTGCCGACCCTGCTCGCCGAGCGCGGGGTGTCCGCCGAGCTGCACATGGTCGGCGACAAGGTCCACGACGACCCCGAGGACCCCGACTACTCCCGCCGGATGAGTGAGGCGCTCAAGACCGGACGCGGCGTGATCTGGCACGGCGGGCAGCCGCGCGAG
The DNA here is from genome assembly GCF_013815995.1 of Sporichthya sp. Taxonomy (GTDB): domain Bacteria; phylum Actinomycetota; class Actinomycetes; order Sporichthyales; family Sporichthyaceae; genus Sporichthya. The sequence goes on from NZ_JACDFE010000087.1 coordinate 6,767, forward strand.
AAGGCGATGCAGATCGCCGGTGGCGCGCACATCGGTCTGGGCTGGCGGGACGCCGACCTCGACGACAGCCTCGAGTTGTCGACGAAGGTGCTGGAGTACGGCGTGCTCGGGCTACCGGCGCTGATCAACCGCACCCCGATGCACGAGCGCCTCCTCGGTGCGGACTACCCCATGTTCGTCGACGGGTCCGCGGACGCCGCCGGGTCCGCGGACCGCGGCGTGGGCGAGGTCGTCGACCTGATCGCCGCCGTTGCCGCCGACCCGGCCCGCTACGACCTGGCCCGCGCCCGCAACGGCATCGCCGCCTCCGACCACACCATGACCCGGGCCACCGAGCGGATCGTCGCGATGCTCGACCGCGCCTTCCCGCCGGACCCACCGAGCCTGGCCGGCCGGCCGGGGAAGCTGAAGTTGCTCGTCGCCGGGCACGACATGAAGTTCTTCACCCGCATCGCCGATCACCTGGCCGCGCTGCCGGGCATCGAGCTGAGGATGGACCACTGGTCCGCGCTGGCCCGCCACGACGTGCCGACGTCGAAGAAGCTGCTGGAGTGGGCCGACGTCATCTTCTGCGAATGGGCCGGCCCGAACGCGATCTGGTACAGCAAGAACAAGAAGCCCAAGCAGCGGATGATCGTGCGGTTGCACCGCTTCGAGCTGTATTCCACGTTCCCCTCGGACATGAAGATCGACGCCATCGACACCGTCGTCACGGTGAACCAGCACCACGCCGACCTGACCCGTGAGCTGACCGGTTGGCCGGCCGAGAAGATCATCACGGTGCCGAACTGGGTCGACGTCGCGCAGCTGGACCGGCCGAAACTGACGGGGGCTCAGTTCCACCTGGGCATGATCGGTGTTACTCCGGCCCGCAAGCGGATGGACCTCGGGCTGGACGTGCTGGCCGAACTGCGCCGCCACGACAAGCGCTTCCACCTGTTCGTGAAGTCCAAGCCCGCCTGGGACTACTGGTGGGTCTGGAAGCAGCCGGAGGAGCGCGTGCACGTCGACGACCTGATGCGCCGCATCCGAACCGACCCGAACCTGGCGAACGCCGTCGTCTTCGACGGCTTCGGCGCGGACGTCGCGCCCTGGCTGCGCGGCGTCGGCTGGGTGCTCTCCACCTCCGACGACGAGAGCTTCCACCTCTCGCCCGCCGAGGGCATGGCCTCCGGCGCGGTGCCGGCCGTGCTGCCGTGGCCGGGCGCGGAGACCGTCTATGAGCCGGAGTGGATCCACCAGGACGCGGCGGAGATCGCCGAGGCGATCCTCACCGCGACCGCCAACGGCTCGTGGGACTCCCAGCGGGCCGAGGCCAAGCGTCAGGTGAGTGCCGCCTTCGACCTGCCCGTGGTGTGCGGCATCTTCGCCGATCTGGTGGCGGGGCTCCGTCCATGAATGGAATGGGCCTGTGAACCTCTGGCAGCTGATCCGGGACTGCATCCCCACCGACCACGCCCGTCAGGTCAACTCGGGCTACTACCTGGACCAGGCGCTCACCAGCGAGGACCCGCCGGACGTCGTGGTGGACCTGGGCTGCGGCGTCGGCCTGTCCGCCGACCGCTGCCGGGAGCTGCGGCCCGAGACCCGCTGGGTGGGCGTCGACATCGTCGGCTCGCCGGAGTCGAAGGCTCGCGTCGACACCGGGGACCTGGTCGTGCACTACGACGGCGTCCGGCTGCCGCTGGCCTCGGGCAGCGTCTCGATGATCCACTCGCACCAGGTCTTCGAGCACGTGCGCCGGCCGATCGAGCTGCTCATCGAGATCGCCCGCGTGCTCGCCCCGGGCGGCCTGTTCAGCGGGAGCACCTCGCACCTGGAGCCGTACCACTCGTTCTCGGTGTGGAACTACACGCCTTACGGCTTCCGGTTGCTGGTCGAGGAGGCGGGGCTGGTGCTGGAGGAGGTCCGGCCCGGCATCGACGGCGTCACGCTGATCCAGCGCGCGTACCACGGTCGGCCGCCGGAGTACTCGGCCTACTTCCACGGCGAGTCCCCGCTGAACGCGGAGATCGACACCTGGGCCGCGGAGCACAACCGCGACGCCGCGGCCACCAACCTCCGCAAGCTCGAGCACTGCGGGCAGTTCGCGTTCCGGATCCGCAAGCCGGAGATGGCGCTCTCCGTGCCGACGTCCGAGGTCACCGCCGGCTCCGACGAGGAGCTGATCGCGATGCTCCGCACCGAGCGCGACCTCGCGTTGGCCCGCGCCGACACGGCGGTGTTCGACTCCAACGGCCGCAAGCGTGAACGCGACAACGCCCTCGACGAGATCGATTCCCTGCGGGCCCAGGTCGAGCATCAAACGAAGCGGGCCGACGATTACAGCGTCCGCTTCCACAAGGCCGACCGGGACCTGCGGGTGCTGAAGAGTTCTGCCGCCTACGAGCTCGGCAACGCCCTCTCCGGCGCGGCCAAGAACCCGAAGAAGGGCGTCAAGCAGCTGCCGAGGGACCTCTCCAAGCTGGCCAAGCGTCGCAAGGGCAAGAAGTAGCTCCAGCGTCCGAGCAGGCGAGCGCTATAGCGCTCGCCTCGTCGGACGTCAGCTGCTCTGTTCGGCCAGCCAGCGCTTGAGGACGTAGGCGATGCGGGGGCCGGCGTGGCCGTCCCAGAGCGGTGGGCCCTCCGGCGGCCATTCGACATCGGCAGCCAGGGCAGCCTTGGCGGCGTCGACCATCGTGGCCGGGGTGACCAGCTTGTTGGTGCCGTGCGTACAGGTGATCGGCCGCTCGGTGTTCGGACGGGCCGTCAGGCAGGGGACCTTCAGCGCGGTGGTCTCCTCCTGCACGCCGCCGGAGTCGGTCAGCACGATGGAGGCGCCGCGGACCAGCGACATGAAGTCGATGTAGCCGAGCGGGTCGATGACCTGCAGGTTGGCGGTCTGGGCGAGGCCGGCTTCGGCGAGGGTCGCGCGGCCGCGGGGGTGCAGCGGCAGCACGATCGGCAGCATCCGGCTGACCTCGTTGACGGCCTCGACGAGCTCGCGGGCCGCGTCGACGCTGTCGACGTTGCCAGGCCGGTGCAGGGTGGCGACGCCGTAGCGCTCCGGCAGGTCGAAGCGGGCCCGGGCCGCGGCTGCGTCCAGCTTGGGCAGTGCCGCGAACAGGCTGTCGATCATCGGGTTGCCGACCAGGTGCACCTTGTCCGGGCTGATGCCCTCCTTGCCGAGCAGGCCGATGGCCTCCGGGCTGGTCGCGAACAGCAGGTCCGCGAGGGAGTCGGTGACGATCCGGTTGATCTCCTCCGGCATGGTCCGGTCGAAGGAGCGCAGGCCGGCCTCGACGTGGCCGAACTTGATGCCGAGCTTCGAGCAGACCAGCGCGGCGGCCACGGTCGAGTTCACGTCGCCGTAGACCAGCACCAGGGCCGGCTTCCGCTCGAGAACGAGGTCCTCGAGCCCGGCCAGCAGCGCACCGGTCTGCTTGCCGTGGCTGCCGGACCCGACGCCGAGATTGGCGACCGGCTCCGGCAGACCGAGGTCGGCGAAGAAGACGTCGGACATCAACGTGTCGTAGTGCTGGCCCGTGTGCACGATCTGCTGAGTCAACCCAGGGATCCCGAGGGCGTCGACAGCCCGGATCACCGGTGCGGCCTTCGGGAAGTTGGGCCGGGCCCCCAGCACGTGCAGAATCTCGCGCTTCATCGCCCAGGATCGTAGTGGTTCCGGGCAGACTGACCCCTCGTGACCTCGATCAAGGCGCTCGCCGAGCCGCTGCTGCGCGGGCTGAGCAAGCACCCGGTGCTGACGGCGCGGGTCGTGCTGGACCGGGTCAGCGAGGACCCCGGGCGGCTGCCGGGGCTGCGCAAGCTCCCCCGGACGGGCGCCGGTAAGGCCCGGGACACAGCGCGGAAGCTGTTCAAGAACGGCGAGATCACCGCGGCCGTGGCCGAGCTCCCCACCGGGGACCGGCTGCGCCGGCGCTACGAGGGCGAGCTGCGGGCCTACGGCAAGGACCCGGTGCCCAGCGCGGGTGGCGCCCGGGTCGCCGGCGTCCCCGGCCGGGTGCTGCACCTGGTGACCAACGCGCTCCCCTACGCCCAGGCGGGCTACACACTGCGCACCCACCGGATCCTGCGCGCCCAGCAGGCGGCGGGGTTGGACCCGCACGCGGTCACCCAGTGGGGCTGGCCGGCCCGCGACGGTCACCCCGAGGCCACCCACGTCACCGCGATCGACGGCATCGCCTACCACCGACTGATCCCGACCGGCCCGATCCCGATCGAGGCTGACCTGCGCCTGGCGCGCGGCGCGGATGCAGCCACCGAACTGGTTCGCGCCCTGAAGCCGGCGGTGCTGCACGCCGCCACCGACCACCGCAACGGCACTGTCGCCCTCGCGCTGCGCGACCGCACCGGACTGCCGGTGCTCTACGAGATCCGCGGCTTCCTCGAGGAGTCGTGGGCGGCCGGCGCCGCGCTGGATCCGGACAGCGACGTCGCGAGCATGCCCGAGCGCATGCGGCTGCACCGGGACCGGGACACCGCGATCATGGCCGAGGCCGACGCGGTCGCCACCCTGAGCGAGACCATGCGCACCGAGATTCTCGCCCGCGGCATCCCGGCGGAGAAGATCGTGCTCACCCCGAACGCCGTCGACGCCGCCCTTCTGACGGCGCATCACGACCGCGCCGCCGCCCGCCGTGAGTTCGGCCTGGGCGACGACGAGTTCGTGGTCGGCTCGGTCTCCAAGCTGGCCGCCTACGAGGGCTTCGACGTGCTGCTCAAGGCCGCGGCCCTGCTCCGCGACCGCGGGTCGAAGGTGAAGGTGCTGCTGGTCGGCAGCGGGCCCTTCCGGGGCGCCCTGGACAAACTCGCCGCCGACCTCGGACTCGGCCCCGAGACCCTGCTGATGCCGGGTCAGGTCCCGGCCGACGTCGCGCCCCGGGTGGTGGCCGCCCTGGACGTGTTCGTCTGCGCCCGGGTCGACCTGCGGGTCACCCGCCTCGTCACCCCGCTCAAGCCGCTGGAGGCCATGGCCCAGGGCCGCCCGCTGGTCCTTTCGGACCTTCCTGCGCTCCGGGAACTGGTGGACGACCGGAGCGGGGCGGTGGCCGCCGAACTGGTCCGCCCGGGTGATGCGGACTCCCTGGCCGCGGCTTTGGACCGGTTGCGCACCGATTCGTCCCGGTGCGCGGAATTGACGGCCGCGGGCCGGGACGTGGTGGCCGAGCGGTTCACCTGGGACCGCCTCGCGGAGACCTATCGAGCCCTCTACGCCCGCCTGGGGGCGGCGAACGCGTAACCTGGGAAGTCGATCACTGGGGGCCAGTGCACAGTGTGTGACCAGCGTTATGGGTGAGGACATGAGCGGCTTCAAGTACGACCTCGGCGTCATCGGTCTCGGCTATGTGGGCCTGCCGCTCGTGGTCGAGGCGGTCGCCGCCGGCATGCGGGTGGCCGGCATCGACGCCAGCGAGCGCAAGGTCACCAGCCTGCTCGCGGGCCAGTCGCACGTCGACGACATCAGCGAGGCCCAGGTCGCCCACCTCCTGGCCAACGGCTTCCACCCGACCACCTCTCCGGACGTGGTCGGCGACTGCGAGACCGTCGTCATCTGCGTGCCCACGCCGCTGGACGACGACCGCCGCCCCGACCTGGGCGCCGTCAACGCCGCCACCGCCGCGATCGCGGCCAAGCTGCGCCCCGGCCAGCTGGTCGTGCTGGAGTCCACCACGTGGCCCGGCACCACCCGCGACGTCCTGCTCCCGGCGCTGGAGGCCACCGGCCTGAAGGCCGGCACCGACTTCTACCTCGCCTTCTCCCCCGAGCGCATCGACCCGGGCAACCCGACCTTCGGGCTGCGCAACACCCCGAAGGTGGTCGGCGGTCACACCGTGGCCTGCCGGGACCGCGCGGTCGGCTTCTACGGGAAGATCGTCGACACCGTGGTGCCGGTGAAGGGCACCGCCGAGGCCGAGATGGCCAAGCTGCTGGAGAACACCTACCGGCACGTGAACATCGCCCTGGTCAACGAGATGGCGATGTTCTCCAACGAGCTCGGCATCGACCTGTGGTCGGCCATCGACGCCGCCGCGACCAAGCCGTTCGGCTTCCAGGCCTTCCGGCCCGGCCCCGGCGTCGGCGGGCACTGCATCCCGATCGACCCGAACTATCTCTCGCACGCGGTCCGCAAGCTGGGCTACCCGTTCCACTTCGTGGAGCTGGCCCAGGAGGTCAACGAGCGGATGCCGGTGTACGTCTCCCAGCGGGCAACGCGGATACTGAACACCGTGCGGAAAGCCGTCAATGGCTCGAACATCCTTCTGCTCGGTGTCACCTACAAGCCGGACATCGCCGACGAGCGGGAGACCCCGGCGCTGCCGCTGGTCCGCCGGCTCCGGGCCCTCGGCGCGAACGTCACCTACTGCGATCCGCACGTGCCGGCCTGGGCCGTCGACGGCAAACCGGTGACGAAGGTCGACGACCTCGTCACCGGGGTCACCGAGGCGGATCTGAGCATCATGCTCGCCCCGCACAAGGCCTTCGACCTCGACGTCATCGCGAGTCGCGGCAAGCTCGTCCTGGACACCCGCGGCGTGCTGACCGCCTCGGACACCGTCGAACGCCTCTAAGGGCCGGAGCACCATCGTGCGCGTCCTGGTGATGACGGTCGTGCACCACCCGGAGGACGCCCGGATCCTGCACCGTCAGATCGCCTCGCTGACGGCTGCCGGGCATCAGGTGGTCTACGCGGCGCCGTTCGCCGCCTGCGGGGTGAAGCCCCGTCCTGGCCTGGAGAGCGTCGACCTGCCGCGCTCGGCGGGCCGGTCCCGGGCCCGAGCGTTCCGTGCCGCTCGCGCCGAGTACAAGCGCTTGCGCGACGACGTCGACATCACCGTGCTGCACGACCCGGAGCTGCTGCTCGCGGTGGCCGGCAGCCACGGCAAGCGCCCGGTGGTCTGGGACGTGCACGAGGACACCGCGGCCGCCCTGGGCCTGAAGGCCTGGATGCCCCGCCCCCTGCGCAGGCCGTTCGCTGCCGCGGTGCGCGCCGCCGAGGCCGGCGCGGAGCGTTCGGTGCACCTGTTGCTGGCCGAGCACGGCTACGTCGAACGCTTCCGCCGGCTGCACCCGGTGGTGCCCAACCAGACGATGGTGCCCGCCGAGGTGCCGCCACCGGGCTCGGATCGGGCGGTCTACCTGGGCGCGATCACGCTGGCCCGTGGGGCGGCGGAGATGGTCGCCGTCGCCCGCCTGCTGGCGCCCGAGGGCGTACGGGTGGAGCTGATCGGCAGCGCGGACGCTGCCTCCACGCCGCTGCTGGACGCGGCCGTCGCCGACGGGGTGCTGGACTGGGCCGGCTTCGCGCCCAACGACCTCGCGCTGGCCCGGCTACCCGGTGCACTGGCCGGGCTGTCCCTGCTGCACGACGAGCCGAACTACCGGCACTCGATGCCGACGAAGGTCATCGAGTACATGGCCCGCGGCCTGCCGGTGGTGACCACCCCGAACCCGCCCGCGGCCGAGCTCGTGAGCCGGCACCGGTGCGGCACCGTCGTGCCCTGGGACGACCCCAAGGCCGCAGCCAAGGCCGTCCTGGAATTGCGCGATGACGAAGCCACCCGCGTGGAGTACGGCCGCCGCGGACATGCGGCGGCGCTGGCCGAGCACGACTGGCGCGCTTCCGGCACGAAGTTCGTGGCCCAACTGGAGGACTGGTCGCGCAGCGCCGGGCAGCGAAATCTCAGAAGGGGATCAGCCCGTCGTTGAGGGCTGCGCCGACTTCTCCGGGGCGGGGCCGTCCTCGGAGTCCTCGCCGCCCTCGGCCACCTTGTTGGCCTCGAGGAACGCCGCGGCCGCCGCGTCGAGCCGGTCCAGGGTCTCCACGGTCCGCTTACGGATGTCGGCGACGTCCTCCTCCGACAGCGAGCTCTCGACCTCCGCGACCGGCCGGCCGGAGTGGAAGAGGTTTTCGCCCCGAATTCCCAGGCCCTGGCAGAGCGAGTGGAACACCGTGTGGTCGGTGGTGAGCTGGTCGTAACAGACCACGGAGACCCGTGGGTCGTTCGCGTCCATCACCGAGGCGTTGATCCGGTTCCACTCGTCGATGAACGGGCCGGCCTCGGACTTGTAGGACCAGCGCTCGCCGCGGGAGCGGAACACCGCCACCGGGTCGCGGTAGATCCACGCGACCTTGAGGTTGTAATCGTCGAACTCGTTGAGGAAGTCCGCGACCGGGCGCCGGATCACCGACTGGATCGGCTTCAGCAGCACGGTGGTCCGGAAGCGCGAGAGGAACTCGCGGATCTCCGGTTCCGGGCGCAGGGCCCAGCCGACGTAGAGCTCGCTGTTCTTGCGCTCGTTGAACCCGTGGACGTAGGGATCCAGGGACAGCGACTGCCGGAGCACGTTGGTACCCGACCGCTGGGACCCGAGGACGAAGATCAGATTGGGCTTGAGGCGGCCACGGCGCACCTGAATGCTCTGGAACGCGGCATGCAGCGTCGGATCCTTCGCGACCATGCCCTTGACCGAGCGCCGTGCGGTGGCCATCTCACGCTTCCTTCGTCATGCCGTCGGGCTGGCTATCCACCCTAAGGGACCTGTGGTGCCCAACCCCGGCGTTCACGTCGTGAGTTCCCCGCGAACCCAGTCGTCCAGCAGGCTCTGCAGGTCCGAGGCGATCCAGACCGCCTCGCCGAGGCCGGGCTGCCAGATGAACACGTCCGGGTCACTGATCTCGCCGCCGGCGTCGAGTTCGTAGGCGAAGAGCTGCCCTTTACCGGCGTCGCCGAAGAACAGCAGGTCATCGTCGGCGCCGTCCGGGAGCGCCGGCGTGGAGCCCTCCGACCGCAACAGCACGTTCTCCGCAGCGATCCGCTCCACCGGCCACACCGGCTCGCCGCGGCCGGCCCCGCCTAGGCCGTCGGTCTCGGAGAGCAGCGAGCGCAGATCTTCCGGCAGCATCAGGCCCAGCCGCACCTCGGCGTCGCCGAGAGCGTCCGGATCCACCGGCTCGGCCAGCGAGACGGCGTCAGGGAGCGAGTCGAGGCCTCGCAGCCAGGCGGTCCACATCGCGGGTCAATCTAGGGCATGCCTCTCCATCCCTGGTGGATGCGATCGGTGTTCCGGGGGTTCTCTGGGAAGGCGGAGGAGGAGCCCGATGCGGAGCATCGGGCGACGACGACAACGCCGCCAGAGGGCGTCCGGGACGCCGATCGCGCCGCAGAGGGATGGGGAGGCGTGCCCTAGTGGTCTGTCTGTGAATTAGCGCGGTATGATTGATCATGCCGATCAAGACAGCACCGGCGTTGCCGGTCAGTAGTGAGCAGCGCGCGGAGTTGGCCCGGATGGCGCGGTCCTCGACGCTGCCC
>NZ_JACDFE010000289.1 GCF_013815995.1 Sporichthya sp.
GGCCGACATCGCGGCCGGCGCCGACCGCAAGAACGCCCGCGGAGTCTCCGTCCCGGACGCTGCGCTGACCGGCCGCGACGTCATCTACACCGCGGACCTGACCGTCCAGGTCGAGGACCTCACCAAGGCGGTCGCGCAGATCGAGACCGCGGTGCGGGCGGCCGGCGGGTTCGTGGCCGGCTCGGAGCGCAGCACGGACGCAGCCGCCCCGGTCACACCTCAATCAGCAGGCGAGCCCGGCGCGGAGCCCGCTCCCGCGCCGCGATCGTCGGCCACCCTCACGCTGCGCGTCCCGCCGGGCGGGTTCAACTCGGTGCTGGACCGCCTCGCGGCGCTCGGCCTGGTCGTGGATCGCAAACTCACCGGCCAGGACGTCACCGAGACCGTCGTCGACGTGAAGAGCCGGATCGCCTCGGCCCGCGCCTCGGTGGATCGGATCCGCGACCTGATGGAGCGGGCCGTGACCCTGCGCGACGTCGTCGCCCTCGAGGGCGAGCTGTCCCAGCGCGAGGCCGACCTCGATGCCCTGCTGGCCAAGCAGACCTCACTGAAGGACCAGACCTCGTTGGCCACCGTGAGCGTCCACCTGCGGACACCCGAGGCGCTGGCCGCGGCCGCCGCGGAGGACGACGACGAGGGTTTGACCGCGGGTCTCTCGAACGGCTGGCACGCGTTCTCGGACAGCGCCACCGCGGGCGCCACCGTGCTCGGTGCCCTTATTCCGTTCGCGGCCGCCCTGCTCCTGCTCGGCCCGCCGCTGTGGTGGCTGGGGCTGCGGATTCAGCGGACCGCACCGGCCGTGGGACGTAAAGTCAGCCCCATCGAGCCGAGCTGACGCCGGGCTAAGGGGAAGGGGCGCCCATGCCGGGATCGCGGCGCCGCCGGTCGCTCACAGGCGGCGGTGTCGCGATCCTGCTCGTCGCCGCCGGCCTCGCCCCGGCCACCGCCGCGCCGGGCCAGATCGCCCGGATCAGCGTGGACAGCAAGGGCCGGCAGAGCACCGCCGACAGCTACGCCCCGGCGATCAGCGCCGACGGCCGCTTCGTCGCGTTCGACTCCGAGGCCAACGCCCTGGTGCCGCGGGATCGCAACCGGGCCACCGACGTCTTCGTCCGGGACCGGGTCGCGGGCAGGACCACCCGGGTCAGCGTGTCCAGCCAGGGTGAGGAGGGCGACCGCGGTTCCTTCACCCCGGCCATCTCCGGCGACGGCCGCTGGGTGGCGTTCGTCTCCGAGGCCACCGACCTGGTCGCCCGGGACACCAACGGCGACCCGGACGTGTTCCTGCACGACCGTCGCTCCCACCGCACGATCCGGCTCTCGCTGGCGGCGGACGGACGCGAGACCACCGGCGGCACCTCTCCGGTGATCAGCCGCAACGGTCGCTACGTCGTCTACAACGTCGGGACGCCGCTGCGGTCGGTGGGCAACGACTCCGACCTGGCCGGGGTGTTCGTCTACGACACCACGACGAAGAAGCGCTCCAGACTGCCCGGCGTATCGGGCATCGATCCGTCGATCTCGGCCGACGGCCGCTACGTCGCCTTCTCCTCCGAGGTACGCGATCTGGTGCCCGGCGACACCAACCGGGTCTTCGACTCCTTCGTCCTCGACCGCCGCACGAAGAAGATCACCCGGGTCAGCGTCGGAACGCGCGGCAACCAGGGCAACGGCGAGAGCAGCGGCGCGGTGATCTCCGCCGACGGCCGGTACGTCGCGTTCTCCACCTCGGCGACCAACCTGATCCGCGGCGACACCAACAAGGCCGACGACATCTACGTGCGCGACCTGCGCGAGAGGACCACCCGGCGGGTCAGCGCGCGCGCCGACGGCGGCCAGCCCAACGGCATCTCGGGCGGGCCGGTGCTCTCCGCCGACGGGCGCTACCTGCTCTACCTCTCGGCCGCGAACAACCTGATGGCCGGCGGCAAAGGCGGCGCGACCTTCCACATCTATTGGACCGACCTGCGCACCGGCGCGCTGCGCCGCGTCACCGCGAACCCGGCCGGGCGCCCGGCCGATGCAGAGAGCACGTCGTTCCCCGCGATGTCCGCCGACGGGCGCACCGTCGCCTTCGGCTCCCGCGCCTCGAACCTGGTGGCCGGCGACACCAACGGCCGCGACGACATCTTCGTCCGCGAGTTCTGAGGCCCCGTCCGAACCATTAGGCGTGTCACGCCTAATGGTTCGTTTTCCACAGGGGTGAGCGCGACTCGGAAGCCGGGGCCTAGCGCACGGTGGCGGCGTGGACGCGGTCGACGACGCGGGCGAGGGTGCCCGGGTCGGTGTCGGGCAGGACGCCGTGACCCAGGTTGAACACGTGCCCGGGCAGGGCGGCCGCAGAGGCGAGGACGTCGTCGACCGCGGCGTCGACCGCCTCCGGGCCGGCGAACAGGACGGCCGGATCGAGGTTGCCCTGCAGGGCGCGGTCCGGTCCGACGCGGCGGGCGGCCTCAGCCATCGGCACCCGCCAGTCGACGCCGACCACGTCGGCGCCGGCCTCCCCCATCAGAGAAAGCAGCTCGCCGGTACCGACGCCGAAGTGGATCCGCGGCACGCCCAGGTCGGCGATCGCGGCCAAGACCTTGGCACTGGCCGGCATCACCGAGCGGACGTAGTCGGCCGGGGCGAGCGCGCCGGCCCAGGAGTCGAACAGCTGCAGGGCCGAAGCCCCGGCCTCGGCCTGGACCCGCAGGAAGACGGCGGTGATGTCCGCGAGCCGGTCCAGCAGTGCTGCCCACAGGTCCGGGCGACCGAGCATCATCGCCTTGGTCCGCTCGTGGTTCTTCGACGGCCCGCCCTCCACCAGGTAGGAGGCGAGGGTGAAGGGGGCCCCGGCGAAGCCGATCAGCGGCGTCGCACCGAGCTCGGCGACCAGCAGGCGGACCGCCTCGTCGACGTAGGAGACCGCGCCCGGGTCCAGCAGCGGAAGCCGGTCCAGGTCGGCCCAGTCCGCGATCGGCGCGGCGATCACCGGGCCGACGCCGGGCACGATGTCCAGATCCACCCCGACCGCGCGCAGCGGCACCACGATGTCGGAGAAGAAGATCGCCGCGTCCACCCCGTAGCGGCGCACCGGCTGCAGCGTGATCTCGGTGATCAGCTCCGGGCGGGAGCAGGACTCCAGCATTCCCACGCCCTCGCGCACCTTGCGGTACTCGGGCAGTGAGCGACCCGCCTGGCGCATGAACCACACCGGGGTGTGCGGCACCGGTTCGCGCCGGCAGGCCCGAAGGAACGCTGAGGCTCGCGCATCCGCCGCGGGAGGAGGAGACTCGTGGGACGCCAGGGGCATGGCGCCGATCGTCCCATGCGACACGCCGCCGCCGATCCACGGTTGGCCGGGGCCCACGTGTCACCGTCTCGGGACGAGCTCGCCCGCTCGTGGCAACGGCTCAGGAGGTCTGATGACGCGAGTCCAGAAGGACGGTCCGGCGTCCCGGCCCCTTGACCTGCCGGCCGACTTCGTCGAGGCGCTCGACGGGATCCAGGCGGCCCACGTGCGCCCCGAAGTCCGGTTGGAAGAATCCCCCGCCCCGCAGCAGCTGGCCCCGTATGCGGCCGCTGTGGCCGCCACCGTGACCATCTCCGGCGACGAGGTCGCCCAGGGCCGGCTGATCCTGCTCTGCGACCCGGCCGGGCATGACGCCTGGGAAGGCCGGCTGCGGCTGGTCACCTACCTGCGGACGACGCTGGAGGCGGAGTTCATCACCGACCCGCTGCTCCCCGAGGTGGCCTGGGGTTGGCTGGCCGAGACGCTGGCGGCCCACGACGTACCGCTGGTGGCTGCGAGCGGGACGGTCACCCGGGTGCAGTCCCACCCCTTCGGCGAGCTGGCCGACGGCGAGGACGAGCCCGGCGGTGAGCTGGAGATCCGGGCGTCCTGGAGCCCGGTCGGTGACATGGCTGCGCACCTGGAGGCCTGGATCGAGGTGCTGTGCACCGCATGCGGCCTGCCGCCCATTTCCCCCGGCGTGGTGCAGATGCCGGGAAGCAGTGGGGTTCCCCGCCGAGCTGGGGTAAAACGAACCACAACGGGACACAGGGGACGCTGATACCACCAGTCACTCCCGCACCGCTGACAACCGAAACGCAAAGTTAGGTAAAGAAGCATTCAAGGAATTCTCCCTAACGGCCGATGGAGACTCAAAGGCCACAACAACGGGAGGTTCCGTGACGCTCCTCGAATCCGCGCCTCGGACGGAAAATTCCGTCCTGACGCGACCGAACCGCCGGCTTCCGCCGCCGCCGCGCGTGCCGACCTCGCCGCTCGTCCGGGAAGCGCGCGAGCCGCGCTTCGCCCCGGACGACATTCCGATCGGTGCCGAACGCACCGGCTGGTTCACCGCGATGGTGGTCGGGGCCGACCCCTACCGCCGCGCGCTGGCCGTCCGCCGGCTCCGCAGCCTGGGCGCCCGCGACGTGACCGAGGCCGGGACCGTGCTGCAGGCCCGTGCCTGGGCCCGCACCGCCGGCCCGCGCGACGTCTGTCTGGCCGAGGCCGCGCTTCCTGACGGCTCCGGGATCCTCCTGCTCGCAGAACTGCAGCGCGCCGGCTGGTCCGGTTGCGCCGTGGTCCCGCTCGCCGACGGTGCCCGCGCCGTCCGCGCCGCGCGCCTCGCCTATCTCCTCGACGGCACGGGCCTCGAGCTCGACCCTGAGCTCGCAGAGATCGCGGAGCTCCGGGGCGGCGCCGTCACCGGAGCGTT
>NZ_JACDFE010000088.1 GCF_013815995.1 Sporichthya sp.
GTGGCGGGCCGGTCGTCGCCCGGGGCCGCCTCGGCGGCCGGCTCCACCGGGGCCGGGGCGTCGACCGGCACGGTGCCCATAATGTCCTCCAGGCGCGCGCGGGCCAGGCGCTTGAACTTGCGCTTGGGACGGGTCCGGTCGAGCACCGCGACCTCGAGCTGGTTGGCCTCGAGGCGGCGCGGGCCGTCCGGGCCGGGATTGCCCTCACCGATGGCGCGGACCGCCAGCTTGACCGCGTCCTCGACGCCGAGGCCGTCGGTGTAGTTGGTCTCCAGGTAGGCCGCGATCGGCTCGGTGTGGCCACCCATGACCATCCAGCCGTGCTCGTCGGCCACCGAGCCGTCGTAGGTGAGGCGGTAGATCTGGTCGGAGTCGGCGTCGTCGCCCACTTCGGCGACCACCAGTTCGACCTCGAAGGGCTTCTCCCCCGCGGAGGAGAAGATCGAGCCGAGGGTCTGGGCGTAGGCGTTGGCCAGGCCGCGGGCGGTGACGTCGCGGCGGTCGTAGGAGTAGCCGCGCAGGTCCGCGATGCGAACGCCCATGATCCGCAGGTTCTCGAACTCGTTGTAGCGGCCGACCGCGGCGAAGCCGATCTTGTCGTAGATCTCGCTGATCTTGTGCAGCGCGGGCGACCAGTTCTCCGCGACGAGCAGGATCCCCGCGTCGTATTGCAGAACAGCGGCGGACCGGCCACGGCCGATGCCCTTACGGGCATAGTCGGCCTTGTCTTTCATGATCTGCTCGGGCGAGATGTAGAACGGGGTGGTCACCGGAACGGCGTCCTCTCGGTCAGTTCTAGGCGTCAGGTGGGGCGGTCGGTAGGACGCTGACTACGTACCCGGCACCGGGCTGGCGTTCGGCCCGTCCGGGTCGCTCATCCGCCCCTCGACGACGGCGCGCACGATCGGGCCGATCTCGTCGTCGGGCAGTCGGCGAGCCCCGTCGGCGGTGATCACGTACACGACCGGCCAGATCGACCGGGTCAGGTCGGGGCCGCCGGTCGCGGAATCGTCGTCAGCGGCGTCGTAGAGCGCCTGCACCAGCACGCCGACCACCGTCTGGGCGTCCATGCCGGGGCGGTGCAGCTTCTTCAGCGCACCGCGGGCGAACAGCGAGCCGGACCCGACGGAGTGGTAGTTGCTCTCCTCGTACCGGCCGCCGGTGATGTCGTAGCTGAAGATCCGGCCCTCGCCGATCTCCTCGTCGTACCCGACGAACAGCGGAACCACCGCCAGACCCTGCATGGCCAGGCCGAGGTTCTGCCGGATCATCTGCGAGAGCCGGTTCGCCTTGCCGTCGATGCTGAGGGTCGTGCCCTCGATCTTCTCGTAGTGCTCGAGTTCGACCTGGAACAACCGGGTCATCTCCAGGCCGATGCCGGCCGTGCCCGCGATGCTGACGCAACTGAACTCGTCAGCGGGGAAGACCTTCTCGATGTCGCGCTGAGCGATGATGTTGCCCATCGTCGCCCGCCGGTCGCCGGCCATCACGACGCCGCCGGGGAAGGTCGCCGTCACGATCGTCGTCGCGTGCGGAGCCTCCACCGACGCGCCGGCCGGGACGGCCCGCCGGTGCGGGAGCATCTCCGGCGAGTGGGACGACAGGAACTCGGTGAACGACGAGGAGCCCACGGCGCGGAAAGCGGCGGGCAGCTGGCTGTTGCCGTCAGGGAAGCTGGTCACGCTCGGAACCCTATCCACAAGCGATTGAGGCGAGCGGAGGGATCGCGCCGGTTCGCCGCAGGCCACATCAGCTGCCTGCCCGCGCGTTCCCTCCCGAGCCGATTGAGCTTGTTGGAGCGAAGCGGAAGCGAGCTTCCGGAAAATGACGACGCACCGTCCGCGGCGAGCGAACGGTGCGTCGGGAATATTTGCGGGGTGCTATTGGCCACCCTTTTGGACGAACGAGCGGACGAACTCCTCGGCGTTCTCCTCGAGGACCTCGTCGATCTCGTCGAGCATCGACTCCACGTCGTCGGTGAGCTTTTCCTGGCGCTCCTGGACGTCCGTGGTCGCCTGGACCTCGGTCGTTTCCTCGGTCTGCTCGGACTTCTTGGCCTGCTGCTGCCCGCCGCCGCTGTCCTTGGCCGCCATCGCGCTCTCCCTTGCTCAACTCCGGTCTCCGGGACCGTTGATCCGACGATACGCGAGCACGACGGTGCAGACCGGTCGAACCCGCCGACGCGCCGTATCACCGCAGGTCAGAAGCCTGGCGGATCAGCCGCCGGCGAGGGTACGGACGAGCTCTTCTGCAGTCGAGCAGCGGTCCAGCAGGGCGCCCACGTGAGCCTTGGTTCCGCGCAGCGGTTCCAGGGTGGGGACGCGCTGGAGGGAGTCCCGGCCGGGCAGGTCGAAGATGACCGAGTCCCAGGAGGCGGCCGCGATCGAGTCGGCGTACTGGTCCAGGCAGCGGCCGCGGAAGTAGGCCCGGGTGTCCTCCGGCGGGTTGGTCATCGCCCACGCGATCTTGGCGTCGCTGACCACCCGCTCGAAGCGGCCCTTGGAGGCCAGCTTGTTGTAGAGGCCCTTCTCCGGCCGCACGTCGGAGTACTGCAGGTCGACCAGATGCAGGCGCGGCGCGTTCCAGTCCAGACCGTCGCGCTCGCGGTAGCCGTTGAACAGCTCGAGCTTGGCCACCCAGTCCAGCTCCCGGGCCAGGCTGCCCAGGTCGGAGGTCAGCCGCGTCAGCACCGACTCCCAGCGGTTCAGCACGTCGATGGTGACGTCGTCGGCATCCGAGCCGTACCGGTCCTCGACGTACTTGCGCGCCTGCTCGCAGTACTCCAGCTGCAACTGGACCGCAGTGAGCTTGCGCCCGTTCTGCAGGGTCACCAGATGCGTCAGGGACGAGTCGTGGGAGACCTGGTGCAGCGCCTGCACCGGGCCGTCGACGGCGAGGTCGCCGGTCAGGAACTGGTCCTCGATCATCGACAGGACGATCGCCGTGGTGCCCAGCTTGAGATAGGTGGAGACCTCGGCGAGGTTGGCGTCACCGATGATCACGTGCAGCCGGCGGTATTTCTCCGCATCGGCGTGCGGCTCGTCGCGGGTGTTGATGATCGGCCGCTTCAGCGTGGTCTCCAGGCCGACCTCGACCTCGAAGAAGTCCGCGCGCTGGCTGATCTGGAAGCCCTGCCCACGGCCGTCCTGACCGATGCCCACCCGGCCCGCCCCGGCGAACACCTGGCGGGAGACGAAGAACGGCGTGAGGTGGCGGACGATGTCGGCGAACGGGGTCGCCCGCTGCATCAGGAAGTTCTCGTGGGTGCCGTAGGAGGCGCCCTTGTTGTCGGTGTTGTTCTTGTAGAGGTTGATCGGCGGGGCGCCCGGCGTCCGGCCCGCCTGCTCCCCCGCGGCCGCCATGATCATCTCGCCGGCCTTGTCCCAGGCCACCAGGTCACGCGGGTTGGTGCACTCCGGCGAGGAGTACTCCGGGTGCGCGTGGTCGACGTAGAGCCGCGCCCCGTTGGTGAGGATGACGTTGGCCAGGCCGACGTCCTCGTCGGTCAGCTGCGCGGAGTCGGCGAGGTCGCGGGCCAGGTCGAACCCGCGCGCATCGCGCAGCGGATTCTCCTCCTCGAAGTCCCAGCGGGCCCTCCGTGCGCGGGAGGTGACCGCGGCGTAGGCGTTCACCACCTGCGACGAGGTGAGCATCGCGTTCGCCGTCGGGTGCCCGGGCACGGAGACCCCGTACTCGGTCTCCAGGCCCATGACCCGCCAGACGCTCATGCACTGAGCGTAGATGGCGGTTCCCTCGGATGGGCGCGCAGCCACGCGTTCGGGGTCATCCACAGGCGTCGAGGGCCCGAAGTTGTCCACAGAACCGGGCTCTCCGAGAACGCTGTGCCCGCGAATCCCGCAGGCTCCGCGGCGTGGAGATCGAGGACGCCCTGCGTCGCTGCGGGGACGCCGCCCGGTGGTCGCAGCTCCGAACGCTGGGCGTGAGTGAGCACGCGCTGCGGGCTGCCGTCGCGGCGGGGCGCCTGGCGCAGCCGCACCCTGGCACGTACGTGTTGCCCGGCGCGGATCCGGCGATCGCGGCGGCGGTCGGACTGTCCGGGGTCGTGTCCCATGCCTCCGCCGCCCGCCTGCACGGTCTCGATCTCTACGAGCCGCCACAGATCATCGAAGTGACCGTTCGCCGGGGGTGCCGGCAACGCGCGCGGGGGGTCCGGGTGTATCCCGCCAACGTGGCTCCCGAGGAGACGGAGATCAATCAGCCGATCACCACAGTGCGCCGGACCGTCCGGGACTGCGTCCGCACGATGCCGCTCCTGCACGGTGTGGTCCTGCTCGATGGCGTGGTGCGGGACGAACGACTATGTATGGCGGACCTCCGCACGATGGCCGCTGAGGCGACCGGGCCGGGAAGCACGACCCTGCGCCGCGCGGTCGGCCATGTCGACGCGATGTCCGGATCAGGGCTGGAAACCATCCTGCGACTGCTCCTGGAACTGCTGCCGGTGACCTTCGAGACGCAGGTTTGGATCGATGGCGTCGGCCTGGTCGACATTCTCGTCAACGGTTGGCTGATCCTGGAGGCCGATGGCTTCGCCTTCCACTCGAACCGCGAGCACTACCGCCGGGACCGGAAACGCGGGAACGGCGCGGCGGAACGGCGCTTGGGCCAGCTCAGATTCACCTGGGAAGACCTGCACTTCCGCCGCAGCGCGGTGTTGCAGCAGATCGTGCGGGTACTCGAGGCCGACCCGCGAGGCTGAGGCTGCATTTCGTTACGTGGGAAGCGTCCTGGGACATTGGAAACGCCTCTGGTTTAACGAACTGCAGCTTCAGCCGTGACGGGTCGGGACTCACGCGCCGCGTGACTCCACCAGCTGGGCGAGCTTGCCCAGCGAGATCCGCCAGCCCCACTCGTTGTCCTCGGGCGCGACGCCGGGCGGCAGGTTCTCGTGGATCCCGAGCACCTCGGTGCCGCCGTCCCGCTCGGTCAGCAGGTAGCGGATGGTCATCTCGCCGGCCAGAGCGGGATCGGTGGTGTCGAACGCGGCGACCTGCACCACGGACTCCCCCGGCACCAGTTCAGCGAAGCGGCCGGCGAAGGTGTCGGTGGCCCCCTCGGTCTTGCCGACGGCGACGGGGTCGTCGTAGGTCAGGGAGATCGCGAACTCCCCGCCCTCGCGGGCGTCGAAGCTGTGCACCTCGCTGGTCATGCCGTTGGGCACCATCCACTGCTGCACCGCGGTGGGGTCGATCAGCACCCGGTAGACGGCGTCGGGCGAGGCGGCGATGAACCGGGTGACCCGCGTCGTCGCGCCCATTCAGGCGGACTGGAAGAGGGCGGCCGGCGTGCCGGGCGGGTGGAGTGGGCCCCCCGGGGCCCAGTCCGGATTGGGGACGCAGACCTCGGCCTCCAGCTCGTCCGGCCCGACGAAGAAGCAACTGAGCACCGGGCCGAAGTCGGTGACGAAGCCGTCGGTGGCGCCGCGATCCATCAGCCGTTGGCGAATGGTCCGGAAGTCGTCCAGGGAGCCGGCCCGCAGACCGAGGTGGTCCAGCCGACCGCGGCCGCCCATCGGCGTCTGCTTGGTCGACTCGGCATTGCCGTCGATCTGGAACACGTTGAACTCACTGTCCGGACCGACCTTGACCAAGGTCAGCCGCATGCCCGGACCCGGCTCCAGCGAGGCGAACACCTCAGCCTCGAACACCTCGACGAAGAACTGCGCGAAGGCGTCGGTGTCGGCGGTCAGCACTGCGACGTGGTCGAACCCGCTGCTCAGCATGACGGCCATGCTAGGCCGCGGCATTGACAAGACAACGCTCCGCGAGAAACCTACGGAGCCTCAGAACCCGTTAAGCCCGACGGGAGCGCAGATGCGCGCACTTCTCGCCTCCGCAGCCGTACTCGCCGCTGCCCTGACCGCCTGCAGTGATGGCGACGAGGTCACGGGCATCCCGCCGGCCTGGGCATCAATACGGCCGACCCGGAGGTGAAGACGTTCGGCGACGGAGACCGCAAGGGCTACGGCGGGATCGAGCAGTGCGCGCAACCGTGCATCTCACCGTTGCACACCCACGACCCGGACGGGATCCTGCACACCGAGGCGAAGCAGGACACCTTGAACACCCTCGGTCAGTTCTTCACGGTCTGGGGGATCAGCTCTCCTCGGACTGCATCGCTGACCGGTGCGGCGGGGTCAGCGTCTACATCGACGGCGAACAGTTCACCGGCGACCCGACCACGATCGACCTGCTGGACCAGCGGCAGATCGCTCTCGTGATCGGCGCACCTCCTGCCGAGATCCCCAGCCGCGCCGACTTCAGCAACGCCTGAGCGGTCAGCCCAGGAGGAGGGTCGCCGCGATGCTGAGGAAGAGCACCGCGACCACGCCCCAGACCACCACCGCGGTGAACTGTTCCTTGCGGCTCTTCCGCGACCACGGCGTCGGCTCGGCGGCGCGCCCGGACGAATCCCTGGCCATCTAAGTCCCTTAGAGGTACTGGCCCGTGTTGGCGACCGTGTCGATCGCTCGGCCGGCCTCGGAGCCCTGCTTGCCGGAGATGAGGGTACGGATGTAGACGATCCGCTCACCCTTCTTACCCGAGATGCGAGCCCAGTCGTCCGGGTTCGTCGTGTTGGGCAGATCCTCGTTCTCCTTGAACTCATCCACGCACGCGGCCATCAGGTGCGAGACGCGGATGCCACGCTGCTGGTGTTCGAGCCAGTCCTTGATGGCCATCTTCTTCGCGCGGTTGACGATGTTCTCGATCATGGCGCCGGAGTTGAAGTCCTTGAAGTACAGGACCTCCTTGTCCCCGTTGGCGTAGGTGACCTCGAGGAAGCGGTTCTCCTCGGCGTCGGCGTATACCCGCTCGACCGTGCGCTGGATCATCGAGGCCACGGTGAGCGCGCGGTCGCCACTGTGCTCGGCCAGGTCGTCCGCGTGCAGGGGGAGGTCCTCGACGATGTACTTGCCGAAGATGTCCTTGGCCGCCTCGGCGTCCGGGCGCTCGATCTTGATCTTCACGTCCAGCCGGCCGGGGCGCAGGATCGCGGGGTCGATCATGTCCTCGCGGTTGGAGGCGCCGATGACGACGACGTTCTCCAGACCCTCGACGCCGTCGATCTCCGAGAGCAGCTGCGGGACGATCGTGTTCTCGACGTCGGAGGAGACGCCGGACCCGCGGGTGCGGAACAGCGAGTCCATCTCGTCGAAGAAAACGATGACCGGCGTGCCTTCTGACGCCTTCTCACGGGCGCGTTGGAAGACCAGGCGGATGTGGCGCTCGGTCTCACCGACGTACTTGTTGAGCAGCTCCGGGCCCTTGATGTTGAGGAAGTAGGACTTCCCCTCGGGCTTGCCGGTGTGCTCGGCGACCTTCTTGGCGAGGCTGTTCGCGACCGCCTTGGCGATCAGCGTCTTGCCACATCCGGGCGGGCCGTAGAGCAGCACGCCCTTCGGCGGGCGCAGCTTGTGCTCGATGAACAGGTCGCGGTGCAGGTAGGGCAGCTCAACCGCGTCGCGGATCATCTCGATCTGGGCCATCAGGCCACCGATGGAGGAGTAGTCGATGTCCGGGACCTCTTCGAGGACGAGCTCCTCGACCTCGGCCTTGGGAACCCGCTCGTAGACGTACCCCGAGCGGCCCTCCATCAGCAGCGACTCGCCGATCCGGATGGTCTCGCCGCGCAGCGGCTCGGCCAGCCAGACGACGCGCTCCTCGTCGGTGTGACCGGTGACGAGCGCGCGCATGCCGTCCTCAAGGATTTCCTTGAGCATGACGACCTCGCCGATGCGCTCCCAGTCCATGACGCGCACGACGTTCAGCGCCTCGTTGAGCATGACCTCACGGCCGGGCTCGAGGGTCTCGGGGTCGATCTCGGGGCTCACCGCGACGCGCAGCTTTCGGCCGCCGGTGAACACGTCCACCGTGCCGTCCTCAGCAGCGTTGATGAACACGCCGTAGCCGGACGGCGGCTGGGCCAGCCGGTCGACCTCTTCCTTCAGCGCGACGATCTGCTCGCGCGCCTCACGAAGGGTGGCGACCAGGCGCTCGTTCTGCGCACCGGTGCCGGACAGCTGGGTCTGCAGCTCGACGATTCGGTCCTCGAGCTGACGGGAGTGTCGCGGGGATTCGGTCAGCCGGCGGCGGAGGACCGCCACCTCCTGCTCCAGGAATGCAACCTGGCTGAGCAGGTCGGCGTCACCGCGCGCGTTGCGATCGTCGGACTCGGTCACGATCCTCACCTCCCGAGGTGGCTGGAAGTTGACATTACAACCCGTGGTTGCAGCACGTGCGACGAAGCGCCGTGACGAACCGAACGTCCATTGCTGCCTCCCCCGTTCGGCCTATCGCCTGGCGGTCACGGCAACTGCGGGCGGAACGGCCCCTCGGGCACCGCTGTGACCTCGGCTTCGTCCGCATATGCGCCCTTGGCGGGCCGGCGCCGGCGGAGCGGCGGAGCCACCCCCGGAGCCATCCGCCGGGTGGTCACCAGAAAACCCGTGTGGCCGATCATCCGGTGGTCCGGGCGGACGGCCAGACCCTCGACGTGCCAGGTCCGGACCAGGGTCTCCCAGGAGGCGGGCTCGGTGAATGTGCCGCAGGCCCGCAGGCCCTCCACCAGCCGGGACAGCTGGGTGGTGGTGGCGACGTAGCAGCAGAACACCCCGCCAGGGATCAGCCGGTCGGCGACCGCCTCGATGCACTCCCAGGGGGCGAGCATGTCGAGCACGACCCGGTCCACCTCGGCGTCGGCCGGATCGTCGGTGACCGCGGAGACGAAGTCCCCGACGGTGAGGTGCCAGGCCGGGTGCGGCCCGCCGAAGAACCGCTCGACGTTCTTGCGGGCGATCGCGGCGAACTCGTCCCGGCGCTCGTAGGAGGACACGCGGCCGCCCTCGCCGACCGCCCGGAGCAGGGAACAGCTCAGCGCGCCGGAACCGGCACCGGCCTCCAGCACCCGGGCGCCGGGGTAGATGTCGGCGAGCCCGACGATCTGCGCCGCGTCCTTCGGGTAGACCACGGTCGCCCCGCGCGGCATCGAGAGCACGAAGTCCGAGAGCAGCGGACGCAGCGCGAGGAAATCCTGGCCGCCGTTGGTGTGCACGACCGTGCCCTCGGGGGCGCCGATCAGCTCGTCGTGGTCGAAGTGGCCCTTGTGGGAGTGGTAGGTCTTCCCGGCCTGCAACGTGATGGTGCTGTGCCGGCCCTTCGGGTCGGTCAGCTGGACGAGGTCACCGTCGCGGAACGGCCCCCGGTGTGCGGTCATGGGCGGTCACAGTAAGGCGCTGGGCCGCGAGCACCTCGAGCAGGGCGTCGGAGAAGTCCAGGCGCAGGCCCTTCTCCAGGTACCCCGCGGCGCCGGCCGCCTGCACCCGATCGGCCATCTCGTCCGCGGCGTAGCCGGACATCACGACCACGGCCGCGCCCGGCGCGGCGGCCCGGAGGTCGGTGAGCGCGCTGAAGCCGTCGGTTCCGGGCATGGACAGGTCGAGCACGATCAGGTCCGGCTGGATCACGGCCGCCAGCTCGATCGCGGCGGCGGCGTCACCGGCCTCGCCGACGACCTCCAGCGCGCCGCGTGCCGTCAACTGCTCACGCAGCAGACGACGGACCAACGCGTTGTCATCGACGAGCATCACCCTGGGCACGCCAGAGGTATCGGTGCCCGGAGCGCGGAGCTTTACCCGACAAACGGTCAAGTTCTGCCGCCGCGACCGCCTCGCCGCCCAGTTCGAGGACTGGGACGTTGCCTGCACCGTGGCCGATGATCTGTCGGCCGCGCTCCAACTGGCCGCCGAGGGCGGGCTCTGGCAGGTCGGCCTGGTGCCGGCCGGCACCGCCGCCGCGAACCCGTCGCAAGCCGCCGCCCTGGCGGCGGGTGCACCGAGTGATGGCCCCCGGGCCCTGGTCGCGTTGACGAATTTGCAGGCCGGCTTCGCCCCGCTGGACCGGACCCTGTTCCGGGCCGAGCTCGCCACCCCGGTCCGGGTCGGCGCGCTGACCGACGTACTCGTCCCGCTCGTCGCTCCGCACGCCGCGCTGCCCGGCCAGCGCTCGGACTCGGGCGACCTGGGCGAGGCGGTGCCGCCGCTGCGGATCCTGCTGGTCGAGGACAACGCGGTGAACCAGGAGGTGGGTCGTCTGCTGCTGCGCAGCCTCGGCCAGGAGGACGTCGAGATCGCCGGGAACGGCCGGGAAGCTGTCGAGTCTGCCGCCGCCCGACCGTTCGACCTGGTTCTGATGGACGTTCAGATGCCCGAACTCGACGGCTTCAGCGCCACCCGCCGGATCCGCGAACTCGACCTGCCGTGGGCCCAACCCCGGATCATCGCCCTGACCGCGGCGGCGTCCGGCGCCCACCTGGAGGCCTGCGCCGACGCCGGGATGGACGACTACCTGTCCAAGCCGATCCGGGTGGAGGCCTTGCTGGCCGTTTTGCGCGGGATCACCCCGAGCACCGTCGCGGCCGGTCCCCGCTCCCCCGCCGAGGGCTCGACCCTGGACCGTGAGGTGCTGCGCGCGCTGCTCGGTCAGCTCGGGCGCACCGAGGCCTCCGCCGGTGACCTGGTCGCCGAGTTCCTCGAGGACACGGCCTCGAACCTGGCCCGCCTGCGGACCGCCCTGGCCGCCGCCGACCAGCCCGCGGTGACGCGGATCGCGCACCGGATCCGGCCCACCTGCTCCCTGTTCGGCGCCGCGGAGCTCGCCGGGCTGCTCGCCGGGCTCGAAGCCGGCACCGCACGGCCGATGCGAGCCCCCAGCTCGACGCCGCGTTCGAGCGGCTGCGCTCGGCCTTCAGCGCCTCCGATGCCTTCGGGGCCGAGCCGGCGGTGACCGTGTGAACGCGCCGATCCTGAGCGCGCACGCCGCCCACGCCCACGCCCTGCACTACGGGTTCGCGGTGTTCTGCGTCCTCGTCGTGCTGTTCTGCGTCGCGGCCGCGAAGTGGACCGCGCCGAAGGTGGCCGGCTAGGCCTGAACGGCCCGGTTCACGTCGGCGACGGCCAGGATGCCGACGATCGCACCGTCGGGCTCGACCACGAGATACTCGGTGGCCGGGGTGGCGTCCAGGCGGCGGATCAGGTCCTCGCCGGTGAGGTCCGCAGCGATCATCAGGCCCGGCTCGAGCCGGCGCGCCAGGGTGGCCACGGTGACCCAAGGCCGGCGCTGTTCCGGGGTGGCGGTGACCGCCGCCTCGTTGACCAGGCCGATCGGCTCGCCGTTGGCGTCGACCACGACCAGCGCGCTCGCGCCCAGGGCGCCGGCCCGGCGCAGCGCCTCGGCCAGAGGCAGGTTGGAGTCGACTGGGAGTGCCCGCCGGGCCATCGCCCGCGCCCCCAGGCTCGGCAGCTTCTCCCGGATCTGCGCCCCGCGCAGCGCGGCGGTGGCGCCGACCCAGATGAAGCCACCCAGCAGGCCGCCCCAGACCACCGAGACCACGTCCGGGTCGCGCCCGGCCGCAGCGTCCAGCCCGATCGGGATGAAGAACACGACGACGGCCAGGCCGCGGCCGATGTGCCCGGCGGCGATCGTGGCCCGGTTCGGGTGCCCGGTGGCGCCCCACAGCGCGGAGCGCAGCATGATCCCGCCGTCCAGCGGCAGCCCGGGCAGCAAATTGAAGATGCCGACCGCGATGTTGGCGTACATCAGCGCGTCGAGCAGTTCGAGGGTGATCCGCAGCCGCACCGAGTCGTCGGGGTTACCGGCCGCGGTCGAGCCGGACCAGCCCCCGGGGTCGCCGCCCAGTGCGTGAATGGCCGCCCAGGCCAGGACGCCGAGCAGCAGCGACAGCGCGGGCCCGGCGCCGGCGATCGCGAACTCACGGCGTGGGGAGTTCGATTCCCGGCTCATCTCGGTGACGCCGCCGAGGAGTTGGAGCGTTATCCGCTTGACCGGAATCCCGAATTTCATCGCGGTCAGCGCGTGTCCGAGCTCGTGGATGAGCACCGAGGCATAGAGCAAGACGGCGTAGGCGAAGGAGACGGCGTACTTCCCGCCCTCGATCTCCGGGATGTCGTCGCCGACGTTCGGGGCGACCATCAAGGTGATCAGCAGGGCGATGATCACCCAGGACGGGGCGACGAAGATCGGCACCCCGCGGAACCGGCCGAGCTGCCAGCCGTCGCCCCGCGAGCGCGGTGCCGCCTGCTCGGTCACGCCTACCCCGGTCCTGCTCGCGGTCGTAACCCCCGGACGACCTCCTGACCCGATGTTATGCGGACTGTTACCTCTGGTGCTTAAGGTGAAGTCGATCATCTCTCGCGATCTGGGGACGGAACGATGACATCGGGGCCCGCTGCCTTCCCGACGCCTGCCGAGACGGCCGGCTCGTCCGTGACGCCTCCGGGCGCCGCGGCGCACTGCGTCGCGCTGACCAAGCGCTACGGCACCGGGAACACCGCCGTCACGGCGCTCGACGCCGTCGACGTCGCGTTCTCCCAGGGCCAGTTCACGGCGATCATGGGCCCGTCCGGGTCCGGCAAGTCGACCCTGATGCACTGCATGGCCGGGCTGGACGCGGCGACCAGCGGCTCGTTGTTCATCGGTGACATCCAGCTGGGCGCGCTTGACGACCGCCGGCTGACCCGACTGCGACGGGACAGCATCGGGTTCGTCTTCCAGGCCTACAACCTGGTCCCGACCCTGACGGCGCTGGAGAACATCACCCTGCCGTCCGACATCGCCGGACACCCGATCGATCAGGCCTGGCTCGACACGGTCGTCGACACCCTCGGTCTGCGGGACCGCCTCAAGCACCGACCCAACGAACTCTCCGGTGGCCAGCAGCAACGCGTCGCCTGCGCCCGCGCGCTGGCCGGCCGCCCGGCGATCGTGTTCGCCGACGAGCCGACCGGCAACCTGGACTCGCGCACCGGCGCCGAGGTGCTCTCGTTCCTGCGCGAGTCGGTGCGCCGCACCGGCCAGACCATTGCGATGGTCACCCACGACCCGAGCGCGGCTGCCTACGCCGACCGCGTGCTGTTCCTCGCCGACGGCCGGATCGTCGACGAGATGTACGACCCGACCGCTGAGCTGGTCCTGGAGCGGATGAAGGCCTTCGACGCCGACGTCCCACACGCCGAGGTGAGCTGGGCCGAGCCGGCCTACGTGCCGCCGGCCCCCGCGACCGCCTACGCGCCCCCGCCGGCCATCCCGCAGCCGGACCTGGCGCTGCCGATCCCCACGGCGATCCCACCGGCGCCGCAGTCCACTCCCCCGGCACCAATTCCGGTCGCGCCGGCACCGGCTTCCGCACCCGCTCCGGCACCCGCTCCCGCAGCAGTCGCCCCGTCGACGAACGGGCCCGCCCCCGACGGCGCGAGCGCGCCCGACGCCGTCGACATGGCGAACTGGACCGACGCGGACTGGGACGACTGGCTGGCCCGCAAGCAAACCGAAGGCCCGGGGGCCTGACCCATGTGGAAGGCCTCACTGCGCAGCGTCGTCGCGCACCGGTTGCGATTGATGCTGTCCGGTCTTGCCGTGGTGCTGGGCGTCGCGTTCGTCGCCGGCTCGCTGATCTTCACCAGCACGATCTCGACGGCGTTCGACAAGCTCTTCGACGAGATCTCCTCCGATGTCACGGTCAGCCGTGACACCGCCTTCGACGCGAACGTGCCCGGGCAGGAGAACGGCGCGACGACGGTGCCGGCCGATCTGGTGCCCAGGATCGCCGAGGTCCCCGGGGTGGCGAACGCCGAGGGCGACATCACGATCGAGGGCGTTCGCGTGGTAGGCGCCGACGGTGACGTGGTCGGCGTCGGCGGCGCCCCGGGGCTCGGCATCGACTACCCGGCGGACGGCAGCGACGACACCGTCAAGCTGCTCGAGGGCCGGGTTCCGAGCAACGGCAACGAGGTCGTTCTCGACGCGGTCTCCGCGGAAACGGGCGACCTCAAGGTCGACGACCGGGTGCGGCTGCTGACTCCTGGCCCCGAGATCGAGGCCACGATCGTCGGCATCTTCAAATTCGGCGACACCGGCAACCTCGGCGGCGCCACCCTCACGGGCTTCACCGAGGAGCGCGCGCACGAGATCCTCGGATCCGGCGACTACACCGAGATCCGCGTCGACGCCGAGCCGGGTGCGAACCTGGATCAGTTGCGCGACGAGATCCAGCAGGTGATCCCCAACGACTACATCGCGCGGACCAAGGCCGAGCAGGCCGACGAGAACTCCTCCGACATCAAGGATGCCCTGGGCTTCCTCAACATCTTCCTGCTGATCTTCGCGTTCATCGCGGTGTTCGTCGGTTCGTTCATCATCCTGAACACCTTCACGATGCTGGTCGCGCAACGGACCCGCGAGCTCGCGCTGTTCCGCGCCCTGGGCGCGAGCCGGCGTCAGGTCACGCTGTCGGTCATGGTCGAGGCCGCGGTGGTCGGCTTCGTCGGCTCGACCCTGGGGCTCCTGTCCGGCCTGGGCATCGCGAGCCTGCTGCGGTGGCTCTTCCAGAAGATCGGCATCGAGCTCGGCGACCAGGGCCTGGTGGTCAAGGCCTCCACCGTTCTCACTGCCTACGCCGTCGGCATGATCGTGACGATGATCGCCGCGTACTTCCCGGCCCGGCGCGCGGCGAAGGTGCCACCGGTCGCGGCGATGACCGACGAGGTGGCCATGCCGGAGCGTTCGCTGCGCATCCGTGCGCTGATCGGCAGCGTGCTCACCGTGCTCGGGATCGTCGTGCTCGCGCTCGGCCTGGCCGGCGCCGGCTCGAAGCCGGTGATTCTGGTCGGGCTCGGCGCGCTCGCCGTGCTGATCGGCGTCACCGTGGTCAGCCCGATCCTGTCCCAGCCGTTCGTTCGCGCGATCGGCGCACCGTTCCCGAAGATGTGGGGAACGGTCGGGCGGATGTCGGTGGCCAACGCGCTGCGCAACCCGCGCCGGACCGCTGCCACCTCCTCTGCCCTGATGATCGGCCTGGCCCTGATCGGCACCTTCGGCGTGCTGGCCGCCTCGATCAACGCCTCGGTCGGGAAGGTGGTCGACCAGAGCCTGAAGTCGGACTTCATCCTGCTCGACCCGAGCTACACGCCCTTCAGCCCGCAGATCGCCGAGCGGGCCAAGGACACCGAGGGCGTGAAGTCGGTGACCGAGATGCGGGCCACCGCGGTGCAGATCAAGGACAACACCAAGAGCATCTCGGCGATCACGCCGGAGTCCATCGACGACTCGTTCACCCTCGACTTCAAGGCCGGCGACGCCGAGGGACTGCGCGCCAACGGCCTGCTGATCGACGACAACGTCGCCGAGAACAACGACTGGAAGGTCGGCGACACGGTCCAGACGACGTGGCTGGACGGTTCCCGGATCGAGCTGCGCGTCGGCGGCATCTTCGAGAAGAACGAGATGCTCGGCGGGTACCTGGTCTCCCTCGACACCGCCGCCGACGGTGGCACCCGCCCGGTCGACATCCTGACTTTCGTCAACCTCGAAGACGGCGCGAACGCCGCCGACGTCCGCCAGCGCCTCGACGAGGGGCTCGCGGACAATCCGGCCGTCGAGCTGAAGAATCAGGACGAGTACACCGACTCGGTGCGCGCCCAGGTCAACCAGCTGCTCGGGCTGATCTACGGGATGCTCGCGCTCGCCGTCGTCATCGCGGTGCTGGGCATCGTCAACACGCTCGCCCTCTCGGTCACCGAACGCACCCGCGAGATCGGGCTGCTGCGCGCCATCGGCATGAGCCGGCGTCAGTTGCGCCGGATGATCCGGCTGGAGTCGGTGGTGATGGCGATCTTCGGTGCGGTGCTCGGGCTGATCGTCGGGCTGGGCTTCGGCATCTCGCTGCAACGCACGCTGGCCGACGACGGCATCAGCGAGCTACGCGTGCCGGGTGTCCAGCTCGTGGTCTTCCTCGTCGTGGCGGCCCTGGTCGGTGTGCTCGCCGCGGTGTGGCCGGCCCGGCGGGCGGCCAAGCTGGACGTACTGCAGGCGATCTCGACGCACTAGTGGTCCGTCTGCGAATTGATCTGGTTGAGGACCTCACGCCCGCGACGGACCTTGGCGATGATCTCCTCCGCGGTCGCCTTCCAGATGAAGGGCTTCGGGTCGGTGTTCCAGTGCTCGGC
>NZ_JACDFE010000089.1 GCF_013815995.1 Sporichthya sp.
CTCCCACCCTCCCCGGCAATCACCCGGGTCAGGCTGCCCTCAGCTTCACCACCCCGCTGCGACGAGGCGGCGGCGAAGGTCTCTCACCTCCACTCGAATCAACAGCGCCTCACGGCGCACGCAAGCAAGTCGGCAACCGTCGAGTCGTAGATCTCCGAGCACGCCACCGTCGCCTGATACAGGACCTGCCCATCGACCGAGCGCCACCGGCCGTCGGGGCCTTGGACCCTGTTCGCGATCAC
This sequence comes from Sporichthya sp., assembly GCF_013815995.1. Classification (GTDB taxonomy): domain Bacteria; phylum Actinomycetota; class Actinomycetes; order Sporichthyales; family Sporichthyaceae; genus Sporichthya. The sequence goes on from NZ_JACDFE010000089.1 coordinate 243, forward strand.
GAGGTGGGTGTGCAGATTCGGATCGCCGGCGCGGGTGTCGTGGTGCTCGAACGCCGGGGCGATCGCCCCGCGCCCCGGCACCCGGATCTTCGAACCGCTGCCGATACGGGTGTGCAGGAACCGGTCCTCGACCAGACCCAGCACCGCGGCGACGGCGTCGTGACGCGCGCCCTCGACCGCTGCTTGTACTTCGTGGTCGCCGAGCGCCCACAGCACGCTGACGGACTTGGGGACGGTGAAGGTCAAGTCGTAGCCGGCGACCGCCGACCGCGTCCGGCGTCCGGCCTCCTGCGCTTCGATCTCGGCAACGGCCCCGGCCCGCTCGGCCTCGGGCAGGTCGGCAGGGAGCCGCGCGGCGCGGGCCGCCGTCCGTTCGGCGATGGTCTTGAACACCGGGTACGCCAGGCCCAGCCGGTCGCCGGTGACCGGGTCCCGGCGACCAGGTCTCGGCCGTCGCCGGTGCCCAGGCCGGGCAGACCAGCGCCCAACCAGTGGCCGGGCGGGTTGCCGGTGGCGGCGTAGTAGTCCGTCAACGACTGGCCCGGGGCCCTGGTCGCGTCCCCGCCGGCGGTGTTCTTCAGCAGGTACCGGTACCCGGCGCCGGCGGACAGGCAGGCCAGGGACATCACCTCGACCACCCCGCTCCCGGCCCGGCCGCGCATGCGGACACGCCGGACCGCCCGGCGCCCACCTCTATGTGTGCGCTCAGGGCGTCGAGATCGACGGGGCCCTCGGACCGCCCGCGTTCTTTCGCCACAGCTACCTGTGTGCCCTACGTTCCTGACGGTGCTCCGGCCCTCGGGAAGGATCGGGGCACGCGGGCGGGACAGGTATGGCTTCCTGTGTGCTGCCGTTGATGGCTCATCGCGCTTTGCCCCCTGTCCCGCCGCCTCTTCCTGACCGCTGATTAGGAACTGCGATTCATCGCTGTGTAGGGCATGGCCGGCGGGAAGCGGCACGCGCGTATTGGGAGCTGGGAGATCAACGACCGAAAGGGTGCGCGCGATGGGCGTTGCGGTTGGCGTCGATGTGGCCAAGGAGTTCCACTGGGCGGCGCTGGTGGTCAGCGAGACCGGGCAGGTGCTGAGCAGCCGACGGGTGGAGAACACCCCGGGCGAGCTGACGGAACTGATCGCCGAGATCGGTGCGGCCGGTGCCGAGCACGGGCCGGTCACGGTCGGGCTGGACCTGCTCGGCGGGATCGCCAGCCTGGCCCAGGCGATGCTGCTCGATGCCGGGCTCGCGTGCGTGCACGTGCCGGGGCTGGCGGTGAACCGGGCCCGGCAGGGCACCACCGGCGGGGAACGCAAGTCAGACCCCAAGGACGCCAAGGTGATCGCCGATCAGGTCCGCACCCGCGATGACCTGCGCCCGCTGAACGCGGTGAGCGAGATCGATGCCGAGCTGCGCCTGCTGGTGGCCCGGCGCCGCGAGCTGGTCGCCGACCAGGTCCGGCGCAAGGGCCGGCTGCGTGACCTGCTGGTCTCGGTCCATCCCGGCCTGGAACGCATCATCGAGCTGGGCAACAAGACCGGGCTGTGGCTACTCACCCGCTACGTCACCCCGGCCGAGATCCGCCGCGCCGGCCACGCCCGCCTCAACGCGCACCTGCACAAGGCCGGCCGGGTCCGTAAGACCGTCGTGCAGGACCTGGTCGAGGCGGCCCTGGCCGCCGCCCGCGAGCAGCACACCACCATCCCGGGCCAGTGCGCCGCGGCCGATCTGATCCGGGAGATGGCCACCGAGGCCCTGCACACCCGGGACAAGATCACCGTCCCTGGAAGAGCGCATCAGCAGGGTCCTGGACCGCCACCCTGACGCGGCCCTGATCGCCACCCTGCCCGGGATGGGGGCCGCCCTGACCGCGGAACTGCTCGCCGAGGCCGGCGGCCTGGACCGCTTCCCCACCGCGGACCGACTCGCCGCCGCCGCAGGCCTGGCCCCGGTCCTGCGCCAGTCCGGCAAGGCCCGCTCCGCCCGACGCGCGGCCGGGGGCAACAAGGCCCTCAAACGCGTGTTCTACCAATCGGCGTTCTGCGCCCTGAACACCGACCCCGCGAGCAAGGCCTACTACGCACGCAAACGGGCCGAAGGCAAACGCCACCGCCAAGCCCTGATCTGCCTAGCCCGCCGCCGCGTCGACGTCCTACACGCCGTGCTGAGGACCCGTCAGCCCTACCGCGCCGACCTACCCGTCGCCGCTTGACAGCCCCATTAGAAAGCGCGATCCGCTTCAGATCGACGGCGGGCAGGTCGCGGGCTCGAGACGAGCAAGAGGAGTGCTCGTTGCGATTCTGGGCTCGCTGCGCCAGCGCCTTGAGAATTCGCGGCTTGGTGCGGGTCCGGGCGGGGTGCAGTTCGAGGGCGGTTGCCGGGGCTGTCACGGCTGATGGCTGCCCGCGGGCGGCTCGAGCGGGCGGGCCGCGGTGTCTACCGGGTGCCGGTCCTGCCGCGTGGCGCCCACGACGACCTCGCCGCCGCTGTGGCCTGGACGCTCGGGCGAGGCGTGGTCTCCCACGAGTCGGCGCTCGTCCTCCACGAGCTGTCCGACGTCAACACCTCGCGGATCCATCTCTCGGTTCCGCGGGACAACCATCCGCGGGCGGCCGGCGGCGCGCTCTACCGGATGCACCGCCGCGACCTGGACGACGCGGTCATCACGCACGTCGACGGGCTGCCGGTCACGACCGTCGCGCAGACCATCCAGGACTGCGCCGCGACCGGGACCGACCCGCATCAGCTGCGGCAAGCGATTGAGCGGGCGGAGCGCGCCGGCACCCTCCGCCGCGCAGCCGCAGCGGACCTGCGCACCGAGCTCGAGGCAGCTGAGGTCCGACCCCGGCAACGGAGGTCATCGTGAAGCAGTACGACTCCCCGGCGTCAAACCTGCGCTCATTGCGCGATCGGCTCTTCCAGACCGCGAAGCGCGAAGGACTCGTCTTCGGCCGCGTTCAAGGTAGCGCTCGGTCATGATCCGGTGCAGGGCTCGGATCGATCCGACGTCGTAGGTGAACGACTCGTCCCTGGCCAGCGCCAGGAGATAGTTCATGGCATCGCGGAAGCCCTCCAGGGCCACGGCGTCCAAGGCCACGGCCCGCTCCGTCGGCTGTCCGTCCTGCACGCGCAGCGCGTCGGCCAGTTCGACGTTGTGCCCCTCGATGGCGTTCGACGATTGCGCGTTGACGGCGCGCTGGACTCGCGCCAGCGAACCGGTCCAGCGATAAGCAGGCGCGGCGCTCGGCCGGCGCCGCCGTGGGGAACGCTCGGTACGGCGTGCCCGGCTCGTGCTCGGACAGCCTGCCGTCACGTTTTCCGTACCCCGGCGATGACGTCGGTGCCAGCGGAACCCGCGGGCGCGACAAGGGCAAACCCATCGCGAGGTGGGGGCGCAAAGCCACGAGGCCTCGCCGGTGTCGAGGTGGCTCGGCTACCGAAGGGAATGCACCAACATGAAGACTCCGAATGTCCGGTGGTTTGCTGCCGTTGCGATGAGTTTGGCCGCCGTCCTGTCCATGCCGACGACCGCGAGCGCGGCCGGCAACGACAGGGACCGCGACGGCATGCCGAACAACTGGGAGCGACGCCACCACCTCAACCCGAACCGGGCGGGCGACGCGAAGGCAGACCCCGACCATGACGGGCTGTCGAACCTGCGGGAGTACCGCAATGGCGGCCTCCCGCACGACGAGGACACCGACAACGACGGCCAGGACGACGGCGACGAGCTGCGCAGCCAGACCAGTGTCAACGACGCCGATAGTGACAACGACCGGCGGCTCGACGGCGACGAGGACCGGGACCGCGACGGCGTCGCGAACGAGGACGAGGACGACGCCCTGGAGTCCTGTCGCGCCGACGACGACGACCGCGATGGGGACCACATTGCCGACGAAGACGAGAACGAACTCGGCAATCGGGTCCGGGACCGCGACTCTGACGACGACGGTGTACCCGACGGCGAGGAGGACCGCGATCACAACGGCCGCCACGATGAGGACGACGACGACTCCGATCGGGACAGCTGTGACGGCGATCGCAACCATGACGGCGAGGAGGACGAGGACGAGGGCGACCTGGTCGGGACCGTCGTCTCCTACGACGACGCGACCCGCACGCTGGTCTACCTCCCCAGCGGGGACGGCGCCCGCACGGTCGTACTCGCCGCGGACGCCGAGGTGCGCTGGGACGACGAGTGCGAGGACGAACTCGATACGGCGGTCGCCAGCGAGGGAGACGACGGCTCGGACGACGCCGGCACCGTAGCGCTGGTGCCGGGCGTGACGATCTCGGAGCTGGACTTCGAGCACGGAAAGGTGGAGGAGGTCGAGCTTCTCCGCCAGGTGTGCGCCTGAGCGCACCGCCCTTCAGCAGGGGCCGTGATCCGCCGATACCGCAAACGCGAGCCAAAGGTGCTCGCTGCAGGGCGAGGCGGAGGTTGAGGGGCCGGTGTCCGGATCGGCCGCAACCACTCTCGACGAACTCGTCGAGGCAGCCCGCGCCGGGTCGGCAGTCGCCTTCGAAGCGATCTGGCGGACCTTGTCGCCAGTGGTCGCGGGATACCTGCGCGGCCGCGGCGCGCAGGACGTGGAAGACCTCACCAGCGAGGTCTTCCTCGGAGCCTTCCAGCGGTTGCCGACGTTCGAGGGCGACGGTGCGGCGTTCCGTCGATGGCTGTTCACCATCGCGCATCACCGCAGCGCCGACGATCTCCGGCGCCGCGTCCGGCGCGCCGTCGAAGAGCCGTACGAGCCGGAGTCCGACCCCCGTCGCGTGCCATCGGCGGCAGACGACGCCTTGGCTCACCTGGCCCAGGCCGAGGTGCTCACACTGCTCGCCGACCTGCCCGAGGACCAGCGCAACGTGCTGTTGCTGCGCATAGTGGCCGACCTGGCGGTCGCCGACGTCGCCGCCGTCATGCATCGTTCCCCCGACGCGGTGCGCCAGCTGCATCATCGAGCTGTGGCGCGGCTACGGCGTGGGCTACTGGGCCCCCACGAACCCGTCACCGAAAGCACCCCCGAAACGATGGCCCAGTCATGACCGGGAGTGCGGACTTCGACGGCCGCCACGAGGACACGTTCCGCTCGTCCGAGCCGATGATGTCCGAGGCGCTGCAACGCATTGCCGACTTTGCGGCCGGTCCGCCCCCGATGGCCTCGCCGGCGTTGAGCGCGTTCCTCGCCGACCCCGCAGGACCCACCTGCAGTGCCAATTCGGCGATCGACGTGGCCCTGCCAGCGCAGCGAGGGACGATCCGCAACGCCCGCCCGACGACGGGCTCTCGCCGTCGCTGGCGAGCCCGGATGGCTGCACTGGCCATCGCGGTCTCCCATCTCAGCGTCGGCGCGAAGTGCGCGTTTGCCGCGGCCGGGGTCGCCGCCACGGTGGCCGCGGCGACCCAGGTTGGGCAGCCGCATCCCGGCCCGGCCGAACCCGCCACCGTTCCTGCGTCCGTCACCGACAACCGCGGCGCCGAGCCCGGTCCCGAGCGGGGTCCCGGGTCCTTGACCGACTCCGATGCACCATCCGGCGCGGACGGGACCAACGGGGCGCAGGATCGCTCCATCGCCGGCAGGAGCGATGCCAACGGTGCCGATGTCGAGGAACGCGACGACCGCTCTGGAGCGGACGAGCCAAGTGAGGGGAGCCACCCGGACACCGGTGGCGACCGGGTTGGAGAGGATCCGCGCGACGATGCGCCCGGCGGTGGCGCACCCGGCCAGCACGCACCCGAGGACGACCCCGACGAGGACGGGCACACCGACGACGACCCGGACGACGAATCACCCGACGACGGCGACGGGCACACCGACGACGACTCCCCTGAGGACATCGGGCTGGCGGAGTAGCAGCTACGGTCCAGGGTGCGTGCCGGTTCCGATAGGTGTGGGTCCCTACTGGCCGCTTGGCACGGTCGCCCTGCCCGTGCGGTTCAGCTTTGCGGTCGCGACCTTCGTCCACCCGCGACGGTGAGCAGGAGCAGCGCCAACGACCGAGCGAGCCACCGGTTCGGCAAACGACGTCCCCTCATCGGGTTCTGCTGCGGTCCTGAATCGGCCGTCTACCGCGCCCGGAGGATCCCCAGCCGGGTCGCGATGGCGACGGCCTCCAGCCGCGAGTGGGCGTCCAGCTTGGTCAGCAGGTGCTGCGTGTGGTTGCGCACGGTGTTGACCGACAGGTTCAGTGCCTCCGCCACCTGCCGGCTGGGCAACCCCTGCGCGAGGAGCCGGAGGACCTCGGTCTCGCGCTGGGTGAGCTCGACCGGAACGCCGGCCCGGCGACGCCCCACGAGCGCCCCGACCATGTCAGGCGACACCGGAAGCTCGTCCGCGCAGACGGCCCGGATGGCGGCGAGCACCTCGCTGGTCCCCTGTCGCTTGGTGATGAAGCCGTCGCACCCGGAGTCGAGCGCCTCGCGCAGCACCGTGCGCTCCACGGCCGAGGTCAGCATCAGCACCCGCACGCCGGGAGCCGCGCGCTTGAGGTCGTGCACAGTCGCGGTGCCGTCGGCGTCCGGCAGGTTCTGGTCCAGGACGACCACCGCGGGCCGGACCACGCCGACCAGGCGAACCGCCTCGGCGGCCGTCGACACGGTCCCCAGCACCTCGAGTCCCGCCTGGCCCAACGACTCGGCGAGGAGCTCCGCGAAGACCCGGTGATCGTCCACCACGACGACGGTCGTCCGGGCGTTCGCGGAGGACGCCGATCCGCCGGGCAGTGCTAGCTTCGGCCCGTCCACCGGTGGCGGGACACCCGGCCCGCGGCCCTCGGCGACAGCGGAGTTGTCGATCATGAGCGAGGACCTCCTCGGGCACGAGAGCGGGACCCTCGCCGCCGGCAGTCCGTGCCGGGTCGTCGTGGCTGAGGACCTCGTCAGGGTCCGCTCCGCCGAGCCCGATACTGCCATCGTTGCCTTGGTCCGGTCGAACGATCCGCTCGACGCCGTCCGGGCCCGGCTCGACGGGGCCGATGTGGTGCTGACGGTCGTCGGTCGCGACCCGAGCCCCGAGGAGATCGCGGCCGCGTCCGGCGCCGCCGAGGCCCTGGCCAACCGGACCCGCGTGCTCCGCCAGGAGGCCCTGCTCACCGGGCACGCGCTGGGCGGGACGTTCTCCTCCGTCGCGATGCTCGCGGAGCTGCTCGGGGGGCCCGCGCGGCGGCGCGAGCAGTTACTGGAACTGGCGGCCGAGGGCCGGGTCCTGGGGTGGCGGACGGGGCGCGCGTCCCGATCGGGCGGGCCGATGCGGTTGCTCGATGCCGAGCGCGTGGTGCACGGAGTCTGCGGACTGAACCCGGTCTCCACCCTTCCGTCACCGCCGCCGGTCCACGTGCAGGTTCAGACCGGCCGGCCCGCGCAGGTGCTCGTCGACGAGGCCCGGTTTCGGGCCGCGCTCGCCCAGCTGCTCGACAACGCCCATCGCGCCGGTGCCCGGAGCGTCACCGTCGAGGTCGCCACCGTCTCCGGCCAGGTCCTGATCAGCGTGCGCGACGACGGCTGCGGGCTGCCGGCGGGCTGGACCGCTGCCGACCCCGCCGAACCCTTCCGCAGCGGCTGGGCCCGTCCCCGCGACGGGTTGGGTCTGACCGAGGTGGCGGAGTTCGCCGAGGACTCCGGGGGCACCCTCACCGTGCACCGGCTCACGGCGGGCACCGAGGTGCTGCTCACGCTGCCCGCCGGCGACCGTTTGATCGCGCCGGCCCGGCCCGGGGTGGCGGGCGATCCGGTTCGGGACGAGGCGCGCATCCTCGAGGCCATCGCCCGGCGCGCGCCCCTCGACGAGACCCTCGACGCGATCGTCCTGGCCATGGAGGACCAACTGCCCCGCAGCTCGTGCTCCATCCTGCTGCTCGACCAAGAGAACGGCTCGCTCACCCATGGCGCCGCACCCCACCTCCCGCTGCGCTACCGGATCGCCATCGACGGGGTGCAGATCGGCCCGCGCCAGGGGTCGTGCGGCACCGCCGCGTTCACCCGGCGCCCCGTGGTGGCCGAGGACATCGAGACCGACGTGCACTGGCCGAAGTTCAAGGACTACGCGCTGCGGGACAACCTGCGCTCCTGCTGGTCCACCCCGATCATCGACTCCGACGGCGGCGGGGTGCTCGGGACCTTCGCGGTCTACTACCCGCACCGGTGGCGCCCCGACGCCGACGCGGCCGACCTCGTCCGCCGCTGCACCGACGTCGCCGCGGTCGCGATCGGCACCTCGAACCTGTTCTCCCGGCTCGCGGAGAGCGAGTCGCGCTTCCGCAGCGCGTTCGAGGGCGCCGGCGTCGGGATGGCCCTGGTGGGGCTGGACGGAATGCTGCTGCAGATCAATCCCGCGTTGGGCGCGATGCTGGGCATCCCAGGCCCGCGCGGGATGCTCCAGGAGTACCTGGATCCGGACGGCGCGACGTCCGTCGGCCGCCGGATCGAGGACATGGGCCGGGCGCAGGGCACCCGGCGGACCGGCCCGGACGAAGTCCTGCTCTATCCCGCGGACGGCGGCGACCCGGTGTCGGCCTCGATGACCTGCTCGGTCGTCGCCGACGACCGCGACCAGCCCCGCTACCTCAGCGTCGAGTTGTTCGACCTCACCGAGCGCCGGCGGATGGCGCAGGCGCACCGCGAGCGGGACGTCGCCGAGGCCGCAACCAAGGCCAAGACGGAGTTCCTCGCGCTGGCCAGTCACGAGCTGCGCACCCCGCTGAACGCGGTCATCGGCTTCGCCCAGGTCATGCAGCTGGTCGACCTCTCCCCGCGCAAGCGGGAAGAGGCGGTCGAGCACATCCTGGCCGCGGGGCGGCACCTGTTGCGCCTGATCAACGACCTGCTCGACCTCTCCGCCGCCGAGAGCGGCCAGCTCGCGCTCGAGATCGGCATAGTCCGAGTCCGGGCGGCGATCACCGAGGCGTTCGAGATCGTCACCGGCCTGGCCGCCGATCGGGGCATCACCCTGGTGGGCCCGTGTCCGGGGGACGAGACGACCGTGCGGGCCGATCCCCAACGCCTGCGCCAGGTCCTGATCAACCTGCTGGACAACGCCGTGAAGTACTCCGCGCCGAGGGGTCAGGTGCGGGTCACGCACGGGCCCGGGTCGTTACCGGGGTCGGTGCGGATCTGCGTCACCGACGACGGCCCCGGGATCGCGCCCGAGCAGCAGGCCCGCATCTTCCAGCCTTTCCAGCGGCTCGGCGACCGCCGGTCCGAGGGCTCGGGTCTCGGGCTCGCGCTGTCCGCGCAGCTCGTGACGACGATGGGCGGCCGGCTGGAGGTCTCGAGCACCCTCGGCGCCGGGAGCACCTTCTGGTGCGAACTCCCGCACGGGAACGGGGCCGCTGCGGAGACCGGTGCCGGCCTGGGTGCCGAGTCTGAGGCTCCCTCACTCGCCGTGGCACTCCCGGCGGGGACGCTGCTCTACGTCGAGGACGACCGACCGAGCATCGAGCTGATCGTCGCGGCGCTGGCCCCGTGGCCGGGAACGCGGCTGCTCACCGCGGGCACCTGGCGGGAGGGCCTGGCGCTCACCCGTCAGGCCGAACCGGACGTCCTGCTGCTCGACATCGGGCTGCCGGACGGCAGCGGCTGGAATCTGCTTCGCGCGCTGTCCCGGGCCGGCTCGCCGCGTCCCGCGATCGTGGTGCTCAGCGCCGAGACGGCGACGGTCCCGGACGACCTGGCGGTCGACGCGGTACTGGGCAAGCCGGTGCAGGTCCCGGACGTCCTCGCCACGCTCGCTGCGCTGCTGCCCCGCTCACCCGGTTAACCGGCCGCGACGCTCGCCAGCTCCCCGAGCAACTGGCGGACGTCCACGGGTTTGGCCAGGCAGAGCTGGACCCCGGCCGACCGGGCCCGCGCGAGATCCGCCGAACTCGTCACCCCGGTCAGGGCGAAAATCGGCAGGTCCGCCAGCAGCGGGTCCGCGCGCACGGCCGCGACGAATTCGAGCCCGTCGGTCGCCGAGGAGATCCGCAGGTCGGTCAGCAGCAGATCGGGCGGGGACGAGCGCAGCGACGCCCACGCCTCGGCCACCGTCGCGGCGGTGTGGGCGGTGTGCCCGGCGGACTCCAGCACGAGACCCAGCAGCTCGCGGGCCCTGGCGTCGTCGTCCACCACCAGCACGTGCACCCCGGACCCTCCTCTCGGCCGCGATCGACCGTACCCACCGGTGCCGCCGATCGGCATGGTGCAAACGCACCAGGCCCTACCGGTGCGCGCTGATGTGTCCCCGCCACAGACAGTTCCCTAGCGTCGACTCCCGACGATCCATACCGATGGGCTGGAGGCATGACGTGGGACGAGTCGAGGGCAAGGTTGCCCTGATCACCGGCGGCGCGCGCGGGCTGGGCGAGGCGACGGGCCGAACCCTGGCGGCCGAGGGCGCCATCGTGGTGCTCACCGATGTGCTGGACGCCGAGGGCGAAGTCCTCGCGAAGGACATTGTCGCGAACGGCGGCAAGGCGACGTACCTGCACCAGGACGTCACCGACGAGGCCGCGTGGGACGCCCTGATGAGCGACCTCGTCGCCACGCACGGCCGCCTCGACATCGTGGTGAACAACGCCGGTGTGGTCCACGACGCCAACGTGGAGGACACCACCCTGGAGGCGTGGCGCTTCGTTAACGCGGTCAACAGCGAGGCGGTCTTCCTCGGGACCCGCGCCGCGATCAAGGTGATGAAGAGTCAGGAACCCCGGGGCGGATCCATCATCAACATCTCTTCGATCGCCGGCCTGGTCGGCATCGAGAACCTCGCCGCGTACAACGCGTCCAAGGGCGCGGTGCGCCTGTTCACCAAGTCCGCGGCGTTGCACGTGGCCAAACAGGGTTACAACATCCGGATCAACTCGGTGCACCCGAGCTACACCTGGACGCCGATGGTGCAGCTCCTCGGAGACAACACCGGTGACCGCGACGCCTTCTTCGACGCGCTCGGCCAGGCCCATCCGCTCGGGCGACCGGGCGCACCGATGGACATCGCCTGGGGCGTGCTCTACCTGGCCTCGGACGAGTCGACCTGGGTCACCGGGTCGGAGCTGGTGATCGACGGCGGCATCACCGCCGCCTGAGCGAACCCGGGTGCGGCCGGACCCGCCGGTCGCACCCGCGCCGTACGGAAGAGCCGTCGATGCCCCGGCCCCGGTCCCCTCTACCAGCGCGAGGTCCCCCTCGGTGGCCCGCGGGCGATGACCGTGCGCCGTGCACTCCCCCAGCGCGGGCGCTCGCTGATCGGCGCCTGGTGCTTCGTCGATCACTACGGCCCTGACGACGTCTCGGTCAGCGGCGGCATGTCCGTGCCGGGTCATCCGCACACCGGCCTGCAGACGGTCAGCTGGTTGTTCTCCGGCGAGGTCGAGCACCGCGACACCACCGGCGCGCACGCCTTGGTCCGGCCCGGCGAGCTGAACATCATGATCGCGGGCTCCGGCATCGCCCCGGCGAGATCGTGTTCCAAGCCGCCGGGGTGTCCACCATTCGTGCCGAAGCGGGCGAGGGGCCCACCCGCGTGCTCGTCCTTGGCGGCGAACCGTTCGGCGAGCAGATCGTCATGTGGTGGAACTTCGTCGGCGGCAGCCACGAGGAAATTGTGGGTTTCCGTGAGGACTGGCAGCGCCAGCGCACGGCACCGGCCAACGGGGGCCGTTACGGCACGTTCCCCGAGGCCTGGCCGTCCACACTGCCCGCACCCGAGCTACCAAACGTACGGTTGCGCTCCCGCGGCTGAGCCTCAATGGTGGGGTGCGACGCCATCCGGATTGGCGCACGGACGAGGAGGTCCATCGTGGGACGAGTAGCAGGAAAGGTCGCGCTGGTCACCGGTGCGGCACGCGGGCAGGGCCGCTCCCACGCCCTGCGTCTGGCCGCCGAGGGCGCGGACATCATCGCGATCGACGCGTGCACCGAGATCGAGACGGTGCAGTACGAGATGGGCACCCGCGACGAGCTGGACCAGACCGCCAAGGAGGTCGAGGCCCTCGACCGGCGGATCTCGGTGCACCAGGCCGACGTCCGCGACCTCGACCAGATGATCGCCGCCGTGAACCAGGGCATCGCCGATCTCGGTCAGGTCGACATCGTGGTCGCCAACGCCGGGATCATGAGCGCCTGCCCGACGCACGAGATGGACCAGAAGACCTGGCAGGTCACCATCGACATCAACCTGACCGGGGTCTTCACCACCGTCCGGGCCGCGATCCCGCACATGCTCGAGCGCAATGCCGGCGGGTCGATCATCCTGATCAGCTCGACTGCGGGCATCAAGGGCTTCCCGACCCTGGCGCACTACACCGCGGCCAAGCACGGCGTGGTCGGGCTGATGAAGACCTGGGCGTATGAGTGGGGCGGCGCCGGGATCCGGTGCAACTCGATCCACCCGACCGCCGTCGACACCCGGCTGTTCAAGAACGACGCGATCTACCAGCTGTTCCGGCCGGACCTGGAGAACCCGGGCCCGGATGACATGGTCGAGGCGTTCACCGAGATGCACTGCCTGCCCCAGGCCTGGCTGCAGCCGAGCGACATCTCCGACGCCGTGCTGTTTCTCTCCTCGGACGAGAGCAAGTGCATCACCGGCCAACAACTCAAGGTAGACCTGGGGTTCTGCGAGAAGTGATCGATCGCGAAGTGAATATGCACAGTCGCCGCGAAGCGATCGCGGCCAAGGTTGTCGGACGTGGCCGCGAGCTCGACCTGGTGCTCGCGGCCGTCTCGGCCGGGCGAGACATCCTGCTCGAGGGCCCCCCCGGCACCGGCAAGTCGACGTTGCTGCGCGCGATCACCGCGAACTGGGGGGTTCCGTTCGTCCTCGTCGAGGGCAACGCCGAGCTCACCGCGGCCCGCCTGGTCGGGCACCACAACCCGGCGCGGGTGCTCAAGGAGGACTACAGCAGCGACAACTTCGTCGCCGGTCCGCTGCTGGAAGCCATGACCGGCGGCGGCTTCCTCTACATCGAGGAGTTCAACCGGGCGCCCGAGGACACCGTCAACGTGCTGCTCGCGGCAATGGCGGAGCGTCAGATCGCGGTCCCCCGGGTCGGGGTGATCACCGCGAAGGAGACCTTCCGGGTCGTGGCGTCGATGAACCCCTACGACTCCGTCGGCACCGCGCGGATCTCGGACTCGGTCTACGACCGCTGGTGCCGGCTCTCGGTCGGCTACCAGGACGCGGCCGAGGAGGAGGCGATCGTCGCCACCCGCACCGGGTGTACCGACACCGCGCTGATCTCCGACGCCGTCGCCATCACCCGGTCCACCCGTAACCACAAGGAGCTGCGCCGCGGTTCGTCGGTACGCGGGGCGATCGACATCACGGCGATTGCGGCCGAGCTGGCCGGGTTCGGTGCGGAGGGCGGCGAGGGACATCGCCATCGCGTGCTCGACGCCGCGATGCTTGCGCTGTCCGCGCGCATCTCGCTCGACGAGGCGAGTGACCGGACCCCCGAGGACGTCATCAAGGACATCTGGGAGCGGCATTTTTTCTGAGCGCCCGGCGTAGCCCGGGCGGCACCCGAGTCGCCATCGACGATCCCGACGGCCTGCCGTCGGGTGAGCCGCCGCGCGACCACGGCCTGGCGCCGCTGCGGCGCAAGCCGAAGGTGCTCACCGAGGTGCCCTCGCTGTTCGGTGGGAACGGCACGCCGCTGGTGTTGAACACCGGCGGGGACCGCGACGGCAGCGACGCCGAGGCACCCCCCGGATCCCAAGCGACCGTGGTCACCGCGCAGGCCGGTGCCGTCCGCGACCTCGGCGAGCTCCTTGAGGAACGCGAGCCCGATCCGGAGATCGATCGAATGGCCCGTCAGATCACCCGGAACCTGGCACTGCGCCGGTCCTGGCGGGACGCCGATGTGATGGCCGGCAGCGGCCGGCCGATCTCGGTGCCGTACCACTACCGCTCGGACGAGATCGATCTCGACCGCACGCTCGAGGTGCTCACCGAGCGCCCGGTGCCCGAGGACACCGACATCATCGTGCGGGAGTCGGTGCGCCGCAGCATCGACGTGGTGCTGATGGTCGACGTCTCCGGGTCGATGCGAGGGGAGAAGGTCCGGGTGGCCGCGGCGACCGTGGCTGCGATGTCCGCTGCGATGTCAGGCCCGGGGGCCGGCCACCGACTGGCGCTGATCGGCTTCTGGTCCGACGCGGCCCTGCTCGAGCCACTGAGCGGGAACACCTCACCGATCGTGCTGCTGGACCGACTGTTACGCATCCCGGCCCGCGGGCTGACCAACGTGCACTTCGCCCTCTCAGTCGGCGACTCGGTGCTGAAGGCGTCGTCCGCCCGGCGCCAGGTCGGGGTGCTGCTCACCGACGCCGTGCACAACGCCGGCCCGGACCCACGCCTGCTGGCCCGCCGGTTCCGCGAGCTGCACGTACTGCTGCAGACCGACGGCGAGCACGACCGCGACCTCGGCAAGGACATCGCCCGCTTGGGCAAGGGCATGACCGCCCAGATCAAGACCCACCGCGACGTCGCTCCCGCCCTGAACCGCGTCCTCGGCCGCGGCTGACCCTCGCCCGAACCATTTGGCGTGACACGCCTATTGGTTCGGGCCACGGGTCAGAGCGCGTGAACCAGCTCGCACAACCGCGGGAGCTGGGTGCCGAGGACGCGCATGGTCTCCTCGGGGGCGTACGTGGTGCCGGTGACGTCGCCGAGCACGACGTGCTCCGCGCCGGCTTCGGCGTAGGGCTTGAGCCGATTCGCGATCTCCTCGGCGTTGCCGAACCAGGCCAGTTCCTCCACCAGCTCGACGGGGATCCGCTTCGCGGTTTCGCGTAAGGCGTCCGGGTCGAGCTCGTGCGGGATCAGGTCGACCTGGCCGCGGCAGGTCGGGCCGCCGGGGTGCTCGAGGCCGTACTTGGCCCACAGCCAGGCCGGCAGGTAGTACGCGATCAGCTTCACGATCGGCACGTCCTCCAGCACGCCGAGCACGTCATGTACGGCCCCTCCGTCGCTCAGCTCGCGCCGGTCCTGAAGCACTGGGCCTGAAGCACTGGGCCTGAAGCACTGGGCCTGAAGCACTGGGCCTGAAGCACTGGGCCTGAAGCACTGGGCAGGAGCGGCTACGGTTCGATCTCATGACCTTCGCCGAGGCCACCGCCGTGCGCTCCGCCGGCCCGGGGCGCTACGACACCGAGCTCACGCCGTACTGGAGCGCCTACGGCAATCCCAACGGCGGCTACATGTCGGCGATCGCCGCGCGCGCGGCCCTGGCCGAGACCGGGCGGGCGCATCCGGCCTCGGTGTCGACCACCTTCCTCAAGGCCGCACGGCCCGGGCCGGCCGAGCTCGAGGTGAACGTCATGGGGGTCGGGAAGACCCTGGCCACGGCCCGGGTGGTACTCCGCCAGCAGGGCGTCATCGTCCTGGAGTCCACCATCGTCTGCGCCGACGAACCGCACGGCGACGTCCCCGCCGACCCGTCCGCGCTCCCCGTCGTTGAGAGCGAATGCGCCCAGCCGAGCACGCCGCCCGGCACCGGGCCGACCATCCTGGACAGCGTCTCGGTCCGCTATGCCCCGGGCCGGATGCCGCGCGATCAGGTGAGTCCCGAGGACCCCGGCGCCGTCCTGACCGCGTGGGTGCGGACGCTGACCGGCGAGGACCCGGACGCGCTGATCGCCATCGTGGCCGCCGACTCCCTCGCCCCGACCCCGTTCCGGCTCGGCTACGTCGGCTGGTCGCCGACGGTGGCAATGACCTGGCACCTGCGCGCCCGGCCCGCGCCGGGCCCGCTCGCGGTGACCTGCTCGGCCGGGCAGGTC
>NZ_JACDFE010000090.1 GCF_013815995.1 Sporichthya sp.
CCCCGGCCCTGCGCGGCGGCGAGGCCCGCGCCCGCCTCACCGCAGCCGAGTGGGAGGCCGCGCAGCTGGCCGCCTCGGGCCGCTCCAACAAGCAGATCGCCGAGGACCTCGTGGTCTCGGTGCGCACCATCGAGAACCGGCTGCAGCACGTCTACGGCAAGCTCGGGATCTCCAGCCGCGCGGAGCTGAGCGCCGCGATGGCGATGATGCAGGGGTCCCCGAATCCCCGGAGTGATCCGGAGAGCTGACCGCAACCTGGCGGCGATAGCGTGGGCGGCGTTCCGTCGTCCCGAAACTTCAGGAGCTTCCCCATGGCGATCAAGGTCAACGTCCAGTACGGCCAGCCGACCGACCCCGAGGCGTTCGAGAAGTACTACACCGAGACCCACCTCCCGCTGGCCGCCACGATGGCCGGCTTCACCAACCTCGAGCTGTGCAAGGTCGTCGGCAGCCCCGACGGCACGCCGTCGGACGTCTACCGGACTGCTGAGATCTGGTGGGACAGCGAAGCCGACATGCAGAAGACGCTCGGCTCGCCCGAGGGCCAGGCCACCGTCGCCGACATCGCGAACTTCGCGACCGGTGGCGCCAACGTGTTCATCTCCACCGTCGACTGATCCGCCCGACTGAGCTAGACCTGTGCACCACCGAGCGCCGCCTGCTCCGCGAGCAGGCGGCGTTCGATCTTGCTGCCCGCATTGCGCGGGAGCGCGTCCAAGCGCACGATCCGTCGCGGGCGCTTGTAGTCGGCCAGACGGGCCGTCAGATAAGCCTCGAGCTTGACCGCGATGTCCGAGGCCTCGGACACCACGAACGCGACCGGTACCTGGCCCCACCGCTCGTGCGGCGCCGCGACGACGGCGCACTCGCGCACCAGCCCGGACTCGAGCAGCACGCGCTCGACCTCGCTCGGGTACACGTTCATGCCGCCGGAGTTGATCAGGTCCGCGCGCCGGTCCAGCACGGTCACCGCGCCGCCGCCGACCGTGCCGAGGTCGCCGGTGTTGAACCAGCCGTCGACCAGCGCGGCCGCGGTCTCCGGCGGATTGCGCCAGTAGCCGCGGAACAGCGAGGGCGAGCGCACCCACAACTGGCCGACGCCTGGGCAGCGAGCCCGGGCAGGTCATCGGAGGCGACCAGCAACGGCCGATGGTGCAGGGCCGCTACCTGCTCGGCGATCTCGGAGCAGTACACGAGGGCCCGCGCGTCGGAGTCCCCGAGCACGAAGTCGGCCTCGGCGGGAGTGAAGCGGGCGTTGACCGGCACGACGACCAGCCCGGCCTTGGCGCAGGCCAGGTAGACGTCGAGGTACTCCAGGCCGTTGCCGAGCCAGATCCCGACCCGGTCGCCCGGCGCGCAGCCCTGCGCGAGCAACGCGTGCGCGAGGCGCGAGCTACGGCGGTCCAGCTCGGCGTAGGTCCGCACCGCTCCGGCCGCGGTTTCCAGCGCCGGTGCGTCCGGCTGCGTACGCGCCCAGGAACTGACGTACCGTCCGATCCCGACGAAGGACGCCCCTTGGTTCCTCACTGTCGCGGCAGCCTGCGGATCTTGGCCAAGCGCGGATCGTCCGCGCCCAGGTAGTACGCGATCGTCGCGGTGAGCGCTGCCGGGTCGATGGTGCCCGCATCGGACATGGTGGCGAGGTCGACCCAGTCCTTGTCGCGATCGAAGAAGGCTTTGAACACCGCGAGGTCACTGCAGGCGAGGAACGGAACAACCTCGCCCCCGATGGGGTGCTCCCGGTAGCGCGCACTGACACCTTCGTGAAAGTCATCGACACTGAAGAACAGGTCGACGGGAGTGTCGTCCCACTGCAATCGAGCTTGGCCGTCTCTCTTGAGCAGTCGCAGCTCGGTCTCGGACCAGACAACCTCGGAAGGCAGGACAGCGAGCGCCTCGTCGATTCGGTCCGGGGTGAGGAAGATGTTCAGGTCGATATCGGCCGTGGTTCGGGGATCCCGGACGCACCAGGCCAGCGCCAGCGCTCCGCCGAACGCGTGCGGAATCTTCGCCGCCCGCAGCGCCCTGTGCAACGCCAGGATCTTGTCGATCATCGGCGTCGTGCGAAGACCGGGGCCTCCAGGGTGGGGTTGTGGGTGGCGGGGAAGAGCTGGCCCAACTCGAGCAGCTCGACGATCTCCCGGCCGCGCTTGTCGGGATCCAGCTCCAGGGGTTGCCGGCGGACGTCCACCACGAGGTCGTACCCGGCGGCGTCGAGGATCCGCTGGAGCGTCGCCAACGACGGCGACTTCCGACCGTTCTCGTATGCCGACAAAGTGGAGTGGGAGGTGCCGGACTTCTCAGCTAGAGCACGCAAGGTCAGCCGGCTCTCGTGCCTACAGCGGGTGATGAGTTCGCCGACATCCATACCCGTGATGGTATCCGATCGGACACCAATCTCAACGTAGAGCGACCGCGTTGGCGGCCGAAGCGACGGAGCCGGGGACCCGGTGCGGGACGCCCACCAGGAAGAACGACCACCGACCGTCGGCCCGGCACGCCGCGGCGAGGTCGTCGAGGTCGAAGAGTTCCCCCAGGGCGAAGCCCAGCAAGGGCAGCAGCCGCCGGTGCAGGCTGCCCACCGCGGGATCGCCGGGTGCTCGCTCGATGGCTGGGTTGTCCGCGGCGACCGCCGCGATGTTCCAGTTCCAGAGTTGCTCGGCGACCTCGGCCGAACCCTCCAGCCCGGCGAAGGTCGGCGTGTCCGCCATCGCGATCCTCCCGGCGGCATCCAGCCCGCGGTAGGCCGCGCCCCAGCCGTAACGCAGGCAGAGGATGTCGCCGGCGCGGACCTCGACACCCTGCACCGCGGCCGCCTCCCGCAGGTCGGCCGCGGTGACGATCTCCGGGGTCAGCGGGTCCCAGTCGTCGCGCGCGCGGCGCAGGGCGTCGATGTCCAGCAGGACCCCACGGCCGGTGATCCCGTGCGACCAGTGTTCGATGCCGAGCCGGCCGCCGGCGTCGGGCGGATCCCCGGTGTAGCCGGTCCAGAACCCGTGCTCGCGAGCGCGCACGTGCAACAGCCCGTCCCACTGCGAGGCGGCCTGCGGGTAGACCGAGTCGAAGCGCTCGTCCCACTCGTTGCGGCTGCCGGCGAACACGTCCCGGGTCATCGGCTTGCGCCCGAACAGCGGCGGGTCGATCAGGTCCGAGGGCAGCGAGAGCGCGAAGCGCTGCCCGGTCGCGATCTCCGCCGCAGCCGCGGCCACCCGCGCGGAGGTCAGGTGGTTGAGGGTGCCGAGATTGTCCTCGCGCCCCCACACGTCCCAGGCGTGCGGGAGGCCCAGCGCCTCGATCACCGGCAGGTCGCCGTAGCGGGGAACGCTCATGACGGGCTGACGATCGCGACCGGGCGCAGGGGTGAACCCGTGCCGCCGCGGACCCGCAGCGGCAGCGCGACGAACAGGAAGTCGCGCACCCCGTCGGCGGCCGCCGGCTCCAGGTTCAGGCTCTCCATGATCGGCACTCCCGCCTCGACCAGCAGGTGCGCATGCACGCTCAGCGAGACCTGCGAGATCGAAGGCTTGTGCTCGAACATGTGGGTGTCCGCGCCGACCGCGAGCACGCCCCGCGAGGACAGCCACTTCGCCCCGTCGAGGGTCACCCCGGGGACGCCGGCGGTGATCGGCAGGTAGGTGTTGTAGTCCGGCCACTTCTTCATCCAGCCGGTGCGGACCAGCACCACCGACCCCGCTCCCGGCTCGTCGCGGCCGGCGAACCAGGCCGTCAGGTGCTCGGCGGTGATGCCGTCGGCCGGGACGAGCTCGCGGCCGTAGATCTCCTCAGCGTCGACCAGGTGCCCGGCGCCGATCAGCGGCGGCATCTCCTCGACACTGCCCGCCTCCAGGCCGCCGGTGGCCGACTGCAACCCGGCGATCGCGTGTCCGCCGTGGATGTAGCCGTCCTTGGCGATGTGCCCGAGCGCGTCGACGTGGGTGCCGACGTGACCCCCCGTCACGATCATCTCCATCGCGGAGGAGACGCCGTCCGGGTACATGCCCTCGCCGTGTTGTTTGGCCAGCACGAAGCCGAAGGCCGGGTGGTACGGGTGACGCGGCATCCCGGGCTCCAGGCGGACCGCGAGGTCGTAGATGCGCGAGGTACCCGCGGCCGGCCAGGGGATGATGGCCTCGTGGAATCCACCGGACCAGGTCGAGGTCATCTCACTCACCCTGCCTAACAAGCGGTTGGTTGACTGTAACCTGAGCACCATGGCCAAGGAGAAGCGCCGACCGGTCGACCGGCGCAATCGCGAGCACGAGGTCGTCGAGGCCGCGATCAAGGTCTTCTACGAGAAGGGCTACGCCGCCTCCACGATCCAGGACGTGGCCGACGTGGTCGGGGTTCTCAAGGGCAGCCTGTACCACTACATCTCCTCCAAGGAGGACCTGCTCTTCCGGATCCTGCAGGAGTCCCACGAGCAGACGCGGGAGCTGATGACCGAGATCAGCGAGCTCGACGTTGCTCCGCTCGAGCGCCTGCAGAGCTACCTGGAGAGGACCTACCTCTGGTACCTCGCGCACCCGGAGCGGGTCAGCGTCTACTTCAATCAGCAGCATCACCTCACCGGTGAGAACCGGGGCGAGATGCGGGTGCAGATGCGGGAGTACGAGCATTACCTGCGCGAGCTGCTCGCCGAGGCCAAGGGCGCCGGCGGGTTGCGGGCCGACCTCGATCTCAAGCTCGCCTCGTTCTTCCTGCTCGGCGCCCTGAACAGCCTGCCGAGCTGGTACCGGCCCGGCGGCGCCTACGCGCCGGAGCACATCGCCCGTGAGTTCACGGCGATGTCGATGCGCACGCTCACTCAGGCCGAACCGCCTTCGTCAGCGGCACGGCCGGGTCGGCCAGCGACGTCGGGTCGAGGACGAGCCCGCGCATGATCGCCATCTGGGCCTGAGCGTTCTCCCGCGGCAGGTCCGCGATCAGCGCTGCCGCCAGCTTGCCGTCCGGCGCCAGCCACAACGCGGTCCACGACCCGTTCTCCCGTTCCCGCCAGATCAGCTGGTCGGACTCGGTGTGCCGGCCGACGTACTGCAGCTTGTGGCCGAGCTGGTCGCTCCAGAAGTAGGGCACCGGGTCGTGCGGCGGGGTCTCGCCGAGGCCGGGGGCGAGCAGGGCCGCGACCGCGACGCCCGGACCGCCGGAGGCGTCGTCCCAGTGCTCGACGCGCATCCGGGTGTCGTAGCGCCGGGACCACCAGGCGGCCAGGTCGCCGACCGCGACGATGCCCGGCGCCGCGCGCAGCCACTCGTCGGTGACCACGCCGCGGTCGAGCTCGAGGCCGCTGCCCTCCAGCCAGGCCGTGGCCGGCCGCACGCCGACGCCGGTCACCACGACGTCGGCGGGCAGCAGGGTGCCATCGGCCAGCTGGACCCCGCCGGATTCCACGGCGGCGACCGCGGTGCCGAGGCGCAGGTCGATGCCGTCCCACCAGCTCACGATGCGTTTGCCGACGTCGTCGCCCATCAGCCTGGCCAGCGGCAGGGCGTCCAGCTCGACGCAGGTCACCTGGCAACCGCGGGTCCGCGCGGCGGTGGCCACCTCGGCCCCGATCCAGCTGGCGCCGATCACCACGACCCGCGCTCCGGGCACCAGCCGCTGACGCAGCGTCAGGGCGTCGTCCAGAGTGCGCAGAGTGAGCTGCTCCCCCTCGCCCGGCATCCGGATCGGGTTCGCGCCGGTGGCCAGGATCGCGCCGTCGTACGGGATCTCGCCGCCATCGGTGACCAGCACACGCTCGGTCGGGCGCAGCCCCGTCGCGCGCACCCGTTGCCGGACGTCGATCTTCAGCGCCTCGTAGTCCACCCGCAGCGTGGTGGCGTCAAGCTCCCCGAGCAGCACGTCCTTGGACAGCGGCGGGCGGTCGTAGGGCAGGTGCGCCTCGGCCGCAATCAGCGTGATCCGGCCGGCGTGCCCCTGCTCGCGCAACTGCTCGCAGCTGCGGGCGGCAGCCAAGCCGCCGCCGACCACCACGACATGCCCGAGTTCTACGGTTGACATGGCGTCACCCTACTGACGAACAAACGTTCGTTCAACGCCTCGGCGGCAGCTACGCGAGCGGCTGACCGGGCGGGAACACGATCGGCACGTGAATGAAGCCGGCCACCTGACCGCACTGCCACTCCGGCTTGGCCTCCGGATCGGGCCAGAACTCCGGGATCCGCTTGAGGAACTCGGTGATCGCCACGGTGGTCTCGACCCTCACCAGGTGCGCTCCGATGCAGCGGTGGATGCCCACGCCGAGGGAGAGGTGCCGGTTCGGGGTGCGGTCCCGGATCAGGGTGTCCGGGTACGGGAAGACGCTGCGGTCCCGATTGGCGGCGGGGAGCCACATGTAGACCATCTGGCCGGACTTGATGTCCACACCGCATACCGTGGTGTCCTGCGTGCACAGCCGGCCGATCGTGGCCGGGGTGTAGAAGCGGATCATCTCGTCGACCGCGACCGGGAGCCCGGCCGGATTCTCCATCAGGTTCCGGCGCAGCTCCACGTCCCACGAGAGCCGCCAGTACGCCGAGGACAGGAACCGGGCGGTGTTGTGGATGCCGCCGAGCAGCAGCACGACGAAGAAGCCGATCAGGTCCTCGTAGGAGAGCTTCTCCCCGTCGACCTCGGCGCTCGCGACCATCGACATCAGGTCGTCGCCGGGGTTCGCCTGGCGCTCCTTGATCAGGTCGCCGGCGTAGGCGAGCAGCTCGCCGAAGCTCTCGGCCCCCTTCTCCGTCCCGAAGTACTTGGTGATCGCGTCGGTCCACTCACGGTAGATCAGACCGTTCTCCGGCGGGATGCCGAGCAGGATCGCGGTGAGGCGGCCGGGGATCTCATCGGCCAGCCAGGTCGCGACGTCGGCCCTGCCGTCGGCGATCTTCTCGTCGATCAGGTCGTTGACGGTCTTGGCGAGCTGGTCGCGGAAGTCCTTGGTCCTGCCCGGGGAGAAGGTCGGCGCGATCAGGTCGCGGTACTTCTTGTGCTTGGGCGCGTCCTGGGCGGCGAGCATCAGCTCGAAGTCACCGGTGTCGTAGCGCGGCAGCGTCACGCCCTTGTTGGAGAACGCGGCCGGGTTGCCCATGATCTCGGCGATGGCCTCGTAACTGACGATGTTCCACGCGCCGCCGTGCTTGTTGCCCCACCAGATCGGAGTCTTCTCCGCCTTGTCCCGCAGCGCCTCGTAGAACCGCATCGCGGTCCCGTCCGGGCCGAGCGGGGTGTTGTAGTGGTCGGGGTTCTCCAAGTCGTCGGCGGAGAACGGCTCCAGCAGCGACGGGTTCTCGGCGATGGCAGTCACGGGCGGACCTTCCTGTCAGGGCGTGGCTCAGCGGCCGGATACGCCGTCGAGGGTGATGGCGAACTCGGGACAGAGCTGGAGGGACTTGCGGGCCGCAGCGACCTGCGCTTCGTCGGCCGGGTCGACGTCCGGCACGAGCACGTCGGGCTTGCCCCAGTCGTCGTCAGGGTTCGGCTCGAACAGCTGCGGCGCCCGCAGGTAGCACTGGCCGTGCCCCACACAGACGTCCCAGTCGACCTCAAGCCT
This sequence comes from Sporichthya sp., assembly GCF_013815995.1. GTDB lineage: Bacteria > Actinomycetota > Actinomycetes > Sporichthyales > Sporichthyaceae > Sporichthya. Next base: position 7,532 of record NZ_JACDFE010000090.1, read on the forward strand.
CATGAGGTCCATGCCACACCGCGGCGGTGGTGGCGGGCAGGAGTAGTCGGTACCCGGGTTGGCCGCGCAACTGAGCGACAGGGTTGCTACTCAGGTGACCGCCAGGGGTGCCTTCGGACGCCTCCCACGTCGCAACCCTGTCGCGCAGTTGCGGCCGAGGCTCAGGGAGAACCCCGGCGTCGTCACGGCCAGGCTCGTGACCTGGCGCTTCTCCGCGATCAGGTCCGCGAGCTCCCGCACGATGTGGTTGGCGGAGCGGCGGGGGTCGGTGCGGATGGGGCCCTTGGCCTGCATCGCGTCAACCTCCTCATCCGAGCACATGAAGCGCAGCAGCAGTTCCTCGTCGGAGATGCCGGCGGCGAACTTGGAGCGGATCTCGGCCAGGGTCGGGTCGGGGCGGACCCAGCGGGCGATCTCGGCGGCCCGGGGCGAGGACAGGATGCGGTCCTTGACGGCCGGGTCCACGTCCTTGGGCAGCGGTCCGTAGTGGCCGAGCGTGTAGTGGATGACCTCGTCCGGGACCATCGCGTAGCGGTCCCCGGTGACCACGTTCAGCACGGCCTGGATGCCGACGAACTGGGAGAACGGGGTGGCCATGATCGGCTGGCCCAGCTCCTCGCGAACCTGGGGGATCGCCTCCAGCACCTCGGGCAGCCGGTCCATCATCTTGTGCTGCGTCAGCTGCGCCTTGAGCGTCCCGGTCATCCCGCCGGGGAGCTGGTGGTGGTAGATCCGCGGGTCGTACTCGGCCTGCACCCCGGTCTCGTAGCCGCCCTCGGCGGCCATCCGGACGAAGTTCTCGGCCACCGGCGGCATCGCGTCGACGTCGAGCGAGTGCGTGAACCCGAGCTCGGCCAGGATCGGCAGCATGCCCTCGGTCGAGGGAAGTGACGGTCCGTTGGCCATCGGGCGCGAGCAGGTGTGCAGGATCTCGAAACCGGCCTTGAGGCCCTCGATGTAGTTCAGCTGCGCCAGCCCGGTGGTGTTGTGGCAGTGCAGCTCGAGCGGGATGGTCCCGGTGGCCGCCCGGATCGCCGGCAGCAGGGTGGCCGCGCGCTCGGGCTTGAGTACCCCGGCGGCGTCCTCGAGGTAGATGGACTCGACGCCCTCCCAGGTGGCCATCTCGGCGGCCTGACGGGCAAAGAAGGCGTCGTCGTGCACACCGGTCAGGCCGTACATGATGGCCGGCACCGGGATGCCGCCCTCCTTGCGGACCACCTCCACCAGCCGGTGCATCGTCGGCAGGTCGAACAGGCAGTCGTAGAGCCAGAAGCTGGTCACCCGGTGCTTGATCATGGTCTTGACCCAGAGGTCGATGATCACCTCGGGGGTGTGCGCGAAGCCGATCACGCTGATCGTGCGCAACCCGGACCGGATGGTGTTGTTCGGCAGGTTCTTCACCAGGAAGTCCGTGGTCGCCCACGGGTCGTCGGCGAAGCTGCGCAGCAGGACGGTGAACATGCCGGCGCCGGTCAGGTCGATGACCTTGAAGCCGGTGCGGTCCAGGTGCGGCAGCGCGTCCGCGGCCTCGTAGGCCCGCATCTTCATGCCCCACAGCGACTGCTGGCCGTCACGCAGGGTCTGGTCGACGAAGTCGATGTGCGTCATGCCAGGAACTCCTGCTCCAGCCAGCGGGTGGTGACCGGACCGGCGGCGAACGCGGGGTCGGCGAGGATCGAACGGACCAGCGGCACGGTGCTCGCGACCCCGCCGATGCGGGCCTTGGCCAGCGCGCGGTCCAGCAGCGCGATCGCGCTCGCCCGGTCCGGGGCGTGGACGATCAGCTTCGCGATCATCGAGTCGTAGTACGGCGAGATCTCGGTGCCCGGCTGGACGTGGGTATCCACCCGGATGCCGGCTCCCGTGGGCAGCACCCACTCGGTGATGCGGCCCGGGCTGGGCATGAAGTTGTTCGCGGGGTCCTCGGCATTGATCCGGCACTCGATGCTGTGGCCGGTGACCCGCACGTCGTCCTGGGCGAAGCCCAGCGGCTCCCCCGCCGCGATCCGCAGCTGGGCGCGCACGATGTCGATGCCGGTCACGAACTCCGAGACCGGGTGCTCGACCTGCACGCGCGCGTTGAGTTCGAGGAAGACGAAGTTGCCGCGGTCGAGGTCGACCAGGAACTCGACGGTGCCGGCGCCGACATAGCCGAGTTCCTGGCACAGCTGCACCGCGGAGGCGCGGATGCCTTGGACGAGTGAGCCGTCCAAGCCGGCCGCCGGCGCCTCCTCGATGAGCTTCTGGTGCCGCGCTGCGTGGAGCAGTCCCGCTCGCCGAGGTGCACCACGGTGCCGTGGGTGTCGGCCAGGATCTGCACCTCGACGTGCCGCGCGTTCTCGACGTAGCGCTCGAGGTAGACCCGGCCGTCGCCGAACGCGCGCAGGGCCTCCTCGGAGGCGGAGTCGAACGCCGGGCCGACCTCGGCTGGTTCGCGGACGATCCGCATGCCCCGGCCGCCGCCACCGGCGGAGGCCTTCATGATCAGCGGAAAGTCGTCGAGGTCGGCCGCGGCCTTCTCCGCGGCGGGTCCGTCGGGCAGGGCATCGGTGCCGCCGCCGGTCGGAATGCCGAGGCCGGCGGCGAGGTCACGCGCCGCCAGCTTGTCGCCGGAGCGCCGCATCACCTCGCCGGGCGGGCCGATGAAGGTGATGCCGTTCTCCGCGCAGGCTTCGGGAAGTTCCGGCCGCTCGGAGAGGAACCCGTAGCCGGGGTGGATGGCGTCGCAGCCGGCGTGCAGCGCGGCCGCGACGATCCGTTCCACCGAGAGGTAGCTCTCCGCCGCCGGAGCGGGCCCGATCAGCACGACCCGGTCGACCAGCTTGGCCGCGAGCGAGTCCTTGTCGGCCTCGGAGGCGGCCAGCACGCAGTGCAGCCCCTCGTCGAAACAAGCTCGGGCCACGCGCACCGCGATCTCGCCGCGATTGGCGATCAGCACGCTGCGCATGGCCCACCTCTCTGATTTCGATAGGGGGTGACACCCCTTATCGAAATGGCTACTTGAGCAGAGCGCCGGCATCGACCGGCAGCGTGACGCCGGTGATGTAGCGGCCCGAGTCCGAGACCAGGTAGAGCACGGCTTCGGTGATGTCGGCGAGGTCCACCAGCGGGGTCGGGAGGATGTTGCCCATGACCTCGCCCAGGCGCGGGTGCTTCTCGGCGTAGGCGCCCATGATCTCGTGGTTGATCATCCCGGTGAGGACGCCGGTGGGGTGCACCGAGTTCACCCGGATCGAGTGCTCCGCGTAGTCCCGCGCCGTGCACCGCAGCAGGCCGACCAGCGCGTGCTTGGACGCGGTGTAGGCCGTCAGCGAGATGTCGTGGTTGGACGCGTAGCGCAGGCCCTGGATCGAGTTGGTGAACACGATCGCGCCGCCGTTGCCCGCCGCGATCATCAGCGGGATGCAGGCCTCGACCGTGTTCCAGACGCCGGTGGTGTTGATGTCCAGCGTCGTCTTCCAGACCGCACGGCGCACCGCCGGGTCGGTCGGCTCGTCCACCGAGACCGCCCAGACGCCCGCATTGGCGAGCACGATGTCGAGGCGGCCGCCGAGGGCTTCGACGCCGTCCTTGGCCGCCGCCTCGATGGCCGCACCGTCACGCACGTCCGCGATCCGGGTGAACACCCGGCGGTCGAGCGCCTCGATCTCCTTGGCCAGGCTGTCCAGCTCGGCCGGGTCCGGCATCGCGTACTGCACCGGGTCCATCGACGCGCAGGCGTCGATCGCGATGATGTCCGCGCCCTCCTCGGCCAGCCGCAGCGCGTGCGCGCGCCCCTGGCCCCGAGCCGCACCGGTGATGAAGGCGACCTTGCCCTCGACACGTCCCATCAGATCCACCTTTCGTGTTCGTTGCGTCAGCGAGAGCGGTCGCTATAACAGCCGGTTTCGCTGACGCAACGCCGGTTTAGAGGGCAGCAAGCTTGGGGGCAACTTCCTTGGTCAGCAACTCGAGGGAGTGGTTCCACGCCTCGGGCGCATCGCTGTAGTCGTGGCTGTAGACCAGCGTGGTGCCCCAGCCGCCAGTGCGCTCGAGCACGCCCTGGAGCTTCTCGGCCACGGTGTCGGGCGAGCCGACGATCCAGACCTTCTCGACCAGGGTGTCGATGTCGACGTCGTTCATGTCGACGCCGGGCAGCATCGCCTCGAGGAGGCCGAACTGCTTGTAGACCGGCATCAGGTAGTTGCCCCAGGCGTCGCCCACGCCGCCGTTCACCGCGAGGTCGCGGGCCTCGGCGTCGGTGTCCGCGACGATGATGTCGCGCACGACGCGCAGGACGCTGCGGTCCACGGCGTGGCCGTTCTCGGCCGCCGCGGCCGAGTAGGTGTCCCAGTGCCCGGCGATCGCAGCCTCACCGGCGTAGACCGAGAGCGGGATCCAGCCGTTCTTGCCGGCAAAGGTCAGCGACGGGGAGTTCGGCGAGAGGCCGGCCATCGCGATGTCGACCGTGCCGCCGTAGGGGCGCAGGTCGCGCAGGGGGTGCGAGGGGTCGCCCTCCGGGACGCCCGCGGTGAAGTACTCGCCCTCGAAGTGGAAGGGCTCGTTCTTCCAGACGCGCTGCATGATCTCCAGCGACTCGAAGACCATCTTGTGGTTCTTCGACAGGTCCTTAAAGCCCCGGACCGCCCCGTCCGTGGGGTACGCGCCTGCGCCGACACCGAGGATGTAGCGGCCCTTGAGCAGATGAGTCATCCACGCGACCTGCACGGCCAGCGAGGCGGCGTTGTGGTACGGCAGCAGGTGCGCGCCGGGGGCCATCACGAGCTGGTCCGTCTCGCGGGCGCACGCCGAGATGACGAGCTCGGGGTTCGGGATCGACTCGTAGGTCATCGTCGCGTGCTCGCCGATCCAGTACTCGGAGAAGCCCGCCTGGTCGCACGTGATGGCCTGCTGGACTGCCCAGTCGAATACCTCGCGCGGCGAACGCGTGGGCCGCATGAACGGGGTCTGGAACATCGCGAACTTCATCGGTCAACTCCTGGCTGGCCACGGATGCGTGAGGTCAGTTCATCGCGGCGGTGTGGCCGGGACACGGGTAGCCGCTACTCGGTTTTGCTGTGTGTCGGATGGGGGGCCGGCTCAGCGGCCTTTGAACTCCGGGGTTGACTTGCTCGCGAAGGCCTTGCGGGCGGCAAGGTGGTCCTCGGTGCTGAAGATCGTGCCCATCGCCAGCGCCTCGAGCTCGGCGAAGTCGCGCGGGCCGAGGAGCAGGGAGCGCTCCAGCAGGGTCTTGGCCATCCCCAGCGCGACGGTCGGGCCGGCCGCGAGTTCCGCGGCCAGCTCACCCACGTGCTTGGCCAGGTCGGCGGCCGGCACCACCCGGTTCACCAGCCCGAGCTCCTTGCCCTCGGCGGCGTCGAACCGGCGGCCGGTGAAGATCAGTTCCTTGGCCACGTTCATCGGCAGCCGCCGCGGCAGGAAGTACATCGCGCCGCAGTCCGGCAGCAGCCCGACCTTCACGAACGCGCAGGAGAACAGTGCGTCATCGGCGGCCACGACCAGGTCGCAGGCCATCATCAGACTCAGCCCGGAACCGTAGCAGTGCCCGTTCACGGCCGCGATGGTCGGCTTTTCCATCTCGGCCAGCGGGAGGTAGACGGTCTGGAGCAGCGTCCGCAGCCGGGCGCGGCTGGTCACCGGGTCGGTGTTGAGATCCATCTCCGAGACGTCGCCGCCGGCGCAGAACGCATTGCCGCTCCCGGTGACCACGACCGCGCGCACGGCCTGATCGGTCGCCGCGCGCTCGATGACCTCGGCGAGCTCACCCTTGAGCACCATGTCCATCGAGTTGCGAGCCTCGACCCGGGTGAGCGTGATGGTGGCGACCGCGGCGGCGACCGTGTACTCCAGGCGCTGGTAGCTCGTCATGCGCCCGAGCTTGGCAGGTCGATCGGCTCGAAGTACTCGATGTCGTCGAGGGTTCCGCTGCCGGGCGAGACGTCCTTCCAGACCGCGCGTACCCGGCTGCCGATGTCGAGCAGCTCCTCGGCCTTGGTGATGTCGAATCCGCCGACGTTGTGGATCAGCCGGGTCGCGGTGCCGTCGAGGTTGATCTCGGCGTAGACGTACGGCGGCTTGCGCTTCTGTCCGAGGAACTCCAGGTGGATGACCGAGAAGCCGAGGATGGTGCCGGTGTCGGCGACGTCCATGAGCTGACCGGTCGGAACGAAGCACGCGTCGCAGTTGCCCCGCGCGGGGACCAGGACGTTCAGGCACTTCGGGCACTTGCTACCGACGATGCGCCGCGCCGAGGCGAGCTCGTCGAACATCCGGCCGTAGTACGGGCCGTACGAGTGCTCGTAGTCCAGCTTCATCGAGTACGGCAGTTCGGCGATGGCCTCGGCCGGGCCGCTGAGCGGGGTGACCTCGCCGGTCGTCCCGTCCGCCGTCGCCGCGAAGCCCGCGAGCTGCAGGAACGGCGAGGCCAGCTCGTCGACGGAACCGGTGTGCCAGCTCGCCGCGACCCGGTCGCCGGCCGCGAGGCCGGCGGTGTCGCCCACCACGCGGTGCAGCAGATCGGTGTCGGCCCCGTCGAGGCGGATCAGCGCGACCACACCGTTGACGGTGCGGGTGAACGTCGTGACGGCGCCGGTCTGCGGCACCTCGACGAACTCGGTCTCGACGTCACTCATCCCGCCCGGGTAGTCCTCCGGCGGCACGATCACCCGGCCGGTGGACACGATGCGCGTGCCCACGATGCGGTTGTTCGCGAGTTCGGCCAGGAAGGTGCCGGCCGCCGGCCCGGTGGTCAGCGTGTACGGCATGGTCAGCGTGGCCGCCATCATCTGCGGCTCGTCGTAATCGACCAGAAGTCCCATGGCTTTGTGACTCTCCCTCAGTTCTGCAGTACTAGTTCTTTTGGGCGGAGACGACCGAAACGCCGCGCAGGTTGGCCCAGCCGCCACCGGCCTGGCACAGCCCGACCTTGGCGCCCGGGATCTGGTGGTCCCCGGCCCGGCCACGCACCTGCTGGACGACCTCGGCGAGGCGGATGAGCGCGGCGGCGCCGATCGGGTTGGCCCCCGCGCAACCGCCGGAGGGGTTCACCGGGATGTCGCCGTCGATCTGGGTGGCCCCGGAGGCGATCAGTTCGGCCGCCCCGCCTTCGCGGGTCAGCCCGAGGCCCTCGTAGTACGAGAGCTCGAAGCAGGTGTAGGGCTCCTGCACCTCGACCACATCGCACTGCCGGCGCGGGTTGGTGATGCCGGCCTGCTTGTAGACCTTGGCCGCAGCCAGGGTCAGCGGCTCGGACTGGCGCATCGAGCGGCGGATCGCGTTCTCGGCCTCGGCCATGTAGGCCATGCCGCGGATCCACGCCGGGTCCGGGGAGTTCTTCGCGGCGGACTCGCTCGAGAGCACCACGGCGCAGGCACCGTCGGAGATCGGCGGGACGTCCAGCAGCTTGATCGGCGAGCACAGGTACCGGGAGTTCATGACGTCGTCGACGCTGACCTCCTTCTTCACGTGCGCGTACGGGTTGAGCATCGCGTTCTTGCGGTTCTTCACCGCGACCATCGCCGCGGCCTCCTCGGTGTGCCCGAGGGGCTTGATCCGCGAGCGCCAGTAGGAGGCGGAGAAGCCCATGATCCCGACCGCGAACTCCCGGCCCCAGAACGGGTCGTAGAGCGTGGAGATCGAGTACTGCAGGGCGCCTTCGGAGAGCTTGTCGTAGGCGACGACCAGGACCCGCTCGTGTGTGCCGGCGGCGATCTGGTTGACCCCGGCCAGCGCGCCGGCCAGGCCGGTGCCACCGCCACTGGTCACCCGCACGACCGGCTTGCCCTGCGCACCGAGCGCGTCGACGATCCACTTGTCGGGCTGGTTGACCGCCGCGAACAGCACGGGGCCGGTGGCAATGATGACCGAGTCGATGTCCTCCATCGTCAGGTCGGCGTCGGCGAGCGCGCGCTGCGCGGCCTCGCGGGCGAGCCCGACCTGGGTGACGTCGGTACGGCGACGGGAGTGGTTGGTCTGACCGCAGCCGACCACAGCAACAGAACGGCCCATCGCTCAGACCTCCAGGGTGAAAACGCAGTGGTTCTGCATGGCAAGCCCACCCGAACCATGGACGACCGCGGTGGAAAGCCGACCCACTCCGGCAGCACTGCCGATGGCTTCGCTGCGATCGACCCGGCCGCTCAGTTGCTCCACGGCTTCGGCGAGCCGGACCAGGCCGGTGGCCATGATCGGGTCGGCCGGAAGAGCGCCGCCGGAGGGATTGATCGCGATCCCGGAGCCGGCGCCGTAGAGCTGCACGGCCTTGCCCGGCTCGGCGAGACCCAGGGCTTCGAGGACCATCAACTCGGCCGCGGCGGACCCGGCGCTGACCTCGGCCAGGCCCAGCTCGGCCGGGTTGGTGATGCCGGCCCGCGCGTAGGCGCGCTTCGCGGCGGCGGTGGCTGCGGTCAGCTCGCCGGGGACCCGCGCGGAGAAGGTGTGCGGC
>NZ_JACDFE010000091.1 GCF_013815995.1 Sporichthya sp.
GCCAGTCCCCTGGCCATCGCGGCCTGCCGCACCGCCGAGGTGCCGCGACGCACCACGTCGGCGTAGAGCGGGTGGGCGAGGCGGACCTGCAGCCGGCGGTCGTCGAACTCGCTGACCAGCAGACCCTGGCGTTCGAGGGCCTCCACCACCGCCGCCTCGCCGCCGATCTCCCGGGGTCCGAGTGGCTCGGCGTAGGCGGCCAGCTGCAGCAGCGACAGCGACGCGGGGTCGAGCCCGCGCAATCGGGCGTCCACCAGCTCGACGATGCGCTCGGACGGCGAGAGGGGGGCGCGGAGCCGCCAGACCCCTTCTTCGCAGACCAGCGTGCCGTCGGCCAGGGCGCCCAGGACCAGCTCACGCAGGAACAACACGTTTCCGTCGCTGCGCCCGGTCAGCTCCACCACTGCGGCCGGGTCGACCTGGTCGCCGAGCGCAGCGGCGAGCAGGTTCTCCACCGCGGCGGCGTCCAGCCGCTGCAGTTCGACCCGGTCGGCCAGGTCGTCCTTCCACAGCGCGGTCACCGGCTCTGGCGTCGCCTCGCCCGCCCGCAGGGTGGCCAACACGCGGACGGTGTCGGTGGCCACCAGTTGGTGGATCAGTCCGGCGGAGACCTCGTCGAGCAGCTGGGCGTCATCGACGAAGAGCACCAGGGGTCGACCGGCGGCGCGTTCGACCAGGGCGCGGGCCGAGCCGCGCAGCAGGTCCTGAATGGTGTCGACGCCGGCCGAGGGCTCCTCCGAGCGGGGCAGCAGAGTGGCGAAGGCGCCCAGCGGGGTGCGTGCGGCGGAGTGCGTGCCGGTGACCCACTGGGTGGCGCGTCCGGAGCGTTCGGCCAACGCCCGGGCCTCCCGGGCAAGGCGGGTCTTGCCCACACCGGCCGGACCGACGAGCACCACGCTGCGCGGCCGCGGGCCCAGGAGAGTCTCCTGGACGCCGGCCAGTTCGCGGCTCCGGCCGGTCAGGGGCCAGGCACGCGCGATCTCGTCGGTCCGGCTTCCCGTGCCCGTAGCTCCCACCTCCTGCCGTGCCCGGGCCGCACCGCCGGGTGCCCGGCGCAGCGCGAGTCACCTGGCGGGAGGGAAGAGGGTAGGTCTCTACTCTCCCGGCCCACCTCGTTCGGGGTGAAGTCTGTCACTTGAGCGACACCAGCCCCGAGACAGATGTGAAGGGAAGCCCCATGAGCGTGTTCAAGGACGCGGACGAGGTCTACAAGTACATCGGCGGGGCCTTCGCCACCGCGGTAAGCGACCCCAAATTCATCGAGGCCACCAAGGGCACGGGTCTGGTCATCCGCCTCATCCAGACTGACCCGGACTGCGAGATGATCATCGACTGGGAGGGTCAGAAGGTTCTAACCGGTGCGGCCGCCGACGGCGTCCCCTCCTCCGTCCAGCTGCGTATGTCGAGCGACAACAGCAACAAGTTCTGGCAGGGCAAGCTCAACTTCACCCTCGCCATGGCGCAGCGCAAGGTGAAGCTCGACGGCAAGCGCTCCCTCGCCCTCAAGCTCCTGCCGCTGACGCCCGGCATCTTCGAGTCCTACCTCGCCACCCTCAAGGCCGAGGGCCGCGAGGACCTGATCGTCTCCTAGCTCTCCCCCGCCTTCCGGCATTGAATGGAGTTCCCCCATGACGCTCGAGCACAAGCGCGTGCTCTCGGACGCCGACTTCGAGCCCTGGTTCGAGAAGGCCCAGAAGCTCTCGCAGCTCTTCCGCGAGATCGGCATGAAGTACGACGTCGAGAACACCTTCGCCTACCCGACGATCAAGCCCTTCAAGGAGAGCAAGATCGGCGCGCTCGGCATCCCGGTCGAGTTCGGCGGGCCGGGCGGCAACATCCTGCAGATCTCCAAGGTCGTCTCGGAGATGTCGCGTGGCGACTCGGCCATCACGCTGGCCTACAACATGCACTTCATCATGTTCGGCATCGCGATGGCGAACATGTCGGACGAGCAGAACAAGTACTGGGGTGGCCGCGTCTGCGGGGGTGAGCTGATCTTCGGACCGTTCTCCGAGCAGCGCGCCGGCTTCTCCGGCCTGGCCGACACCCGCGCGATCCCGCAGCCGGGCGGTGGCTGGAAGCTCTACGGCAAGAAGACCTGGGGCACCCTGTCCGAGGCTGCCGACATCATCACCAGCAGCGCGACCATCACCGACGCCGAGGGCAACCTGCCGGAGGCGTTCGAGGACCGGGTCAGCTCCGAAATGATGTACATCGCGGACTGGAGTGTCGACGAGGACGGCAACGGCGACGGCGTCCGGATCGAGAAGAGCTGGAACGCCCTCGGCATGCACGCCACCGGCACCCACGTCATCCACTTCGACGGCTTCTTCGTGCCGGAGTCGGGCTACATCTGCGAAGCGCGTACTGGACTGTTCTCCTCGCTCGAGTGGGCCTCGCTGATGTTCGCGAGCATCTACTACGGCATGTCCCAGCGGGTCCTCGAGGAGTCGCGCGCTGTGCTGTCGAAGAAGACCCTCGGTGCCGTCTTCGGCGCGGTCGCGGCCTCGGACGTCAAGGTCGCCGGCGTCGGCCACATCATCGACGGTGTCGGGGACATGGCCTGCAAGGTCGAGCAGAACCGCCGCATCCTGTGGCAGACCTGCAACGACCTGATCGACGGCTACGAGGACGAGTGGCCGCTCGAGCTGCGGGTGCCCTACATCGGCCTGGCCAAGACCACGGTCGCGGCCAACACCACGCACATGGCGCAGAAGGCGATGAGCCTGGTCGGTGGGTCCGCGTTCCGTAAGGGCACGATCTTCGAGCGCCTCTACCGCGACTCGTGCGCCGCGATGTACCAGCCGCTCAACGCCGACCAGACCTACACCTACATCGGCGAGTACCTGCTGCAGCCCGAAGAGCTGAACGACTAGGACGCTCACTAGTTAGTCGTTCGTGCCTGAAGACGTGTGCCGCCCCGTACCGGAGTGACGGGGCGTCACACGTTTTCGCTCTTGTCCGTCACAAGGAGGATTCATGATCAAGGCGGAAGGAACCGCGGGCCAGATCCCGCTGCCGTCGGCGGAGACTTACGCCCTCGACCTGAGCACTGTGATGCAGACGATCGCCACCGTCGGGCTCTGGGGCGGCACCATCGCCCTGCTGCTCCACGCGATCAAGATCTCGCGTGAGGAGAAGTCCCCGCTGGCGATCTTCATCGTGCTCGCGGTGGCGGCGGGCAGCATCATCGAGCCGATCTACGACATCACCTACCACCTGTTCTGGCTGGACAACGGCGAGCAGTGGACGCTGTTCACCGCGTTCGGTCTGCCGCAACCGGTGTGGGTGATGCCGGCGTACGTGATCGTGTTCGCGTTGCCGGCCGTGCTCCTCTACCGCAGCTTCGCTGCGGGCGTCTCGCTCGGCACGATCTTCAAGTGGGCCGGTGTCACCGCGTTCACCACCGCGCTGTTCGAGACGATCGCCGTCAACAGCGACCTGTACGTCTACTACGGCGAGGCGCCCTGGCGCCTGCTCGAGTACCCGCTGTGGATCTCGTTCATGGAATGCGCGCAGATCACCGGGTTCGCCGTGCTGTGCGCGGTGATCAAGCTGCGCGCGACCAAGCCGGCGCACATGCTCATCGTGTTCCTGGTCTTTCCGGCGAACTTCATCTTCGAAACGGCCGGCGCCGCCTTCCCGACGCTGATCGCGATGAACACCCCGGACCCGTCCATGCCGCTGATGTGGGCGATGGCTGTGGTCAGCGTCGGCCTCGCGGCGGCGGGACTGTGGTGGACCTCGAACCTGCTGTTCATGACCCAGCGCCTCGCCCGGTTGGAGGGCACGATGCCGGAGGCGCCGGCGATGACGAAAGCCCAGAAGATCGGCGCCGTCCTGTAGTTCCCTGACGCAGCGTCAGCCGTTCATCGCGAGGACCGCATCGAGGACCAGCCCATCGATGCGGTCCTCGCCGTATCGGGACATCCGCACGGACACCGTTCCGGCCTCGCCGGCCAGGGTCATTTCCACGTGCTTGCTGTCCTCGGCGGTGACGGTGATGGTGCACCCGCCCTTGGTGAAGGCCGCGACCGGGGTGGAGGCGACGTGCGTGGTGTGATTTCGGTCGAGCAGCAGCACGCGGTCGGGGAACGCGGCCAGCACCAGGTCCGGGCGCTGGGCGAGCAGGCCCTTGCGGGCCGAGCTGCCGGTCACCTGCGCCTCGGCGACCGCCGTCGCCGCCTCCGCACCCGGGCCGTGGGCTGCGCACATCCGGGCAAACACCGCGACGTCCCCGGCCGTCTGCAGCGGCGCGCGGCCACCGGTGCGCTCTTCGGCGCGCTCCGCGGTGGCGGCCGAGGCGACCAGCGCCTCGAGAACCTCCGCATTGACCGCGTACGGGCCGCGGCGTCCCATCTTCATCTGCATCTGCCCGTAGGGCAGGACCACCTGGAAGGACAGGTTCACCAGGTCCTGGCCGACGTCGGTGACCCGGTAGACCTTGCGCGGGAACTCCGCGAGCAGCGCCTCCGGCGAGGGGCGCCGGCTCTGGTGCAACAGCACGAGCTTTGTCGGGAAGAGCGCCACGACGTACTGATTTCCGCGCTCGATGCCCTTGGGGCCCGCCCACAGCGAGGTCGCGGGAATGGTGACCATCGCCACAGCCTTGGCCTTGGAGGGCTCCGGGTGGGCGTTGGCTAGGCGCCGCAGTGCGCCGGGATGACCGATCGTCGCGCTCATGTGCGGGAAATCTATCCGGGTTCCGGCCGCAGCACGGCGGGAAAACAGGCACGATTGACTGGTAACGACTGATCGGTAACTTCGAGCCGTAAGGACAACCCATGGCCTCGGTCCGAGTCCACATCCGCATCGCCGCGCCTGCCGACCTGGTCTGGAAGGTGGTCAGCGACGCCGGGCAGGTGGCCGACTGGTTCCCCGCGCTCGCGCGCTCCAGCGCGGAGGGGAACCTGCGCAGCGTGCAGCTGCACAACGGCCCGGTGATCAGCGAGGAGATCGTCACCAACGACCAGGTGCTGCGGCGGTTCCAGCACGCGATTCGCTCGGGCCTGCCCCTGGACAGCCACCTGGCCACGATCGACGTGCTCGATGACGGTCCGAATGCGCTGGTCATCTACGGCGCCGACGTGACGCCCCCGGAAGCGGCCTCGATGATGGCGGGCATCCTCGCCGAGGCGGTCGACGGGCTGAAGCGCTTCGTCGAGTCGGGGGCATGACTCGTTCGTCCGGACGTGGCGCAGGTCACCCCACAGCAAGGACCGTGCGTTAGCCTGGCGCCTCCTGACCGACCGAAGGCGAGGGAACGACGTGAAGAAGTTGTTTCTGGCCGCGCTCGCCGCGGCCGGTGGTGCACTGGCGTTCAAGAAGATGAAGGCCGGCAAGGAAGAGCAGGACCTCTGGGCCGAGGCCACCGACCCGGTGCGCTGACCCACACAATCGCTGGACGCCCTCGCCCGGTCCGGGCGGGGGCGTCCGCGCGTCAGGCGCTAGCCTGATCGCCAGTTCTGGGGACGTAGCTCAACTGGCAGAGCACTGCCTTTGCAAGCTCCGTCGGTGCAGGGCCGGTGAGCTGGCAACTCCCTGGCCTGGGCCGATGTGCGACTCGCTCCGCTGTTGACCGCGAATGCCCATTGGAATGGCTCCGCTACTGGCACGTAGGTGGCACGGCCCTGAAGCTCGAGACCATGGCGTTCAGAGTCCGCCGGAGGCCGGAGGAGTCGGTTGGCCGAAAACCACGTCGACTTCGTGGCCCACGAGTTTGAGGTCCTGGCCTTGGACGGTGACCTTTACGACGTAGCGGCAAGCGAACAACGCGTCGGCGCCGGTGACCGTCACCGAGATCGGCAAGCTAGGGACCGAGTGGACCGTGGCTCCTTCCCGCTTGAGACCCTGGTGGCCTCCTGCTTGAGGCAGCCGGGGTCTTAGCGGAGTTGGCGAGCTTCAGGTCGGCCTTGGCGGCGGCAGCGGTGCGGTAGACGTCCGCGGAGGAGTCGACCTCCAGCGTCCGGTGGTGAACGCGGTGCCCAGGTTGCGTGCGGCTGCTGGGGACCTTGGCACTGAGGCACTTGTAGAAGGCCCGCTCGTCGGCAGCGTTCGTTCGGGTCGGCGGGCTGCGGCTCCGAAACGTCGGAGCCATGCATACCGGCACATCCGTGGTGCGTCGCAAGGGGTCGAGCATGCTCAGCGTCCTCGGCCGCAAGACATCTGACTGGCCGTCATATTATGTGCCGGGGCGAGCCGCGCCTGCGGCGGCCTCATGGTCGAGTGTCACTCGACCGGGCGGGCGTGGCTTGGGACAGTTCCGTCACGCATCCGCCATCTGTTTGTCGAGTGTTCGACTCGACTGGGCTCGTGTCCGCCGGAAATTGATCTTCAGAGTTCGTGTTGACGCTCTTGCGAGCCGTTCAGCCACCTGTCAGGATCCGAACCGTTTCGACCCACTTTGCGTACTCGGCCCGGACCCCGCTGTCGTGCGAGATCGTTCGATACCCGAGGGGTGCGCCGTGATCGGTCGGCATCGTGGATCAGTTCGGAGCTGTCTCGCGACCGGTCGGCGCAAGGCCTTGCAGCCCCCGGTGGTGCTGGCCGTGGCGGCTGCGCTGATTTTCAGCCTGGTCCAGGTGCCGGCGACACCCAAGGCGCTGGCTAGCGAGGACTCGGAATCGATCGTCCCGATCAGCGAGGCCGCCTCGATTGGCGAAGCCCTGCAGGCCGCCAAGGGACAAAAATCGCGCGTGGAGATCCTGTCCGAGCGGACGTCGTACTCATCGACGTTTGCGTTGCCCTCGGGCGAGAAGGAAGTCGAGCTCACCGCACCGTTCAGGATTCAGCGCGGCGGGCGGTGGTACACCTTCGACGCCACCCTGACCACCACCCGTGGCGACGTGGACTCCCCGGTCGTCGCGCTGGGCAAGCAACTGGCTGCCGGCAAGCGTGCCGGCGCGGGGTCGAGGGCGGACGCGGTGCGTGCGGCCAAGGATCTCCTCGGCCAGCTGAACGCGGTCCTCCCGGCCTCATCATCGTCGGTGCGTCCAGATCTTCCAGCGAGCAGGGACCTCGCGGCGGTGCTGGGCGCAGAGATGGAGCTGCGCAAACTGCTTGGCTCGCGGTTTGGACATCGCCAGGTGCTCTCACCGCGGGTGTCGATGGTGCCGATCCGCATCTCCCGCGGTGGCGCAGCCGCTGACGAGCAAACGCCGCTCGGGGAGATTGGCACCACCAAGGGTGCCTCGATCGCGGTGTTCTGGCCGGACGATCTGCCCAAGGCCGACGTCGACGGGCGAGATGCCAGCTACAACCTGCCCGGGCCCCAAGAATTGCACGTCACCGCAGAGGCGGGCGGCTTCAATGCGCACGTCGAACTCCAGCAAACGCCGGACCTGTCGAACGGGGCCCCGGTGTACCGGTTCCCGATCCAGGTCGACGGCGTCCGCCTGGTGCGCACGCAGGACACCGGCTACGCCGCCATCGATGACAAGGGCCGCGCGGTGTTCCGGATCGCCCCGACCGTGGCGTGGGACTCCACCCCGCTGGCCGTTGATCAGGATGAACCGAGCACGGTGCTGGTGGATTCCGAGCTGGTCACCGACGCGACCGGCCAGACGGTGCTTGAGGTCCGGCCATCGGCTGACTGGCTTGCGAAGGCTCAGTGCCCATGTTTTGTGGACCCGAACTTCTCCTACACCGCCGCGCCGGTCTACGACACGATGGTCCGGGAGGCGGCCCCGACGACCGGGTTCGGCACAGCGTCGACGGTGCACACCGGCACGAAGGACGCCACGACGAACCGGCAGCGGTCCTACATCCAGTTCAACACCGGGATCATCGCGAACAAGCAGGTCAGTTCGGCCACCTTGCAGGTGCGGAACACGAACAGCAATACGTGCACGGTGACCGGGGTGAGCGTCTATCCGGCCTCGACGTCCTGGAACGAGTCCGCCACCTGGAACACCAAGCCGAGCTACTACACGACCACCACCTACAAGTCGTCCAAGTCGTTCAACCATGGCTTCTCCACCTCGTGCGCGGCGGCGTATGAGTCCTTCGATGTGAAGGCGACGGTGGCGGCCTGGGTGGCCGGCACCCTGACCGACAACGGGTTCGCGGTGATCGCGGACAACGAGACGACCACGACCTATTTCAAGGCGTTCTGCTCCTTCAACATCTCCACCACGACCGGGTGCAATCAGGCGGCATGGACCCCGAAGCTGACCGTCATCTACAACACCCGCCCGGCGTATCTGAACGACTCGGGCATCGACCCGGCCAACGGCTGCATCGACATCGGAACGGCGTGGGTGAACACGACCACCCCGATCATCACCGGCACCCCCCGCGACCCCGACAGCGACCCGGTCAAGCTCGATATCGAGGTGTGGCCGATCTCCGGACCGAGTGCGACCGTGACCGGCTCCTCGGGGTTCCTACCTTCGGGGACGTTGAACAAGTGGCAGGTACCGTCCGGGAACCTGGTCAACGGCACCGCCTACCACTGGCGCGCGAAGGGCAATGACGGTGCCGACACCTCGGTGATCTGGGCCAACTGGTGCAACGTCACCGCGGACACATCCGACCCGAACCCGCCGGCCGTCTCCTCGGCGACTTACCCGGGCGGGGCGTGGGCCGGCGCCGCCGGCACCGCCGGGACGTTCACCGTCACCCCCGGCACCGACCCGGTCCCCGGTGGTGGCGCGGCCTCCGGGGTTTCCGGGGTCATGTACTCCCTGGATGACCCGACCCCGACCACCACCAAGGCCCTGAACGGCTCCGGCGGGATCGACCCGATCAGCCTGACCCCGGACACCGACGGCAAGCACACCCTGTATGTGTCCACGGTCGACAAGGCCGGGAACCTGTCTACCCCGACCGCGTTCGTGTTCTACGTCGGGCACGGCGCCCTGACCTCCCCCGACCCCGGGGATCGGACCGCGCGCCGGTACTCCCTGACCGCGCAGGTGCAGGACGCGACCGCGGTGACCTTCCAGTGGCGGCGCGGCGCGACGGATCCCTGGCACGACGTCCCGGGCGGGATCGCGGTCCCGGTGACCTCCGGGCTCACCGGCCCGGTCGATTGGGACGCCGCCGGCACGGTCGGGGAGGACGGCAAGATCGACCTGCGGGTGTCGGTGATCGGCGGGGTGTACACCGGGTCGGGGTCGTTCCCGATCTCGGTGACCATCGACCGCCTGGCCTCCGATGCCGCGACCAGCAGCGTCGGCCCCGGCAGCGTGAACCTGTTGACCGGGGACTACCTGCTCTCCGCCACTGACGCCTCCTTCTGGGGGATTTCGATCAGCCGTACCGCTCGTTCGCGGGACCCGCTGTCGGGCGACCACGTCACCGGGCTGGTGGCGCCGTTCGGGCCGCAGTGGGCCGCCGGTGGCGTGAGTGAGTTCACCGGCACCGCCTACACCTCCCTGACCCAGTCCACCCCGGAGGCGATCGCGGTCACGCGTACCGATGCGAGCACGGTGCAGTTCACTAAAACCAGCAACACGAACGGCGCCGGGGACCCGATCTGGTCCCCCGAGGTGGGCTCGGAGGACCTGGCCCTGGCCGGCCAGAGCGGCAGCTTCACCTTGACTGGCACCGATGGGACCGTGGTCACGTTCGTCCCCAGCGGCGTGAGCGATCTGGCCACCGTGAAGTCCGCGACTCCGCCGGGCAGCGGGAATGTGACGCGGTATCACTACGCGTCGGACGGGGCGGGGAAGCTGCGCCTGGACCGCATCATCGCCCCGAATGCCTCCATCGCCGATCTGGCGACCTGTGACGTCGACGGGGCACCCCCGGTCGGGTGCCGGCGCCTGGACCTGATCTACGCCAGCACCACCACGGCGACGTCCTCGGTCCTCGGGGACTACATCGGGCGGGTGTCCGCGGTGAACCTGCGCGTCACCATCCCGGGCACCTCCACCGTCACCAACACCGCCGTGGCGCAGTACGCCTACGACGATCTCGGGCGGCTGCGGGAGGCGTGGGACCCGCGGATCTCCCCGGCCCTGAAGACGACCTACTCCTACGACAGCGCCGGGCGGGTAATCACCCAGACCCCGCCCGGTGAGCTCGGGTACACCTTCACCTACGGCACGATCGGGACCGACCCGAACACCGGGTGGCTGTACTCGGTCTCGCGTGGCCTGCTCGAGGACGACCCGAACACCGCCGGCACCCAGACCGACGGGGTGTGGAACCTCGTCTACGACGTTCCGCTGAGCACCAGCGGAACGGCCAGCCTGAACGGCCCGGCCGCGATGCAGACCGGGGATGTCGCGGCCTGGGGTCAGAGCGTCGCACCGGTGGATGCGACCGCGGTGCTGGCGCCGGATGCCGGGTTCTCCGGTACGCATTCGGCTGGGCGCAGCGCGAGCGCGTGGACCCGGGCCATGACCACCTACCTCGATGTCGAGGGCCGGCAGGTCAATCAGGGGATCCCGGGTGGTGGGATCTCCTCGCTCGGGTACGACGATTTCGGCAACACCGTGCGCGAGCTCTCGATCAACAACCGGGCCCGGGCCCTGCGCGCCGGCACCGATGAGGATTGATCGCCCTCGGCCTGGCTGACCTTGCCACCGCGCAACGGGCGGACCTGCTCGCGAGCGTGTCGATCTACAACCAGGACGGGCAGCGCCTCCTGGAGCAGTACGGGCCCGTGCACCGGATCGTCCTGCCGGACGTCCCGGGCAGCCCGGTCACCCCGGGAGCGCCGGTGCTGGCACGGGAGCACGCCGTGAACGTCTATGACCAGGGCCGCCCGAGCGACGGCTCGGCGATCGTCGCCGACCAGGTCACGCAGAGCACCGTCGGTGCGAGGGTGATTGGCTCCGACACCGAGGTCGATGTGCGCACGACCAGCACGACCTTTGACTGGACCGCCTCGGGTCAACCGCTCACGGTGACCCGCGAGAATGGCGCGAGTGACATCACGACCAAGACCGCGTATGACGCGCAGGCCCGCCCGGTCCGCATCGACATGCCCTCCGCGGTCGCGAACAGCCGCACCAATGGCGCGGACTCCTCGTTCACGACGTACTACGCGGCCGGGGCCGGCTCGCCGTGCACCAGCACGATCCTGGACGGGCTGGTCTGCCAGAGCGGCCCGGGCGGGGCGATCACCGGCGGCGGCTCGAACCCGACCCAGCGGATCACCACGACCACGACCTACACCGAGCTCGGGCTGCTCGACACGATCGCGGATGCGGCGAATTCGAGTACCCGGACCACCGACACCGACTACGACGGCGCCGGGCGGGTCACCCTGGTCACCGTGACCGGGGGTGTGGGGGCCGCGGTCCCCACAGCCTCGCCGACGTACAGCACCACCACCGGGCGGGTGCTCACCTCGGTGGACACCTCGGTGTCGCCGAACCCGCCGACGATCACCCGGGCCTACGACACCCTGGGCCGGCTGAGCTCGTACATCGACGCCGACGGCGGGAAGACCGAGACCACCTACACCTGGCTGGACCAGGTCGCCTCGACCAAGCAGTACTCCAACCCGGCCGCCCCGACGGTCCCGAACATCACCACCTACGGGTACTCCACCGACCGCCAGCTCCTCACCTCGCTGGTCGATCCGCTGGCCGGGACGTTCAACGCGACCTACGACCCGGTCGGGCAGCTGATCAGCCAAGCCATGCCCGGCGGGGTCGCCCTGGCCCAGGCCGAGGACCCGACCGGGTCCTGGATCACCCGCACCTACACCGGCAATGGCAGCCCCTACAGCGGGACCTTGCTGGGCGAGACCGTGGTGGAGAACATCCACGGCCAGTGGCGCACCCGGGTCCGCGGGGACAACCTGACCTTCGGCACCAACCAGCGCTATGACTACGACCTGGTCGGGCGCCTGACCCAGGCCCTGGACACCACCGCCAGCGCTACCGGGTCGACCTGTGTGCGCCGCGACTACACCTTCACCGGCGACGGGGGGCTGAACACCAACCGCACCGGCTACGCCGAGACCAGCCTGACCAGCGGGAAGGACAGCGCGGCCAGCTGCCCGGCCAGCCCCGGCAGCACCGTGAGCTCGACGTACGACACCGCAGACCGAATCACGAACTCCGGATACCTCTACGACGCCCACGGGCGCACCAGCACCGCGCCGCTGCCCGCGGGCACCGCGAGCATCGACTACTACCGCACCGACATGGTCCAACGCCAAACCATCGGCACCAACCGGCAGACCTGGACCCTGGACCCCGGGATGCGCCTGCGCGGGTGGACCACCGAAACCAACAACGGGACCTGGACCCAGACCGCGGCCAAGACCAACCACTACCCCGGCGACGGCGGCGGCGGGGACTCCCCGACCTGGATCAACGAATCCGGGTCGTCGGTCACCCGCAACGTCACCGGTATCGCCGGGGACCTGGCCGCCTACACCGACGCGGCGACCGCGAACGTGTTCTGGCTGCAGCTGACCACGCTGCACGGCGATGTCGGGCAGGCCCTGCACTACACCAGCGCCACCACCAGCGACTCGGCGCTGGCCTACGACACCACCGAGTACGGCGCGAAGAAGACCGGCACCACCGGCCCCGCCTACGGGCGCTACGCCTGGCTCGGCGGCAAACAACGCTCCATCGAGACCGTCGCCAACTCACTGATTCTGATGGGGGTGCGGCTGTACAACCCGGCCACCGGTCGATTCCTCTCCACCGATCCGATAGTTGGCGGCAGCGCCAACGCCTACGACTACGCGGGCCAAGATCCTATTAATAGCTTCGATCTCGATGGAAAATGCAAGAAGGGTTTTGGCTGGGCCTGCAAAGCGGGCACGGCAACCAAAAAGTTCATCAAGAAGCACTGTAAAGGAGTTGGTGGGGTCGGAGCCTGCGTGGTCATAGGAGGCGTTGCAATCGCTGCCTTGAGCGCATTGGCGCTTGCGGGTGCGATAGGACTGGTGGGGGCTCTGGCCGGCGCATTCGAGGTCGCGATCGCGATATTCGTCGGCGGAATCATCGTTGGCGCGGTAATTGCGTTGGTTGGAGGGTTAATTGTGACTGCCCAAAAGCTTTCTGATGGGTCGTATCGGAGAACTTACTACAACCCCAGGCCGGCGGACCCGTGGCAGATGTAGACCCTCGCTTGAAGTTGGTCGACGGCTTCGACCTGACAATGTTGACGCTCGCCATGGTTCTGGTTGTTTTATTTCTTATTTGGCATGTCTCGATATGGGTCACCCTTGCCACGGCGTATACATCACTTTTTTTCTCGGTACGGTTCGGTCTACGGCAATTACGGGGCCTCAGGAGGCGCCGAAACCTATCGTGAAAGTCCGTTGGCCAGCAGATCGCAGTGCGAAATGGCTTTCAAACCAAGGTGGATGGAATGGAGGGCTGCACTCGCCGAAAAGCATGTTCTAAACGGATTCCCACCGCCCTATTCCTTTCGGCTCATGATCTGCCCCCATCGAGGATCCGATCGACTGCACCGACATCGGGCGCCGCGGCCAGCCGGCCCAACAAGTCAGCGATCCCATGCTCGGTAGCGAGCGACGTGCGCAGTCCCGGATGGAGGCGTAGAGCGTCTGGGAGGCGACGTACCGCGTGCGTCTTCTGCTCCGTCACTTCGCCGTTCCATGCGGAAGGTACCAGCGATACATTCCGGTTCCACGCGTTCCCGCGCAGCCACTTCAAGCTCACTACTCGCCGCGGATCGTCGGGCTGTGCGCCCCACGCCCCCTGGAACGGCGATTGGGTGCCGTATCCGGTGAAGTCCTGCGCATCAAACCTCACGGTGATTGATGTGATCTCATCCCAGGCCGTTCGCCGCCGCGTGAAGTAGCCGCCCTCATAGCAACGAATTCCCGCCGGCACCAGGCAGACGCCCATCCACCGGCCGAACGGAGGATCAGCCCGGACGCCTCGCGGTTTGCCCACCCACAGCCGCCCGCGGTACAGATGCAATGCTCCGAAGTGTTCGATCAGATTTGCGCCCACGCTGAGTCAGCCCACCTACCGATTTGGCGTCAAGTGGTATGGCCACTTTCGGGTCCGCCGCACGTTCAGGTGACAGGTTAGGTCACGCGGCTGAAGTGCGGGTGAGGTCGTGATGAGCTCGCACTCGACCGGCTCAATTTTCCTTGTCAGGGGACTGCCTACATGTGACCAGATCTCTGACCGGGAGGGCATACGAGATGTGCGGCCGCCCGATAACTGGTCCATCTCGCTTGAGAGTCTGTCGACAAGTGAGAGGAACGGTGTGAGGTAGATGGCCGCGGCAAAGAGACTGACGGCGGAGCAGATCGTCGCGAAGTTGAGAGAGGCCGAGCGCCTCCAGGCCCAGGGCGCGACGATCCCCGGGGTCTGCAAAAAGCTCGGGTGCAGCGAGCAGACGTTCTACCGATGGCGCACCTAAGTCCGCGCTGATCGCCTGAGGCTCGTGTCGCCGGCCACCGGCTATCCGCGGGTGCGCTGCTCGATACCGGTCGCGCTCAGCGGATGGCGGCGTGTTCGGGGGTGCGCCAACGAGCACCTCGGCAACTTTCCGGCCCGTCGGACACCGCGACACACTGCGCGGGCGCCTAAGGTCTCGTTCGTTTTTCCCCTGATCTAATTGACCGGAACGAACCCTTCAAACCCCCAATTCACCACCAGTACCCCGCCACCAATAGCAACCGTTGCCTGCCTCGAGAACCGCAGCAGACATGTGCATTCTTTGAATGTACGGTGGTCGGCGTCCGGGGGAATATTGCGGGAGGCGCAGCGGGGTGTTGAGTTCGGCCAAGATCGGGACTTCGTCGTGGCGCTACTACACGGCCGGGGTCGCGTGCGCGGCGACCGAGTACTACCTGGGGCGGGAGGCCCCGGGCCGCTGGCACGGCCGCGGGCTGGCGGCCCTGGGCCTAGAGCCGGGGTCGGTCGTGGACGAGGCGCAGCTGGAGGCGCTGTTCGCCCGGGCTTTGAACCCGAGCACCGGGCAGCGGTTGGGGCGGGCTTGGCGGACGGATGGGGTGACCGGGTTCGATCTGACCTTCTCCGCTCCCAAGAGCGTCAGTTCCCTGTGGGCGCTGGGAAATCGAGATATCGCGTCGGCGGCGATGGCGGCGCACCGTTCGGCGGTGAAGGCCGGCCTGGCCTACCTGGACACCCACGTCGCGTTGTCACGGCGCGGGACGGACGGCACCGAGCAGGTGGCCACGGACGGGTTGACGGCGGCGCTGTTCGATCACCGCAGCTCGCGGTGTGGGGATCCGCAGCTGCACACCCACGCGCTGGTGGTGAACAAGGTCCGCTGCGCCGACGGGGTGTGGCGCACGATCGATGCGACGGAGCTGTTCCACCACAAGAAAAGCGCGGGAATGATTTACCAGGCGGCGTTGCGCACGGAAATGCACGAACGCTTGGGCGTGACTTTTGAGGTGCTCAATGAGCACGGTCAGGCCGAAATCGTCGGGGTCCCCTCCGGGCTGTTGACATTGTGGAGTAAGCGCACCGCCGCTATCGCGGCCGACGCGAGTCCGAAGATCGCCGAATATGAAAAGGCGCTGGCCCGGACCCTGACACCGGCCGAACGGGTAGCGGTGGTGAAAACGGCGGTCCTCAAGACCCGGCGGAGCAAGGACCACCCCGCGCTGTCGGTGTTGCACGAACGCTGGCGTGGTGAGGCCACGACAGCCGGGTTCACCGCCGACCGGGTGCTCTCCCTGGCCCGAGTCGGCGCCGGTGCGGCGCGGCTGCCCGGTCAGCGTTCACCCGGTCAACGGATGGCCGCTCAACGGGTGGCCGGCGAGCACGTGGCCGGCCCACGCGCGAGGGGCCTGGGGGAGCGTGAGCTGCTAGTGCGGGTGGTCGCGGCGGCGGGTCGGGCGCGGGCGACCTTCTCCCGCGC